>CAJOQT010000030.1 GCA_905236875.1 uncultured Prevotella sp. | reverse complement strand
CGCACCGTTCAGCGTCAGTTTCTTGTTGGTTGCATCATAGACTGCGGCCGTAGCACCGCCAGCGGTGATGTACTTACTGCCTATACCACCCGCATTAAGATCGTTAACCTGTACGTCACCGACATAAATGTTGTAACTACTAGAAATATATCCGAATGCCACAAATTTACCGGCTCCCTTGGCTGTAACACCGCCATTCTGCATCACAGTTTTTTCATCTGGATCGAAATAGCATCCATAGAGGTTCTCTGAACTAGCTAAAGAAACAAATCCAACCTTGTCCAGTGAAAGTTTTGTCAGATTATATACAGCTGCAGACTCACCAGAGAAGCGAACATATCCGCCAGTCGAAGTCTTTTTAATCGTCATCACCTCGTTTGAAGAGCCGGTTCCCCAATAGCCGTACCTCTTTCCCTGGAACTTGATAGGCTGGCGTAAGGTGAACGTTGGGCATGCACCGCCTGCGCCGGACAGGCCTGATTCTGCTGTTGAGATGAACTCTGCTTTACCATCACCTGAGAATGTTGTGTTCTTGTTCATATAGAAGGCATCATCGGCAGAAGTTATGGAATTCTCGCCTGTAATGTTGACTGTCAGATCACCAGACAAAGAAGAACCAACAGAAATGCCTTTAACGCCACTGGCAGTAGTTTTCAGTGTCACGTTATTCAGCGTCAGTATTCTGTCGCTGTTGTTCCACTTTACAGCCGTACCACCGCCAGCGGTGATGTACTTACTACCAACACCATCTTTGTTACACCATGTTACCTGTGTGCCACCGACGAAAATAGGATACTTGTCACCGTCATCGAGTTTGTAGAAATTCACCACATTTTCACCCTTTACAATCGCTCCACCATTCTGACAGACAAATCCCTTATTAGTACCATCACTTTTATCTTCATCGAAGTAGCATCCCGGTGTACCGTCGGTACCACTCCAGAAGTCCATGTCAGTCAATACCAGCTTCTTTGCATTCAGGGCACCATGACCAGTTCCCTTGAAATAATAGTCGGAGCTTACACTGGTGCTATTGTATTTGCTTAAGGTCAACGTTCCGCCTGATCCTCCGCTCCATCCATAATATGGACCTGTAACACTGAGTTTGCCCATCTTGACAGTGACATCTGCGGAATTATTAACTCTGACACCAGAAAAATTGCCATTGGTTGCCTCAACTATCAGAGTACCCGTTCCAGTAAAATTAGTTTTTGCATAAAGTATAATGGGCCAATCACCCGAAGACTTAACTGTGGTGGTACCCGTGGTCTCGATGCTAAGACCAGACAAACGATTTTGAACCAGCTGACCAGAACTGGATAAAGTTACACCGTCGAGCTTAAGTGTCTTGCTTGCGTAGTCGAAACTGACGGTACCAGCACTCAAGCCAAGGTTAGCGGCTGCAGCGTCATCCTTGTCCCAGCTATGATTAATCATGCTGACAGGAACCTTACCAATGACTATGGTCGGTACGACATTAGCTGAGGCTACCAAATTACCGCTGGAATTAACGATACCGCCTGCTGTAGAACTGAAACTGTATCCAGAGTTAGTAACAACAGACTGTGGCAGACTGTTCAAGTTGGTGTATATACCTCCTTTGAAGAGATACAAAGCATAAGTATTCGTTCCGCCTGCTTCGAACGTAATCCAGGTATAGTTTGGAGCGAAGATACTAGCGGAGTTCGTGGCACGCATGCAGTGATGGCTCTTTGTCTTACAGGTCAAGTGCATGCAACTTACGTCAAGACGGTAACCAGCTTCCATTACTATGTCACAACCAGCTCCGTCGTTCGTCAGCGTGACAGTAGCCGGGGCATAATAGCTATACGACCGCAACTCTGTCTTTCCTATTAAATAAAAGCAAGCGCTGAGATTACTTGATTCGGATCCGCAAGTCAGAGTGTTTGAACCTTTTAAATAGACGGTCAGACCATCTATACTGGAGTAAACACAGTCACCGCTGGTACGTGTTATTGTGACACCATCTAAATAGAGACATTTATTCTTCTGGTCATATTTGACCGTACCCGACTTGATGTCACCACCAGTTACGGTAACAGTAGAAGTACCAGAAACGCTTACATCGACACCACCCACTTTAAGGATCTGTGCCTGTACCATCATCACTCCTAAAAGGAGGACTAATGAAGTAAATAACTTTTTCATAATTGTTTGGTTTTTTAATTGATAATAATATGTATATTTTATGTTCTGTCCGTGTTACCTAAACAACGACAGGGCAAAGATAAGCATTATTCTTCAAACTAACAAACATTTCGGGCATTTTCTTGGTGTCCTACCCTCATTTTTTCGCGGATTTATCATTTTCTTACACCATTTTGTTAGAAAATGATAAATCGTGAAGCGCATCAATAGTAGGAAATCTTGCGTACCTCGATCTGGTACCTGCGTGAAACGTCCATTTGTGGGGAGTCAGTACCGTCTTCCACGCCCTGCTCTTCCGTTAGCCACAGCTCGCGCTCAAGCCAGTTGCCGTGACTGTCGAAACGGGTATAGCGATACTCCGTGCGACTCTTGAAGAGGTCGGCACATGCCTGTCCCTCCATCAGTTCGCGAGAAGGATAGACCTTGTCACCGTCATAGGTATAATTATACTCGAAGACTTCTTCCCAGCCCGTGAAGATCAGCTTCGTCATGCGTCCTTCCTGATCGTACTCAAAATCGCAGGAGTAGCCCTCCCAGTGGTTGCTGGACTCGCGGTTCTCGTAGCGGGCAATGAGTCCACGCGGCGAACGTTCCATCTTCGAGGCGTCAGAGCGTCCGCGAATGAACTTGCCATTCTGGTCGTAGGTATATTCATTCTTATAGCAGTCGTAGGTGACGAGTCCGTCTTCCTGGAAACGGTAATAGCGCGTCTCGCTGCCCTCTGCGCGTTCACCGCGTACCAGCTTGTCACCTTGAAGAGTCGCTTCGTAGGTCATCTGCACAGCTTCCTTGACATGTCCGTACAGTCCAAAGGCGGTGATGTCGGAAGGGTCGTAGTCTATAGTCTCTTCCTCCGGCACGTCAGCATCGGCCGCCAGCGGCTGTTCTACACTGACGGTGTCCTTCTCCTCCTTATCTACGAGTTTCTTCAAACGGTTGCATGCGGTCAGCTGGAAAGCCGTCAGTATCAGCACGACGGCAATGATGATGGTTGAAAAACTTTTCATGTCGTTGTCATTTTATGGTTTAATCATTTATTTGTGTGCAAAAATACAAAGAATTTAAATCTTTCTCTCCATCTCTCACGTGTTTTTTTATTTTTTTATTCTTTTATTTTTTTATTCTTTCATTTTTTTCGTAACTTTGCCATCAAAATAAATGAATAGAGAATTATGGCACTGAATCTGAACAAGAATTTGAAACTGTACTACTCCATCAAGGAGGTTGCCGAGATGTTCGACCTGAACGAGAGTACGCTACGTTATTGGGAGACGGAGTTTCCCTATCTGAAGCCCAAGACCAGTGGTCCGGCCAAGGTGCGCCAATACACCGAGAAGGACATTGAGCAGATTCGTCTGATACATAACCTGGTGAAGGTTCGTGGCTTCAAGCTGGCTGCTGCGAAGAAGATCATCAACAGCAACCGCGACGGTGCAGACCGCACGGCAGACATGATACAGCGTCTGACCAGCGTGCGTGAAGACCTGCAAGCCCTGAAGCGGCAATTGGACGGACTGCAATAATGGGCAGGAGGATCAAGAGATGGATAGTAGTGGCATTGGCCATAGCTGCCGTCATCGCAATATTGTTTACGGTGGCGGCATTCTCGTTATCTACGCCAACAGTCCAGAACTGGCTGGTTAGACGAGCAACGAACATACTGTCGGAACAGCTGCAGACACGTGTGTCGATTGACAGCGCGAACATTAATGTATGGGATCAGAACATCCTGCTGCATAATGTCAGCATCGACGACCTACAGCAACGCCCGATGTTCCATCTCGAACACCTGACCGTCGATTTGAGCCTGTGGGAACTGTTGAGCAACCATGTAGTCATCGAGGAGGCTAACATCGAAGGCTTTGAAGCTCATATCTACCAGCTCACTCCCGACTCGGCTGCCAACTTCCAGTTTGTCATTGACCGACTACGGACGGACAACGGACAACGGACAACGGACAACGGACGACAGACAACGGACGACAGACAACGGTTGAGGCTGGACATGACCAGGCTATGCATCAGGAACATCGATGCCGTATGGGAGCGAACCACGAAACGCGGACCAGTGACGCGACACATACAACTAAAGGAAGGCAACTACCTGAAACGCTTCAAAAAGGCATCCATCAGCTTCGACAGCCTGCGTTTCTCCACAGACAACCATCTGCCACGCAAGAATACCGGCAAGCCTCATCGCGGCTTCTTCGACGTGGGACACCTGGACCTGATGGTGAACCTGCGGTTTTCCATCAACCATTTCAACAAAGACACACTCAACGTCACACTCATAGACTGTACCGTCGATGACGATACGACGGGCATCCACATCAGCAAGTTACGCAGCCGCATATCCACCAACTGGAAGTCGCTGTGGCTGAACGACTTTGAAGTGACGCAGGGCAAGGGTACCACGCTACGGTTCGACACGGCCGTCTTCCAGCTGCCCAACAAAAAGCTGGGCAGGACGCTCAGCTACAAGACGACGACAATCTACGGCAACACCCTGCTGCAGGACATCTCGACACCATTTACCCGTTCGCTGGCCAACTTCACCATACCGTTGCAGCTTCAGGTACGTATTGAGGGAGACGACAAAGGCATGCAGTTTCACGACGTCCGCGTCAACACCAAGGACAAGCGGCTGAACATCCAGGCAGAAGGTAACATCAGGGACTGGAAGGAGAAAGAGAAACTGGCAGTCAGGTTCCATGTGAACAGGATGACGGCCAGCAAAGGTATCACGGAAGAGATTATCAATCAGTTTACCGTCAAGAAGCTGATGATGGCACAGCTGAAAAGGATTGGCAACATCACCTATCAGGGCGACTTTGCCGTATTGTACCGTCGTGAGCAATTCGGCGGACGGCTGCATACGGCACTGGGCGACCTCAATTTCAATTTCTCACTGCTGGAAGACACCAAATATGTTGTCGGCTCCATACGTACCGTCAACCCGTTCCAGATAGGCAAGGCCTTCGATATGGAAAGCCTGAAAAACCTTATGTGTTCGGCCAACTTCAAGATTGACTTCTCAAAAGACCGTACTGCCGCCATGCGCAGGAAGAAAGGCGGCAAGCTGCCTATCGGCCATGTTGATGCCCATGTGGATAAGGTTCAGTATGGAATAGTTAAGACGAGTAACGTCGATGCCGTCATCGAGAGCGACGGCGCAGTAGCCGAAGGAAAAATCGTTGACAAAGGAAAGCTTGCCGACATCACCTGCTCGTTTACCTTTACGAAGACCGAGTCGCTGAAGGACATGAAGATCAAGCCTGGACTGCATTTCCATGTGCCATGGAAAAGGACAACGGACAACGGACAACGGACAACAGATAAAAAAAATAAGAGACAACGGACAACGGACAACGGACAACGGAAGAAGGACAAAAAGGACAAGAAAAAAGACAAGAAGAAGGACAAGAAGAAGAAATAGTATTGTTAGCGGTCTTCCTCGTTCTCGTCAAACCCCTGTAATTTCCAATTCAGCTCATCGTCGCTATCCACACTGTTAACCGTCAGCAAGGGCACGTCTTAGAGTGGAGGCCGTCGCCCTCACCGTCACGGATAATGGTGACAATGCTGTCATCCTTGACGGTAAAGTGGAACCGTCCGTTCTCCGCATCCATGCTGCCGCCGTAGATGCTGAGCGGATCGCCCGCCACGTCGCACAGGTAATGGTAGCAGGTGCCTGTGCCGTCAGCATTGAACGTCAGTCCCTGAACCGCCCTCACGTAGTAGCCCTCGCGGGAGCCTGGGTATCCGTCTTGTTTTTGTTTCGGTTAATCAGTTACTCGGTGATTGGTGGTGTCCATGTGCTGCTGATGCTGAACACACGGTCTAACGTTATCTGCCGGGCCTCTTTGGGGGTCAGCTGACGGCTCCACGGCACGCGCTGCGTGGTTGCCGCTCCCTCGCCACGATTGTTGTACTCCATGTAACGGGCGGTCTGCTCACGATGTTCCTCCCAGTGATGCCATCCTTCAGGCAGAATCTCCTTGCAGAGGTCACAGTTCATGAACAGCGTATAGCCGTAGTCACGCCACGGACGTCCCAGATAGAGCTTAGTCACACCAGGTGCTGCCGTGATGGTGCAGTCGTTGAACACATAGCCGAAGGCCTGGTCCTGAGGTGTGGAAGCAGCGGTGATGTAGGAGTCCTGCTTGCAGTAGATATCACAATGCTCGAACCAGGCCGTCGAAGGACCGAAGATAAAGTCGGTGGTTCCTTCGATGTAACAGTCCTTGAAGTAAAGCCGGGTGCCTGCGTTTCCCGTATATATCGTATCCTGATTACCCAGGAAACGGCAGTTGATAAACGTGAGACGGTCTCCTTCGGTATGCAGTGCCACTGCCTGTCCCAGCTTGGCGGCGTTGTTCTCGATGGTTATGTTTTTAATGGTAATAGAACTGCCATCCACTCGGACGGTGTAGGTACGGAAGGTGCTCATAGGCCTCCCCAGCCCCCTCTCATCCTCCCCCGATAGGGGAGGGAGGAGAATGTTGGCATGATCGTCCCAGGTGATGATGGTCTCGTCGCGGTCCTCGCCGCAGATCTCGATATTGGTAAGCCATTGGGGTATGATGATTTTCTCCTTGTATGTGCCACGCTTGACGAAGATGACCTTGTGATAGTCCATAAAGGCACGGCACACTTCTATGGCTTCAGCGACATTGCGGAACTGTCCTGTGCCGTCGCGTGCAACGAAGATGGTGTCCGGGTTGTCGAAGGACTCCTCTCCTGCTCCCCCGAGGGGGAGAGGCAAGACCCCTTTCCAGCTCCCCCGAGGGGGAGAGGCAAAAGACAAGTGACAAGTGACAAGTGGCAAATTTGCTACCGCACTCCAAAGGAGGCAGCACACTAACAATACGCGGCGCAGCACAAGGGCTACAATAGTCTTATCTCTTTTCATTTGTCACTTATCACTTATTACTTGTCACTTGCTTCTCCCCCTCGGGGGAGCTGGAGAGGGGTCTTGTCACTTATACTATCTGCGTCACGGTCTGTACACCCTCTATCTTCTTGAGGTTGTTGATAATCTCCTTCACATCCTCACGGTCATGGACGCGCAGCTCGATGGTTCCGTCGAACACGCCGTCGTCGCCTTCAATGGTCAGTCGCCGGATGTTGACATTCATCTGTGAGGTGATGACACGCGACACATCGACCAGGATACCCATACGGTCAATACCCTGCATCCGTACCGTAGCACCGAAATACAGCTTCTTGTGCATGTCCCACTTGGCATCGAGGATACGATTGCCGTAGCTTGTCTTCAGCTTATTGGCCACAGGACAGGCACGCTTATGGATCTCAATACGATTCTTATTGTCGATGAAGCCCAGCACATCGTCGCCCGGAATGGGGTGACAACAGTTGGTAAACTTAAACTGACCAATGTTCTCGTCGGTAATGTAGATGGGTTTCTTACGGTTGAATTTCTCGGGCACAATAAACAGGTCGGGCTGTTTATCCTCTTCCTTCGGCTTTCCGGAGCCAATGAACGGCACATAGCGTCGCCATCCACTCTTGCCGTTCTTGTTCTTGTGTTTGCCGTTCAGCTCATCGATGTCCTCATTTCCCAGGATAATGGTCTTGTCGGCCAAGGACTGGAAGAAGTCTTCGCGCTTCTTCGAATCATGGAAAGCGGCCAGCTGATCGGCTACATTCACGTTGTATGCTATATCATGCTTCTTCAGGAACTGCGTCAACAGCTCCTCGCCGATTTTCTGAATCTCACGGTTCTTGCGACGCAGGATGGCCTGAATCTTGCCCTTGGCCTTGGCGGTGCTGACGAAGTTGATCCATGTCGGCTTGACATGCTGGGACTTGGAGGAGAGGATCTCTACCTGGTCTCCACTCTGCAGCTTATGGCTCAGGGGCACCAGCTTATGGTTCACCTTGGCCCCGATGCAGTGTGAGCCGAGGAACGTATGGATGGAGAAGGCGAAGTCGAGTGCCGTACAGCCTGACGGCATGGTCTTGATCTCTCCCCTCGGGGTAAACACGAATATCTCGCTGGCAAAAAGGTTCAGCTTGATGGCATCGAGAAAGTCCATGGCATCCGGCTGCGGGTCGTCGAGAATCTCCTTGATGGTACGCAGCCATTCGTTCAGTTCAGCCTCATCCTCAGTATATTCATCATCCTCGTCACCCTCTTTGTATTTCCAGTGAGCCGCCAGTCCCTGCTCGGCTATCTCGTCCATGCGGTCACTTCGTATCTGCACCTCAATCCAGCGTCCCTGCTTTGACATCAGCGTTACGTGGAGTGCCTGATAGCCATTGGCTTTCGGATGGTTCAGCCAGTCGCGAAGACGGTCAGGATGTGACTTGTATATCTTGGACATGGCAACGTAGATGTTGAAGCACTCGTTCACTTCCTCCTCGCGGTTCTTGGGTATGAAGATGATACGGACGGCCAGGATGTCGAACACCTCCTCGAACGGGATGTTCTTGTTCTGCATCTTGCTCCAGATGGAATAGGGCGTCTTGACACGTTCCTTGATCTTATACTTGATGCCCATCTTGTCAAGCGACTCCTTGATGGGAGCCGTGAACTGGTCGAACAGCTCATGGCGCGAGGCTTCCGTCTTGGCCAGTTTAGCCTTGATGGCCTTATACTCGTCAGGATGCTCATAGCTGAAGC
The DNA here is from genome assembly GCA_905236875.1 of uncultured Prevotella sp. Lineage (GTDB taxonomy): Bacteria > Bacteroidota > Bacteroidia > Bacteroidales > Bacteroidaceae > Prevotella. Next base: position 36,704 of record CAJOQT010000030.1, on the reverse strand, counting down.
TGAGGTTCTCCAGCTCGCTCTTTACCTTATAAAGTCCCAGGCGATTGGCCAGAGGAGCATAGATATAGAGCGTCTCACCCGCAATCTTGTATTGCTTGTTGGCCGGCTGACTCTGCAGCGTACGCATGTTGTGCAGGCGGTCACATATTTTAATAAGGATGACGCGGATGTCGTCGCTCATGGTTAACAGCAGCTTCTTGAAGTTCTCTGCCTGTGCGGATGCCTGTTCACCGAAGATACCACCGGATATCTTGGTCAGTCCATCGACAATCTGAGCGATCTTGGCACCGAAGATGTTCTCGATATCCTCGGTCGTATAGTCCGTGTCTTCCACCACATCGTGCAACAATGCCGCACAGATACTGGTGGAGCCCAGCCCCACTTCCTCGCAAGCAATCTGCGCGACAGCGATAGGATGCATGATATAAGGCTCGCCAGACAAGCGGCGGACACCCTTGTGCGCCTGCTTGGCGAAGTTGAATGCCTTGGTGATGATATCTACTTTCTTCCGATGGCGTGAAGCTATATAGCTATCCAGCAAGTGCTGGAAAGCATCGTTTATCAGTTGTTCGTCAACGGCTTCTTGTCTTTTCTGCTCGTCATCCATCGTTGTTCCTCCTATGTTTTTATGGGGCGAATGAGGCTAATGGGGCCAATGAGGTAATAGGGCTCATGGGACTCATGAGGCTCATAGGCCCCATGAGAGCGAGAGTCCTATCTCCTCTTCTTGCGGCCGGCACCCTTCTTCTTTTTCGAGCCTCCGCGCTTGGCAGATGCCTTGGCCTGGCGTTTGCTACGCTTGCTGCCTGACACGCTGCCACGATGGCGCTTGCCACTTGACACGCTGCTGCCACGATGACGCTTACCGCGCTTGGAAGACACAGAGCCGCGTCCGCGCTTGCCCTTCTTCTTATGATGCGTATAAGTCGGCACGTCGTCATTGATTTCCACGACGGCACGTCGTGTCAGCAGCTCGTCGGCCCTGTAGCGATAGACCGAGTCCTCCATGTCAATAAACTTCGTGATGTCTGCCAGACTCATGCGGATAGCCGAAGGCTCTGTTGCTCCCGGAACGATGTCGTGACGGTAGGAGGGGTTCAGGGTACGCAGCTCCTCAATGTCGATACCACACACATTGGCAATCTGCTGCAAGTGAACATTCTTGTGAACCACAACGGTATCGGTACGTTCGGGCAGTCGTGAACGCATCGGACAGATATTGTGATCACAGTAGTAGTTCATGATGTAGTTTGCAGCGATGAAGGCAGGCACGTAGCCTCGTGTCTCGGCTGGCAGATAAGGATAGATCTGCCAATAGTCGGTACTGCCGTTGGCACGGTGAATGGCCTTGTTGATGTTGCCAGGACCACAGTTATAGGCGGCAATCACCAGGTTCCAGTCACCATATATCTTGTAAAGGTCGCTCAGGTAATGAGCAGCGGCATACGACGACTTCACCGGGTCGCGTCGTTCATCGACCAGCGTATTCACCTTCAGGCCATAGCGCTTACCGGTAGCCAACATGAACTGCCACAAGCCTGTAGCACCCACGCGTGACACGGCACGCGGGTTAAGTGCCGACTCGATAATAGGCAGATACTTCAGCTCCAAAGGCACGCCATACGACTCCAATGCCTCCTCAAAGATCGGCATGTAGAAGTTGCTGGAGCCAAGCATATAGCTGACCGACCTGCGCAAGCGACCGCTATAACGGTCTATGCAGCTGCGTACCACATCGTTGTACGACATCTCCATCAGATAAGGCAGACGACTCAGACGGTCAATATATTCCTGCTCCGTAAAAGTCGGATTCTCGTCACGCATACGACAATCAGCATCCTCATCAAGATAAGTCTTTGACATATAGAGGTTCAGAAGACTGTCCAGGTCGTACGTCATGGCCTCGGGGAACTCGATGATTTCTTCGTCGCCGTCGCCGTCAGTCACAATAATATCGTCTTCGTCAATCTCAACTTCCTCCTCGTCGTCTTCATCGTCAACTACGATCTGCGCAGATGCACTGTAGGGTAAAAAGGCTAAAAGGCAAAACGCCAGAAACCATTTTACCAAACCCGATACCTTGTTGTCTATACTTCTTTTTCCCATATTCTTCTTATTATTCATTCCTTTTCCTTTTTCTTTTTTACCCTTTTACTTTTTAACCTTTCTCAGCGGAGAAGCCGCTGAGCACAGTCCGTTGTCCCTTTGAGACCCCTTCCAAACCTCCCCGAGGAGAGGCTTTCTGCGCACACGTTTCCCCCCTCGGGGGGACGGAAGAGGGGGTCTGTCCGTTGTCCTAAAAATTCAGACTACAGTTCACGCCAAACGATGAGGACTGCAACGGATTGGCAGATGAGCTGTTATTCATGACGGCAGGTGTCACTCTAAGACTCAGGTCGTTAGAAATGTCAAACTGCGACAGCTCCGCATCCACGTAGGCATCAATGACCGAGAGGGCATAGACACCCACCAGACAGAAGAAACTCAGGTCGCGCCAACGGCGATACCTGTCCCTTCGCTTCTTGAAAAGTTCCTTGAATATGCTCTCGTTTGAAGCGTCAATCTTCCGTCCGAGATGCAGGAACTTGTTGTAGCTTTCCGTGCTGGGGTCGTTGTCCGTAATGTCCAGATATGCCTGAGAATAGTCTCTATACATGGTGTTATTCCATGTCATGGCATAGATACATCCCACAAATCCGCCATACACGATGGGCAGTTTCCAATATTTACGGTTATAGATCTGCCCTGCACCGGGCAACACGAGTGCCAGCCAGAGAGCTTTCTGAGGCTGCGGCTTCCACGTAGCCCAGTCGCGGGAGACCTTCAGCTTGAAGGTATCTGCCGGCAAGAACGGCTCCAGCTCGTCGGGCATTGTCACATGCATCGTATCGGCAGCCAGCATGGAATCAACCCTTGCCTCCAGAACAGCAATGCTGTCCAGCGGAGCAGGTTCAATGACTTGTGCAGCGACGCTTGAAGGTAAGAAGGTAAGAAAGCAAAAGGATAAGACCTTCACCATGCTCCTTTTTACTTTGCTCATGAGGTTCATCATTTTCACCTTTCCACTTCTCACTTGTCACTTATCACTTATCACTTCTCACCCCTCGTCCCGTCAAGCGCATTCATGATACGCTCCAACTGCTCCTCGTTGTCGAACGGGATGCTGATCTTTCCCTTGCCCTTCGGTGAACAGGTCATTTGCACACGGGTGTGGAAGAAGTCCGACAGACGGTCACGGAGTGTATGATACTCCTCGGGCAACTTCTTGCCGCCTGTCCCTTGTCCCTTGCCACTTGTCACCAGTCCGCTCTTCAGCATCTGGGCAATCTCCTCCACCTTTCTGACGGAGTAGCCTTGCTTCTGAACCTCCTTGAACAGACGCACCTGCTGCGAGGGGCTGTCGATAGAGAGCAGCGCACGGGCATGGCCCATGTCTATCTCTTTGTTCTTCAGCGCCATCTGTACCTGTGCGGGCAGCTTCAACAGACGCATGTAGTTGGTCACTGCAGCACGGCTCTTTCCCACACGTTCCGAGATCTTAGCCTGAGTCATGCCAGTCGTCTCTGCCAAGTGCTGGTAAGCCAGTGCTATCTCTATGGCGTTCAGGTCCTCACGCTGGATGTTCTCCACCAGTGCCATTTCCATAGCACTCTCATCCTCCACCGTAACGATATAGGCGGGAATCGTCGTCAGGCCCGCCAGCTGCGACGCACGCCAGCGACGCTCACCGGCAATGATCTGATACCGGCCGTCATCCATCTGACGCAGTGTGATGGGTTGTATGATACCCAGCTCCTTAATGCTCGAGGCCAGTTCCTGCAGGGCATCCTGGTCAAACTCCCGACGAGGCTGGTTGGGATTGGGTACAATCCTGCTCACCTCCACCTCATTCAGATTCGACGACCCCTGGGTACGCACCTCTCCTGTTTCTATCAAGGCATCCAGTCCGCGTCCTGTACCGATATCGTCCAGTCCGCGTCCCAGAACGGTCTTGCTGTATTTCTTCTTTACTGCCATCTTAGTTTATTGTTTAGTATTAAGAGTTGAGAGACTCTACCAACTTCTTCCGTAATCCGGAAAGCATCTTCGCCACAGTCTCTATTATGTAAAGTCACTCCGCTCGAGCTCTGCTCGCTTGCTACCGAAGGGACGCAAGAACTCTAAACCTTTAACTCTCAACTATTCTTATTAATAATCTCCTTCGCCAATGCAAGATAATTCTTGGCACCTGTCGAGTCGGCATCATAGAGGATGACGGGCAGTCCGTGCGACGGACTCTCCGACAGCTTCACGTTACGCTGAATGACAGTCTTGAACACCAGCTCCTGGAAGTGCCGTTTCACCTCGTCATAGATCTGGTTGGCCAGACGCAGACGAGAGTCGTACATGGTCAGCAGGAAACCCTCGATCTCCAGTTTCGGATTCAGCTTCTGCTTGATGATCTTAATGGTATTCAGCAGCTTCGAGATTCCCTCCAAGGCAAAATACTCACACTGAACGGGGATAATCACCGAGTCGGATGCCGTCAGGGAGTTGACGGTAATCAGTCCCAGAGACGGCGAACAGTCAATCAGTATATAGTCGTAATCCTTGCGGATGGGTTCCAGCAACTTGCTGACCACCTTCTCACGGTTCTCCAGGTTGAGCATCTCTATCTCTGCTCCCACCAGGTCGATATGGCTGGGGATGATGTCCAGTCCTTCAATATCTGTAGTATATATGGCATCGTGTATTTCTGCCTTGTCGATGATACACTCATAGAGGGAGCAATCCACCTCCTGAATGTCCACGCCCAGACCACTTGACGCGTTTGCCTGAGGGTCGGCATCGACCACCAGCACTGTCTTCTCCAGTGTGGCCAGCGATGCCGCCAGATTAATCGTTGTCGTGGTTTTGCCAACGCCTCCTTTTTGGTTGGCTAAAGCTATAATTTTTCCCATTTTGTTCCTTTCGAATAAAGATATTTGGTGGCAAAGGTACGAATAAGTGAGAACAATACAAAATAAAAAAACTTTTTTTTAGTTTTATTGTCGAACCGATGGAACAGCGAGAGCCATCAAGTGTACTTGAATGGCCGAGTCGTGACAGAGGAAGACGGAGTCAACGGGAGTGCCTTCGAGACGCAGTCTCAAAGGTACGAATAAGTGAGCAAAAATGCAAAAATATTAGGAATTTTTAGAACGAGAGTGCCTTCGAGACTTCTTTTTCGCTTGGTCCCAGGAAGTACTCTCGGCTGCTATTCATCCTACTCCAGCTCCGCTATGGCCAGTACGGCCATATTTCTTGACGAGGGCCTTCATGCGCTTGTAGCTATTGTAGTCCATTGCCAGGTAGAAGCCTTTGGTGGCGATGCTATAAGGACCGTTCTCACTTTGAATGTTGTAGTGCTTGTTCAGTGCCTTGTAAAGCTCCGACGTCGTGGCCACATGAAACTTCATGCGGTTGTCGAAGGCGTTGCATGCCTGAACGAACTTCCTCTTGTCTGTGTCCGACATTGACATCACGTCCGTTATCGAAGCGTTACGGGGACGTTTATTCTTACCTGTCACCCCGTAATAGTCACCATACGAGACTGGGAAGTACATCAGGGCATACCATTTCTTCGTGTCCTTACCAATCTTGATGAGGGCAAACTTCGTTGAGGATGCCACCAGCTGTGCCCGCCTTTGTGAACTCATGTTTTGGGCACCAGCCGTCATGCTCATGGCAAATACGGCTAACATTAATACTAAAATCTTTTTCATAGTTGTTATGTAATTAAATTGTTAATAGTTACTCTTGAGGCTACAAAGGTAAGGAAAAGTTGGGTATTTCAACTTTTCCTTACCTTTGGAGCGCCATGGTGAGCTGGATAGCACCCGCCTCCGGTTCTCCTACGGGCTATGCCTACCAATATAAAAAGGTGAACGATGCGTCTTGGAGTACAGAAACACAGGTGACCGCGACATTTGTCACCCTCAGCGGGCTGGCCTCCAACACGGCCTACACCTTCCGCGTCAGAGCCGTGTATGACGGCAGCTACAGCAACTACGCCTACATCGACTTCACCACCGACTGCGCCATACAGAGCCTGCCCTACACCGAGGGCTTCGAGAACGGCATCGGCTGCTGGCAGCTACTGGTGAACAAGGAGGACAACGCCATCACGGGCATCGATACGAAGGCCAAGCATACCGGCAGCTACGGCTTCAAGTTCGTGCCCGATGCCCCGTCGCCCCAGTACCTCATCTCGCCGGAGTTCGACGGCAGCACAGCCGTGAAGCTGGCGTTCTACTATAAGAACGCCAGCACCGACAACGCCGAGACCTTCCAAGCGGGCTATTCAACGACCGGCAGCGACCCCGCCGACTTTACGTGGGAAGAAGAGGTGACCGCCACCAACGCGGAGTGGACACAGTACAAGACGGAGTTCCCCGAAGGCACGAAGTACGTCGCCGTGAAATACACCTCCGAGGGCAAGACAAACATCTACCTCGACGACTTCACCTTCGAGCAGGCCGCCATCCTCGTCAAGACGCTATGGCCCGCCGACAACTCGGCCTACATCAGCTGGACGGGCAACAACGACAGCTATCAGATGAAGTACAGGCAGGCTGCTTTTATCCCCGGACAGTTCACCCTCTTTACAGAGAACTTCGAAGGCGACTCATGGACCTCAAACTGGACCCGCAGTAGTGATGGAACGAGAAAAACGGAAAGTGACGGTACGCATTTCTACAGGTTCTCTACTTATTCCCTTAAAGCTAAAACAAAATATCTGCTATCTCGCCAATTAAGCGGCTATACGGGAGGAGCTACGTTACGGCTCTATTATCGCGCACCGCAAACGGCTGCTGCATCACTAATGGGCGAATCCTTCTATGTCGGCTATTCAACAACAGACAGTAATGTCAGCTCTTTCGTCTGGGGCGCATCTATCAGTGCTCCAATTGATAATACCAACTGGCAGCTCTATGAGATGACACTGCCCGCCGACGTCAAGTATGTAAGTATCAAAACCAGTGCAAATATTCTTGGGAAGAATATTGATTTCGACAACATCACCATCACCAACGACAAGACCGTCTATCCGTGGAGTAGCGTCTCTGCAACGGAATCCTCGGTGATGCTGACCGGCCTTACGCCTGCCACGGAGTACGAATACCAGATTCTCGGCTTGGACGGCAGCGAGGTAGCTACCAGTACACTGCCCGCAACATTCACCACGCTGGCTGCTGGCGAAAAGGCAACCATCGTCCTCGACGATGCGGCGAGCAACAGTCCAGTCATCGAAGACTTCAACGGCGTTGCCACGAACGTTATGCTCAACGGTCGCACACTTTGGAAAGACGGCTACTGGAACACGCTGTGTCTGCCGTTTGGCATGACTGCTGCACAGGTGACGGCACAGCTGGCTCCCACGGAGCTGAAAGAGCTTGACGCCACAGGCACATACGATGGCCACCAGACAGGTCTCGACGGCAGCACGCTCTATCTGGTCTTCAAGGATGCCACCACAATCAGCGCGGGCGTACCTTATTTAATTAAGTGGACGGGTGACGGTACCAACAACATCGTGAACCCTGTGTTCACGGGTGTGACTATTAACAATGCTTCGCTCACCGATAATGCCGTTACATTTACGGGTGGTAAGTTCATCGGCACCTATGACTACACAGAATATAGGGAGACGAACAAGTACATCCTGTTCATGGGCGACACTAACACACTGCACTATCCACAGCCCGACCTTACCAATCCCGACAATCCGATCTATCCGTACGTTGGTGCCTGCCGTGCCTACTTCGAACTGGACAACAGCATAGGCAACGCTGTCCTGTACTTCGGAAACGAAACAACAGGAATCAGGAGCCTCACCCCCGACCCCTCTCCGAAGGGCGAGGGGAGTGGTTGGTACACGCTGCAGGGCCTGAAGCTTGGCGACAGCAAGCCGACAGCACCTGGTGTGTATATCCATAATGGAAAGAAAATAGTAATCAAGTAAGCCCCCCCTCCTGACCTCCCCCGAGGGGGAGGAAGGGAGTCGTGATAATTATATGTTAAAAGAAAAAGCCTTGATTCATGTTTTTAACGACCACAGATTCTTGCGTCCCTTCGGTAGCAAGAATCTGTGGTAGAAAAGAAGATGGGAAACTTGAATAGATTATTTATTGTAAGCAAGATATGAAGAAAAGATATTTGATTCCCCAGATGGTGGAAGTGAAGATGCGGCAGATGCTGCTACAGCAAACAAGTCCTGTCAATAGCACAGGTGGCAACGGTGGTGTCGGATACGGTAGCGGCAGCGCCGGTGGTGGCCGTGCTCCCAAGTACGACACTTGGAACAACGACGACGAGGGCTATGACGTTGACATGGAGTAAAACGGCAGGTTGAACCAAAGGCTATGTTTTTGTTGAGCAAGAGTAAAGGTCTTCTTCAACAAAGGTAAAGGCCTCCTTCAACAAAACCAAAGGTTTTCCTACAGCAAAAGCTAAGGTTTTGTTCAACAAAAGCTATGGTTTTGTTCAGCAAAAGCTAAGGTTTTCTTCAACAAAAGCTAAGGTTTTGTTCAGCAAAAGCTATGGTTTTGTTCAGCAAAAGTGGCACTCTTGTTGAAAACCGACAAAAATGGGGCTTTTCTTCTTGTTTATAAGACCCTAAAAAATGGCACGCCTACGGCTCTGTTGAGGGTGGATTTTCACCGATCCACTCGCGGGGCGTCATTCCCGTAATCTGTTTGAACGTTCGGAAGAACGATGATTCCGAAGCAAAACCTGCCGCAATATACAGTTCATGAATCTTCTTGCCTGGATGGTCGGCCATGAGGTTTTTCACGTACTCCACGCGGTAGTTGTTGATGAACTGTGTAAACGAGCAGTCGTATGTCGCCTTGATGCAGTCGGACACGGTGCGGCTGTGTGTACCCAGAGCCACTGCCACGTCGGCAACCTTCAAGTCAGGATTCAGGAACAGCTGCTGTTCTTCCATCAGCCGGGTGATGCGTTCCATCATTTCCTCATTGTCGGAGGTACTGGGTTCATCGGACCCTTGGGACTCACGGGACTTATAGGATCTATAGAACCCATAGGCGACAAGTGCTGCCACCAACACTCCTGCCGCCAACACGATCCACCACCATGGGAAACCCGATGCCGACAGGCTTTCCTTGCCGTTGCCCACCTTGAATATGACAGCCGAGGCAAACGCCTTGAAGTTGGAGTCCTGACAGCCTCCCGCCATCACCAGGTTACCGTCTGCCGTCAGGACGGGCGGACAGAGGCCCACGTCGGGCAACGGATCGGTATAGTAAAGCGTCAGCACAGCCGGAGACTGGCCATAGTCAATTCCTAATATATATATATAATATGTGTATCGTCAGTACTTGCTCCCATCAGATACGCCCGCTTCGCCTGACGGTCGGCTACGACGGGCATGAGCCAACCTATGGGGTGACCGTCATGCGCCATCGGGACCTGTCCGACAGTCGGCAACAGCGAGAACTCCTCGCCCTGCAAGAGCGCTATGCCGTCCTGATGATACCAGTTGCCGCTGATTACCACCTGGCCGCTATCCATCTCTACCGCGCAGGCCATGACACGCTTGACGTCCATGCAACCGAAGCCGTCAAATGTATGCGTTACAGGGTCATACCACTCTGCCGTATATGTCTGACCGATGTCTAACGACTGTTCGTGACCGCCGGCAAGGAGCACCCTACCCGACTTCATCACGACTGCCGCACCGTTGTCGTGGCTATAGACCGTCGGCAGTTCGTGTCAGGCCCCGTCGCTGAAATATTCTGCCGTCGCCGTCGGCACAAAGCCGTTCGTGTGACCGCCAATCACCGTCAGCTCACCATTCACAAACAACGTGGTATGCCTGAGGCGAGCCACGTTCATGTCTGGCAGCCGTTCCGTCTCCACTTTCCTGGCCGGAATACTGTCGCCTGCCTTGGCTGTCGGCTTTTTCTGGGAGCGCAGAGCATCCTGTGCCGCTGCAGGCAGCAGGGGCAACAGGCTCAGGAGTAGCAGTATCAGCGATTTCTTCATATCGTTCTATGGGGTCAGGGAATTATTTTTTTGCAAATATACGCATTATTTCCTTAATGACAAACATTTCGGAATGAAAAGTTCACGATTGTTTGGCAATGTCGATAGAAAGCATTACCTTTGTCACCTAAAAAGAGTTTTTATGAAACCACTGATTTTGATTTCGAACGACGACGGCTACAAGGCCAAGGGCATCAACTCATTGATTGAGATGGTAAGGCCGTTGGGACGGATTGTCGTCTGTGCTCCTGACGGTCCCCGCAGTGGCAGCGCCTGCGCCTTTTCGGCCACCACGCCGCTGACGCTGACATTGCGCCGCAAGGAAGAAGACCTGGAGGTATGGTCGTGTAACGGCACTCCCGTCGATTGTGTGAAGATGGCACTGGCAAACATCTGTGAGCGCAAGCCCGACCTCGTCATAGGCGGCATCAACCATGGTGACAATGCCTCTGTGAACACCCACTACAGCGGCACGATGGGTGTCACGATGGAGGGTTGCATGAAGTATATTCCCTCCATAGCCTATTCGTTGTGCGACTATAGTGCCGATGCAGACTTCAGCCCGATGGCACCCTACGTCCGTCAGATGACAGAACGGGTCTTGCGCGAAGGGCTGCCGCAAGGTGTCTGCCTGAACATCAATTTCCCAGACCCCTCCAACCTCCCCTGTTTAGGGGAGGCTTCAGTCACACCCCCTAAACAGGGGGAGACGGAGGGGGTCTTCAAGGGTGTCAAGGTTTGCCGCATGGCACATGGCACGTGGTTTAACGAGACAAAGAAATGCTCCCATCCACGTGGCTACGACTACTGGTGGATGGTGGGCTCGTACAACAATGACGAGCCGGATGCCGAAGATACCGACAACTGGGCGCTGCAACACGGTTTCATCGCCATCACGCCAACACGGGTCGATGTCACTGCCTACGAAGCGATGGAACAGTTTAAGAGGTGGGAAACAACTCTGAACTCTAATCTCTAAACTCTAATCTCTAAACTCTCAACTATAATGAGATACTACCTGATAGCCGGTGAAGCCAGTGGCGACCTTCATGCCTCACGCCTGATGCAGTCGTTGAAGCACGAAGACCCTGAAGCCCAGTTCCGTTTCTTCGGGGGCGACCAGATGGCTGCCGTAGGAGGAACGATGGTCAAGCACTACCGTGACTTGGCCTATATGGGGTTCATCCCCGTCCTGCTCCATCTGCCAACCATCCTACGGAACATGCGAATGTGCAAGCAGGACATCAGCGACTGGAAGCCAGACGTGGTCATCCTCGTTGACTATCCAGGGTTCAACCTCGATATAGCGAAGTATGTACACAGACCCCTCTCCAGCTCCCCCGAGGGGGAGGGACAAAAAGGGGGGCGCCCCAAGACCTTCTACTATATCGCACCCAAGATATGGGCGTGGAAGGAATACCGCATCAAGCGTATCAAGCGCGACGTTGACGAGATGTTCAGCATCCTGCCCTTCGAGGTCGATTTCTTCGAGGGGAAGCACCACTATCCCATACATTACGTTGGAAATCCGACGAAGGAGGAGGTGGAAGAATATTTGCGGACCCGCTCCAAACCTCCCCGAGGGGAGGCTATTGGTCTCTCCCCCTCGGGGGAGACGAAAGGGGGGTGTACCATCGCCCTCTTGGCAGGCTCACGCCGTCAGGAGATCAAGGACAACCTGCCTACGATGATAGAGGCGACGCGTGAATATGCCGACCGCTACGACGTTGTGCTGGCAGGTGCGCCCAGCATACCAGAGGACTTCTATGAGACCTATATAAAGGATTCGCACGTACGACTGGTACATAACCAAACCTACGAAGTGCTCAGTCAGGCTTCCGCAGCCCTTGTCACCAGCGGCACTGCCACGCTGGAGACGGCACTGTTCCAGGTGCCTCAGGTGGTCTGTTACCGTCTGCCGATGGCCAAGGTCTATGGCGTGCTGCGCAAACTGCTCCTAAAAGTAAAATACGTCTCACTCGTCAATCTCATTGCCAATCGGGAGGTAGTACCAGAACTGGTGGCCGACAACTTCTCGTTAGAGGCCGTCAAGCGGGAACTGAATCGCATCTTGTCTGACGGCGAGCATCGCGAAGCCATGCTGAAGGGTTATGCAGACATGCTACAACGGCTGGGTGACAAGAAGGCAGCCGACGAAGCAGCAAGGCTTATGGTGGAAATGTTAAGAAATAACTGAAAAAACTGGAGGATATGGAAAAAGGAACTATTACAAGCAAGGTGTGGGGAATGGTAAAGTTCTTACCTTTTTACCTTTTTACCCTTTTACCTTTGAGCGTGGCTGCACAGGACATACAGCTACATTATGATTTCGGACGGAACATCTACACCGGTGAGGAGGCCGGACGTTCCAAGGTGACCATCACACTCGAGCAGTTCAAGGCTGACAAATGGGGTTCGTGGTTCTATTTCGTCGATATTGACCTCAGCCGTCATTTCACCGAGGGAGCCTATACCGAGATCTCGCGTGAGTTCAAGCTGGGCAGTCAGTCACCCTTTGCTGCACATGTGGAGTACGACGGCGGTCTGAGCCGGAACGGCAGTTTCCAACAGGCAGCACTGGCAGGCGCCGCCTACAACGGACACTCTGCCGACTTCTCCAAGACATGGTCGGTGCAACTGCTCTACAAGCAGTACTTCAAGAGCTACGACAACACCCATTCGTATGCCAGCGCACAGCTGACAGGAGTGTGGAGCACGACCTTTGCCAACAAGAGATGTACCTTCTCCGGCTTCATCGACTTCTGGCGAGGCGAGAAATACAACGGTCACGGGCAGCTGGTCGTCCTCTCCGAACCGCAGCTCTGGTACAACTTCAACGACCACTTCAGTATCGGTACGGAATGGGAATTCAGCAATAACTTCGTGTATAATGCTGACCTCTCCAGCGACAAGACCTTCTTCTGGAATCCTACTCTGGGTGTGAAGTGGAACTTCTGAAGTTAATACTCTTCTTTGTCTAACGGGTCACGCCACCTGCCGAAGAAGCGCTTGATAGCCGCATAGGCTACCTCGGCTTCCGGCTTGATGTCATGTCCGCTCCATACGGCATTGATCTTCTCGCCAGAGGAGTATTCCATGTAGATGCGGTAGGTGGCGGCACCGTCCAGACACTCATCATACTTATAGCCGTTGAGTTTATACACCTCTAACGAGTCGAGCAGGTCCTGCATGGCCTTCACGTCAGACTTCTTGACTTTGAATTCCCCATTGATGGCATCGCGGTAGTGGCAGCGTTCATAGAGACACACCACTACCCTGGGTACCTGGCCAGAGTCGGCTATCAGTTCGCAATAGCTCTTGCCGCCTGCCGACATGCGGGTTGAAGAATAGCTACAATACAACAGTTCTCCCTGTGGCGGTGTGCTCTGGGCACAGGCTGTCAATATGCTCATCAGTGACATGACAATGACAAAATATCTTCTCATACCTTAACTTATTAACTGCCCTACTTAATCAGATTTCCCAGAATATCGCGGGTGATGGTACGGGTGGCGGCACTGGTGGCATTCTTCACCACACGCTCACGGGCGGACGTGCGACTCTTCGTCTTCTTGCCTGTAACCTTGCTGCTGACCCACGAGCCGAAGATGGCGGCGACGGTCGAGGTGACGGCAGTGAGCACTGCCTTCCATACTTTTGACATAACGCCAGGTTTCTTCTTCTCGGAGCCTCCCCCTGCCCCTCCGAGAGAGGGGGGATTCTTGCCCGTTTTGGCTTCCGTCAGGTCGCCCCCTCCTTCGGAGGGCGTTGTGGGGAGGCTCCTCTCTGCCTCGGCAATCAGGACCTCGAAGGCACTCTCGCGGTCAACAGCCGTGTCGTACTTACCGTAGATACGGCTCTGCTTGATGATGTCGAGACGCTGACCGTCGGTGACGGCACCTATCTGCGACAACGGGAACAGGATCTTGGCACGTTCCACCATGCCGGGTGCTCCCTTCTCATCGAGGAACGACACGAGGGCCTCGCCCGTCTCCAGGTTCATGATGGCCTCATCGGTCTTGAAGTCGGGATTGGCACGGAACGTGTCGGCAGCCACCTTGACGGCCCGCTGGTCCTTCGGCGTATAGGCACGCAGGGCATGCTGGACGCGGTTACCCAGCTGTCCCAGTATCACCTCGGGAATGTCTGTCGGACTCTGTGTGATGAAGTAGATGCCCACGCCCTTCGAACGGATGAGGCGGATGACCTGTTCTATCTTATCCAAGAGAGCCTTCGACGTGTCAGTAAACAACATGTGAGCCTCATCGAAGAAGAACACGAGCTTCGGCAGCGGCAGGTCGCCTACTTCCGGCAACGTAGTATAAAGCTCGGAGAGCAGCCACAGCAGGAAGGTAGAGTAGAGCTTGGGCTGCAGCATCAGCTTGTCGGCAGCCAGCACGTTCATAATACCCTTTCCGCCCTCTGTCTGCATGAGGTCGTAGATGTCGAACGAGGGGAGTCCGAAGAACTTGTCGGCACCCTGTGCCTCCAACTGCAGCAGCGAGCGCTGGATGGCTCCCACGGTGGCCGTGGAGATGTTACCATACTTCGTGGTATATTCCTTGGCATGCTTTGACACCCAGTCGAGCATCGACCGCAGGTCCTTCAGGTCGTCGATGAGCAGTCCACGCTCGTCAGCAATACGGAAGACGATATTCAGCACGCCATCCTGCGTCTCATTGAGTTGCAACAGACGCGACAACAGCTGCGGGCCCATCTGTGAGACGGTGGCACGCATGGGATGTCCCTGTTCGCCATAGACATCGAAGAACCTGACAGGACATGCCTGGAATTCGGGATTCTCAATACCAAACTCCGGCAGGCGTTTCTCTATAAACCCACTCAACCTGCCCACCTGAGAGATACCGCTGAGGTCTCCCTTCATGTCGGCCATGAAGCAGGGCACGCCAGCCTGACAGAAAGTCTCGGCCATCACTTGCAACGTCACCGTCTTACCCGTACCCGTAGCACCGGCTATGAGTCCGTGACGGTTTGCCATCTTACCTGTAATACTGAGCGCTCCGTTGGCGCAATGGGCTATATACAACCCGCGTTCTTTGTCTAACATAATTATTGTATTTTAAGTTTTAAGTTTCCTGGTTACTGCTTTTCTCTTTCTTTTTCCTTTCAACTTGCAAAGATACAGAATAAATATTAATTTATGAAACAAATTATTCTAATTATTCTATTTTCTTTCACAAAAACAATTCTTTTCTCATAATTATTTTATAATTTTGCAGCCAATTCAATGTCGAAACTCAAAAACTCATAAACTTAAAGACAGAAGAAGATGAAGAAAATCAGAGCAGCCGTCGTAGGTTACGGCAACATCGGACAGTTTACCATTCAGGCACTTGAGGCCGCTGAAGACTTCGAGATTGCCGGTGTAGTACGCCGCAACGGCGCGGACAACAAACCCGCAGAGCTGGCACCTTACGAGGTGGTGAAGGATATCCGCGAGCTGAAGGATGTTGATGTGGCCATCCTTGCCACTCCCACCCGTTCGTGTGAAGAGTTTGCCAAGCAGATACTGCCGCTTGGCATCAATACCGTCGATTCGTTCGACATCCATACCAACATCAGAGGCTACCGCGAACGCCTCATGAAGTTGAACAAGGAGACAGGAACCGTCAGTATCATTGCTGCCGGTTGGGATCCGGGCTCCGACAGCATCGTACGCACGCTCATGCAAAGCCTCGCACCCAAAGGGCTCTCCTATACCAACTTCGGACCGGGCATGTCGATGGGTCACAGCGTCTGCGTACGTTCCAAGGCCGGTGTGAAGAACGCGCTTTCGATGACCATCCCTCTCGGTGAGGGCATCCATCGCCGCATGGTCTATGTGGAGCTGGAAGAAGGCTACACACTGGAACAGGTGACAAAGGACATCAAGGCCGACCCCTACTTCGCCTCTGACGAGACACATGTGTTTGCCGTAGAGTCTGTGGATGCCGTCAAGGACATGGGACATGGCGTACATCTCGTCCGCAAAGGCGTGAGCGGAAAGACGCAGAACCAGCGCTTTGAGTTCAATATGAGCATCAACAACCCAGCCCTCACCGCACAGGTGCTGGTCAACGTGGCACGTGCCTCCCTGCGTCAGCAGCCTGGCTGCTACACGATGATCGAGATTCCCGTCATCGACATGCTGCCCGGTGAGCGTGCAGACCTCATCGAGCACTTGGTTTGATGAATAATGGATAATTGACAACAAAGAAGCCAGGGCGTCTGTCCTGGCTTCTTTGTTTATTTATAATCGTTCAACTCGTCCCCTCTCCCCTTTAGGGGGAGGTCGGGAGGGGGCTTCACTTAATCACGACCTTGAGCTTTCAGCTCGAGCTCGCTCACGCTCGGAAGAGCTCGAGCAAGCTCGGCTCTTCTCTCACTTAATCATGACCTTGAGCTTTCAGCTCGAGCTCGCTCACGCTCGGAAGAGCTCGAGCAAGCTCGGCTCTTCTCTCACTTAACCACGACCTTGCTACCGTTGTGGATATAGATTCCCTTTGTTGTCGGCGTGCCGTCAAGCTTGCGACCGTCCAGCGTGTAGTAACCACTACCCTCGCCCATCGGAGAGGGATTGGGGGTGAGGCTCCCGATTCCCGTCGGCACGGTGCCTGCGTAGAGATCATCGGTATAGAAGTCCATCACCGCCCAGCCTTTGGTGAGGGCCAGAGCCACCTGTAGGGTATTGATGACGTTCTTCTCACCTGCGTAGGAAGAGTCGATGACATACAGGCAGCCGTCGGTCACTGTGGGCAGACTCTCGACAAGTGCCTGCATGGCCGTCTCGTCAATATTGTTGCCAAAGATATATACCCAAGGCATATCAGTGTGTGCAAACTTGGAGAGGTCGAGGGCCGTCAGCTGGTTCATGCTGCAGTCCAGATTCATCAGCTTCGCGTTCTTCGTCAGGTCAAGCGTGGTCAACGCATTGTTGTAACAATCCAAGGTAACCAGCTCCGTGTTCTTTGTCACATCCAATTCGGTCAACAGGTTCGATGAGCAGCTCAGAATCTTCAGGCTCGGGTTGCTCTTAACATCAAGTGCTGTCAGCTGATTTTCCTGACAATAAAGATACAATAATGCGGAGTTCTTCGACACGTCAAGCTCCGTCAGCTTGTTACCGCGGCAACAGAAATCTCTCAAGGCGAGATTCTTGGTCACGTCAAGAGCCGTCAACTGGTTTTCAACGCAATACAGTATCTCCAGGTCGGCGAACGGTGTAACGTCAATCGCCGTCAGGTTATTGTAATTGCAATGCAGATACTTCAATGACGTGAAGAACTCCAAGCCCTTCAGGTTACTGATGCCCAGACTGTTGACCTCTATCAGCTTCGTGTCTGCTATCTCTTCGTCGCTCAGGAAGCCGTCCTGGTCATCGTCGTACTTCTTTTTCTTAATCTCTGCACGGAAGTTGTCGTCAGGGAAGTTCGTCGCGTCAATGGCGATGCCGGGAGCGCTGCCGGCATAGGGTTTCCAAGAAGAGCCATCTTTATAGAGTACCGTCCAGCCCTTGGCTGTAGCAGCTGCCACCTGAGTGGTGGTAATGACGTTTTCTTCGTATGCCCAATCGCTGATGACTTTCATGTTACCGCTCGTCACTGTGGGCAGACTTTCCACCAACGCCTTCATGGCTGTTCCATGTATTTCGTTGGCATAGATATCCATCTCATTCAGATCCGTACTGCTAGGCAGTGTCAGTTCTGTCAGTCCACAATAATGTGCCTGCAGCTTCTTCAGTTTGGTACAAGCTGAAATATTAAGCGACGTCGTATGATAGTTGTAAGCATAATTCAGATCCTCCAGCAGGGTGTTGCTCGACAGGTCAAGTTCTTTAATGTCGTTCTGGTCACAAATCAAAGTCTGCAAGTTCGGTAGCATCGACACGTTGAGTGCTGTCAGTCCAATCTGCCTACAGTTCAGATAAGTCAGCTTGGTATTGTGGGAGACATCCAGCGTGCCATTTGGCGTCCTGGAAACATTCAGAAACTCCAAGTCCGTCAGCATCGAGATATCGACCGATGTCGTCATGCTATAGTTGGCATAGTAGTCAAGATAGGTAAGCTTCGTGTTATTTGAGACATTCAGTGTGGTGAGGTTATTGTAACCCAAATCCAAATGCTTCAGCTCCGTCAGCATGGTCAGATCGATGTCAGCAAGCTTACAGCCATACATGGTCAGCTCCTCCAGTTTGGGGTTTCCATAGAGATTAATACCATTTGAGCTCAAATCGTTATTGGAACAATTCAATATCTTCAGTTCCGAGAACAACTCAATGCCGGTCAAGTCCTTAACATTAGTGATACTATACCAATAGAAATCAATGCAGTTCACAGCATCCATCTCCGCTTCATTCAAGTAACCGCTATGGTCGGTGTCAATATACGACTTGACATATTTACGGAAGTTGGCATCAGGGAAGAACTCGTCGATGGAGAGGCGGCTGAAGACAATCTCCTCTGTCGTAAAGGTCTCGTTGTCGGTAGTTATACCGCCTACCGAATATGTGGTGCCACCTATCTCTATCGGCAGCATCCTGAATGACACGCCACTTGGAGCCTTGATGAAGCAGTCGTTCACCACCAGATCATCAACCCAGCTGATAGAGCCGTACTTTGAGAATCCTACCGTTCCTTTGGCTATCACGTCAGCAAAATCAATGGTCAGTTTGGCAAAACTTTCTTTGTTCCAGCCATCACCATTGATGCCGCCACCACTGGTTCCTGTCGCTGTCACCTTGCATTTCTTGATAACAAGCTCTGCTGCTTTATAGTTAACGTAAATGCCGTGTGTCCCCTCGCAGGTCAGCGTTCCCTTACCGTCGTCGCTGGTTATGGTTACCACACCTTCAACCATATGGAAAAAGGCAGTATAACTCGACGACTTGATACTGTTGTCACCTATCAGTTTGATTGTGACATTACCACTACCTTGTATTTCAAAATCCTCGCCAGAACGCGTTATCTCGATCGACACATTGTCGAACGTCACGGTTTTTGTGGCCTTATCCCACGTGATGGTACCACTCTTGATATCTGTATTCGTAGCAGAGGTAAAAGTGGCCGATTCATTGTAAGTTTTAATACTTACCGTTGCAAACGTCTGCAAGCTCATGGCAACGAGTGCCGTTAGGAGTAAAGTAAGTCTCTTTTTCATAAGCATAGTATTTAATAGTTGAATTTTCTGCAAAGGTAATAAATTATTATTAATAATGTATCAGGTTTATTTGTTTTTTTCGTATATTTGCACGCAAAAGCACTTAACAACAAACAAACAGACCAAGATGAAACTACTAAAAACTATCTGCGCAGCGTTACTGCTGACGTGTCTGACCACTGGTTTAAAGGCACAAGACTACACAAAGTATTATCAGAACCTGCCTGTGGAGCTGAAGAAAGTCACAGCCCCAGTCATTCCCGACAACACCGTTACACTGACAGAAGCAGGTGGCGTGGGCGATGGTGTGACGCTCAACACCGAGGCATTCCAGAAAGGTATCAGCAAACTGAAGAAGCTGGGCGGCGGTCACCTCGTGGTACCTGCCGGCGTGTGGCTCACCGGGCCTATCATGCTCAAGGACAACATTGACCTGCATCTCGACAAGAATGCCATTATCTTCTTCTCGCCCGACAAGCGACTGTTCGTTGACTCGTCGAACCCGGAAAAGGTATATCCCGCCATCCGGGCTTCAAAAAGCAAGAATATCAGCATCACCGGCGAGGGTATCATCGATGGCAATGGTGCCCAGTGGCGCCCCGTCAAGCGCGACAAGGTAAGTACCGTTGAATGGAACATGTTCCAGGACATCGGCGGTGTGGAACGGCAAGACGGCAAGCTGTGGTATCCGTGGGATGTCAAGGCGGGCTATCCAAACATTGCCGACACACCGGAGAATCAGGAGAAGAAGCGTGCCGACCTCATCCGACTGACGGAATGTGAGAACGTGCTCATTCAAGGAGTGACGGTACAAAACTCGCCACGTTTCCATGTACATCCCTGCTACTGTAAGAATGTCATCATCGACGGAGTGACGGTGCGCTGTCCGTGGAACGCCCAGAACGGCGATGCCATTGACCTCAGCGACTGTAATGTAGCCATCATCGTCAACTGTACCGTAGATGCCGGCGACGACGGACTCTGCATGAAGAGCGGCAAGAACAAACCCAACGCCCCTGCCAACGGCTGCGAAGACATCCTCATCGAACAAAATACCGTATATCATGCCCATGGCGGTTTCGTCATCGGCAGCGAGAGCATTGGCGGCATGCAGCGCATCATAGTCCGTGACAACCGTTTCTGCGGCACCGACACGGGGTTGCGCTTCAAGAGCAACATCGGACGCGGCGGACATTGCGAGGACATCTTCATCTCGAACATTGTCATGACCGACATCAAGGACGAGGCTATCGTCTTCCAATGCGACTACCTGGACAGACCGGCAGGACGTGACGTACCTGCCCAGCCGACACCTGCCACCCAAGAGAATGTTCCCGACTTTCAGGGCATCCACATCACGGCTGTCACCTGTCGGGGCTGTAACACTGCCATCCGCGCCAAGGGAACACCCAGGGCCAACTGCGTTCACGACATCGACATCACCAACTCTACCTTTATATATAATAAGGTAGCAACCGACATTGACAAGGCGACAGCCAAGCTGACGCTCACCAATGTCAATCTGGTAGAAAACAAGATGAATTAGTTCACTGCGTCAAGCAGTATCTCGCCAAGCGTGGGATGGATGTGAACCATCTGGCGCAACTGCTCTACGGTGGTGTTACGACACATCAGTACAGACACCTCCTGTATGATGTCGGCGGCATGGGCACCATAGGCGTGACAGCCAAGGATGACGCCTCCCCCCTGTCCCTCCGAAGGAGGAGTGACAAAGAGTTTGAGCATGCCTTCTGTCTCACCCATAGCAAGTGCCTTACCATTGGCACGCCAGAAGGCTTTCTTGCACACATACGCTATGCCCTGTTCCTTGAGCTGGTCTTCAGTAGGACCAACGCAGGCGGCTTCAGGTTCTGTGAAGATAGCCGCAGGCATGGGAGCCTCACCCCCCGCCCTCTCCGAGGGGGGAGGGGACTGAAGTCCTTGTACCAACCTTTCCACCACCAGAAGAGCCTGATGCTCAGCTGCGTGAGCGAGCTGACATCGGCCGTTGACATCGCCAATGGCGAAGGCTCCTCCCGGCGTCCTAAAATCGTCATCCACCGCGATGTTGCCACGCGCATCAAGAGTGATGCCAGCAGCCTCGAGGTTCAAGCCGTCGGTGTTAGGCTGACGGCCGGTGGCCATGAGGATGACGTCAGCATCGATGTCGGCCAGCGATTGGACGGCGGTCTTCATGCGGAAAGTGATGCCACGCTTCTCCATCGACTTGCGCAGGCGCTTGGCAATGTCGCTGTCGAGCATGGGCAAGCATTCCTTGAGGTACTCAATGACGGTCACCTCGGAGCCGAAGCGGTGGAACACGCAGGCAAACTCCATGCCGATGACGCCTGCTCCGATGATGCAGAGTTTCTTGGGCAGGGTGTCCAGCTGCAGCAGTTCGGTGGAGGTGACGACGCGCGGGTTGCTGATGTCGGGCAGGGGCAGTAGCTTGGGTTTGCTGCCTGTGGCAATGATGATGTTAGAGGCGGTGACGCGGACCCCCTCTGACTCCCCCTGAAGGGGGAGGACAATTACTTCGTTGGCGCTGACAAACTCTGCGTGACCACGCAGGAGGGTGATATTGGGGTGCGAGAGGATGCCCTCAACGCCTTGACGGAGCTGCGGAACGACCTGTGCCACGCGTTCGCGGGCCTCCTCGAAGGTGGTGCTGTGGACATAGCACTTGGTGGGGATGCAACCTACGTTGAGGCAGGTGCCTCCCACCTGATCCTGCTCCACGATGACCACTTGCAGGCCGTGCTTGGCTGCCAGCTCTGCAGCACGGTACCCACCAGGCCCCGCGCCGATGATTAGAAGACGATCCCCCTGCCCCTCCCTGTGAGGGAGGGGAGATGATACCTCATGCATTCCTGTATTATTCTCCATATTATCAATCTTTATGTAGTACTCCCTCCCCTCCATTTAGGGAGAGCTGGGGGGAGGGTCTAATACTTCACAACAGGATGCTTCGCGGCCTCCACATCATCAACACGACCGATAGGTGTGTTATGGGGTGCTGTCTTCACGAGGTCCGGATTTTCCTTCGCTTCGAGGGCTATACGACGCATCACATCGATGAAGCCGTCAAGCGTCTCCTTCGACTCATTCTCCGTGGGCTCAATCATCAGCGACTCATGGAACAGCAGGGGGAAGTAAATGGTCGGAGCATGATAGCCGTAGTCGAGCAGACGCTTGGCTACGTCCATCGTGGTGACACCCGTTGATTTGTCTTTCAGGCCATCAAACACAAACTCATGCTTGCAGAGTCCTGCGATAGGCAGCTCATAGACATCCTTCAGACGTTCCTTGATATAGTTGGCATTGAGCGTAGCCAGCGGACCCACCAGCTTCATCTGCTCACGACCCAGCGTGAGAATATAGGCATAAGCCCGCATCTCTACGGCGAAGTTGCCGTTGAACGGACTGACATGCTCTGGCAGGCAATCCTCCAGACCCTTGCGTACACCGACGGGACCACTGCCCGGTCCGCCACCGCCATGAGGCGTAGAGAATGTCTTATGCAGGTTGATGTGCATCACGTCAAAGCCCATGTCACCCGGTCGGCAGGCGCCAAGCATAGGATTGAGATTTGCGCCGTCATAATACATCAGACCACCGGCCTCATGAACCATGCGGGCTATGTCTGGGATATTCGGTTCGAAGAGTCCAAGCGTGTTGGGGTTGGTCATCATCATGGCTGCAACCTCCTGTCCATGCTCTTCAAGAATCTGCTCCAGGTCATCAACGTTCACCGTGCCGTCATAGTACGACTTCACTTCGATGATGTCGAGTCCGCAGACAGCAGCCGAGGCAGGATTAGTGCCATGAGCCGAGTCGGGCACGATGACCTTGGTGCGCTGCATATCGCCACGCTGCTCGTGGTATTTGCGGATGACCATCAAACCAGTCAACTCGCCATGAGCACCAGCATAGGGCTTCAAGGTGAATTCGGCCAGTCCTGTCAGGGCGCAGAGCGAACGTTTGAGTAAGGTACAGACGGCCTGTGCGCCACGGGTGGTGTCAGCAGGCTGCAGGGGATGTAAGTTCTGAAACTGTGGAAGTGCAGCCATCTCCTCGTTGATCTTTGGATTGTACTTCATAGTACACGATCCCAATGGATAGAAACCGTTATCGACACCGAAATTATTAGCCGATAGGTTCGTATAGTGGCGTACCACGGTTGGCTCATCGCACTCTGGCAGTGCAGCGGGTTCCTTGCGCTGCATCGAAGCGGGCAGTTCATGGTGTCCAAAGCGATTCTTGGGCAGCGAGCAACCCTGTCGGCCCTCCTTGGAGAGCTCGAATATCAGGTTTCCGTATAATCTGTTGTTCATATCACCTTTATTAATTGGTCGATCTCCTCTTTCGTACGTTTCTCGGTAACTGCCAGCATGAGCGTGTCGTCTGCAACCTTTATGCCGCCGAAGAAGCCAGCATCGAGCCAACGCTGCTGCAAAGCATCCACATCACCATCGTAGCGGACGCAGAACTCATTGAAGAACGGCTGGTCGTAGGCCAAACAGAAGTGTCCCGTAGCTACAAGCTGTTCACAGAGATAATGGGCACCGTCATAAGACAGCTGTGCCGCCTCGCGTAGTCCCTGTTTACCCATCAGCGAGAGATAAACGGTCACAAAGAGCGCCATAAGACTTTGGTTCGAACAGATATTCGAGGTGGCCTTCTGGCGACGGATGTGTTGTTCACGGGCTTGTAACGTCAGGACGAAACAACGAGTCCCTCCTACTGCCCCCGAGGGGGACTGTGGAATGTCATGTGTCATGCCAACAATACGTCCCGGCATCTTGCGGATAAGTTTCTCCGTACAACACATATAACCCACATACGGACCACCAAACTGCATGGGAATACCCAGCGACTGACCGTCACCCACAGCGATGTCTGCTCCCCACTCGCCCGGTGTCTTCAGCAGGGCAAGGTCGAAAGCCACGCTGTTCATGATGAAGAGCGCCTTTTGTGCATGACAGCTATCGGCAAAACCCGTGTAGTCCTCAATGATACCATAGCGGTTGGGCTGCTGTACGATAACGCCGGCCACGCCGCCCTCAGCCAACTGTGCTTCAAGGCTCTCCCTTGAAGTAACGCCATCCATAGCAGGAAGTGCCACAATGTCAACACCATGGAAGTGGGCATACTCACGTACGACAGCCTGTGTCTTCTCATCAACGGTGTCACTCATCAGCACACGATGCTGCTTCTTGCCAGCCGCCACAGCCATCATCATAGCCTCGGCAGTTGCCGTCGTGCCATCGTACATCGACGCATTCGAGACATCCATCCCCGTCAATGCGGCCATCATCGACTGATATTCAAAGATATAATGCAACGTACCTTGGGAGATCTCTGCCTGATAGGGTGTGTAGCTGGTCAGGAACTCCGAGCGACTCAACAGGTTGGGAATGACGGCAGGCGTGTAGTGGTCATAGACACCAGCACCAGCAAAGCATACCAGCTGACGGTTCTGGTCACCCAGCTGCTCGAACAGCCGACGCACCTCTACCTCGCTCATCGCCTCTGGCAACTCATAGTCGCCACGGAAACGGAGATGTTCTGGAATATCATCGTAGAGGTTGTCGAGCGTATCGACTCCTACGGTCTGCAGCATCTCCTTGAGGTCCGATTCTGTATGGGGGAAATACTTGTACATTTACGATTTACGGATTTTCGATTTACAATTTCTCACAGAATTCCGCATACGCCTTGGCATCCATGAGGTTGTCAAGCTCAGACTTGTCAGAGAGTTGTACCTTGATGATCCAATTCCCGAAAGCATCCTTGTTCAGCAGTTCCGGCTCGTCGTCAAGAGCTTCATTGACTTCCACCACCGTTCCGCTGACGGGTGAGATCAGGTCACTGGCAGCCTTGACGCTTTCAACGGCACCAAACTCCTCACCGGCTTCCACCTCGTCATCCACCTCTGGCATATCGACATAGACCACATTGCCCAGTGCATGCTGTGCATAGTCCGTGATACCTACAAAACCATAGTCACCTTCTACTCTTACAAATTCGTGTGACTCCGAGTAGTAGAGTCCTTCCAATACTTTTGACATAATTATAATTTTTGACGATTTATTTCTTGTAGCTCTTGTTATAGAACTGCTTTTTCACCACGACGGCGGGGAAAGTCTTTTTACGCACCTGCACCTCCACCTCGGTATCGAGCTTGGCAAAGGCCGCATCAATGAGCGCCATGCACACGCTTTTGCCAGTAGAGATGGAGCGGTAGCCTGTAGTCACATAGCCGATAGGCTGACCATCCTTCAACACCAGACACTCGTGTCGGGCGATAGCCTTGTCCTTCAATTCCAAACCGACAAGTTTCCTGGAAGGTCCCTCGGCCTTCTGTCTGGCGAGTGCCTCCTTGCCGACAAACTCCACCTTGTCGAGCTTCACAAACATCGACAGTCCTGCCATGACAGGTGAGATGTCTGCAGAGAGCTCGTCGCCGTAGAGCGGCAGGCCGACTTCAAAGCGCAAAGTATCACGGCAACCCAGTCCGCACGGCTGTACTCCGGCTGCCATCAGCTTGTCCCAGCAGTAGCGGATAAACTCCTTGTCACCATAGATCTCAAAGCCATCCTCACCAGTGTAACCCGTACGGCTGACGATGATAGGAGCCTCCTTGATGTTGGGATTGGGCAGTTCTTTGAAGGTATAGAATGTCAGTTCGCGACAGGGAAGGCTAAGTATGTTTTCCATTACCCGCTCCGACTCCGGCCCCTGGACGGCAAGCTGTCCGAAAGCATCAACGTCCCACGGACGGATTTCCGCATTCCAGCCGTCAAGGTTCTGTCGCAGCCACTCGATGTCCTTGTCGATGTTGGCAGCATTGATGACCAGCGTATATAGTTCGTCGGAACGTTTATATACCAGCAGATCATCGACCACGCCACCATCCTCGTAGCACATCATGCCATAAAGAATCTGACCATTCTTCATTGGCATCACATCATTCGTGAAGATGTGGTTGACGAAGTGTGCCGCAGCATGGCCGCAGATATCCACCTCGCCCATGTGACTTACGTCGAACACGCCCACCTGCTGACGCACAGCCTCGTGCTCGGCGGTAATGTCCTTATACTGAATCGGCATGTCGTAGCCGGCGAAGGGCGACATCAGTGCACCCAAGGCTACGTGCTTGTCATGCAGACAAGTTGTTTTTGTTTCCATAGTTATTATTCTGTTAATAAATCAATAAAGTCTTCTTTGTACAGGTTCATAATGACATCGTCAATACGGTCGGGCAGCACACGACTGATGGCCCCGTGTTCCAGCGGCAGTCCCTTCAGCTTATCCAGCAACTGGCTGTCCTGCTCACCAATGAGGAAGTAGTCACCCATCAGGTTGACACTCCTAATGATACCGTTTTTCAGTTCGATGTGTGCCTCCAGGTCACCCACGCCTTCGATGCGGCGTTTCTTAATCATGGTACAACGCGGATTGTTGCCATATATGAAGTCAGGAGACAGATACTGCTGTTCCAGCTCCTTGATGGCATCTACGTCAGACGGAGTCAGTTCGATATCGCCGTCACACAGGGTCTCATAGACGAACTGCTTGAATTCCGGCAGCGTCAGGGTAATATAGTCCTTGAGTAACGCCACACGCTGACGGACGCTCTGCACGCCTTTCGACAACAGCTTGGCATCAGTGGGTGTAATGGCACCTACCATATTCAGCATGTTCGTATCGTACAGCATGGTACCATGTACCACACTACGGTGTGGCAGAAGATAGAAAGCATTACCCGACACCTTGCGGTCACCCACCATCACATCATTACGACCCGATGCCGCAGCATCCACGCCCAATCGGCGCAGCATGTTAATAATCATCATGATGTAACGGTTAAAGGTAAAGTTGACATTCCGTTCTATCGTGATATAGCTGAACATCACATTATTCTTATCGGCATAGACACAACCTCCACCGCTCTTGCGACGATAAATCTGGATGCGATGCTTCTGACAGAAGTCCATGTTTACTTCCGACTCCATCAACTGATTACGACCGAAAATGACTGATGGTTCAACCTGCCACATAAAGAAGCAATCGGACTCGTCAATATGACGGGCCACATATTCTTCCATAGCGAGATAAAACGACAGACGTTTCACTTCGTCAGTCCAGGGAAGTCGTATGTATTTCATCTTGCTTCCTATGTAATAGCTTGTAAAGTTCTGCAAATTTATGAAGAATTTATGTAACTTCCAAATGTTTCGACCATTATTTTTGCACCATACAGCAAATAATCCAACCCTTTTGGAGCGTCAATTCGACCCGTTTGGAGCCTCCAAACCTTTTGAGTGAAAATAAAATGCATTTTTATTTTGTATTATTCCCGTTTATTCGTACCTTTGCGGACAAAAGTGCGAATAACATTATTCACTGCTGTGGAAGAAAAGAAGCTGAATTTACTGAATAAGATAAAATATCCGAAAGACCTGCGGATGCTGTCAGTTGACGAGCTGCCGCAGGTATGTAAGGAGCTACGGGAATATATCGTCAATGAATTATCGGTGAACCCTGGCCACCTGGCATCAAGCCTTGGCGTGGCAGAAATCACCGTAGCACTGCATTATGTCTATAACACACCGGATGACCGTATCGTATGGGATGTGGGACATCAGGCCTACGGACATAAGATATTAACCGGACGCCGCGAGCAGTTCAACACCAATCGTAAGCTGCACGGTCTCATGCCATTCCCCTCGCCTCTGGAAAGTGAGTACGACTCGTTTACCTGTGGACATGCTTCGAACAGCATCTCAGCTGCCCTCGGCATGGCGGTTGCCAATTCCCCACGTTCCCCACTACATTCATCACCTGAAAGGAAGGTCGTTGCCGTCATCGGCGACGGTGCCATGTCGGGTGGACTGGCCTTTGAAGGTCTGAACAATGTATCGTCGAGTCCCAACGACCTGCTCATTATCCTTAACGACAACGACATGTCCATTGACCGGGCTGTGGGCGGCATGGAGAAATACCTGTTGCAGCTCGACACCAACGAGACCTACAACGATTTGCGGTTCAAGGCTTCACAATGGCTACATGCACGAGGCTTCCTGAACGACAACCGCAAGAAGGGTATCATCCGCCTGAACAATGCCATCAAGTCGGCACTGGCTCATCAGCAGAACATCTTCGAGGGCATGAATATACGCTATTTCGGCCCCTACGATGGACACGACATCAAAGACCTGGTGCGCATACTTCGTCAGATTAAGGACATGAAGGGACCCAAGCTGTTGCACCTGCACACGACGAAAGGCAAGGGCTTCGAACCTGCCGAGAAGCACGCTGAGATATGGCATGCACCTGGCAAGTTCGATCCAGAGACGGGTGAACGCATTATCAAGGACACTACAGGACTGCCGCCGAAGTATCAGGATGTCTTCGGTGAGACAATCCTGGAACTTGCACGTCAGAATCCCAGAATTGTCGGTGTGACGCCCGCCATGCCCAGCGGCTGTTCACTCAACATCATGATGAAGGAGATGCCGGAACGCACCTTCGACGTCGGCATTGCCGAGGGACATGCTGTCACCTTCTCGGCTGGTATGGCAAAGGACGGTCTGCAGCCTTTCTGTAATATCTATAGTGCCTTCTCGCAAAGGGCCTATGACAATATCATTCATGACGTGGCTATTCTGAAGCTGCCCGTTGTACTCTGTCTTGACCGCGCCGGATTGGTAGGAAAGGACGGGCCGACCCATCACGGTGCTTTCGACTTGGCTGCCCTCCGACCTATCCCTAACCTCACCATCGCATCACCAATGAACGAGCATGAGTTGCGTCGTCTGATGTTTACGGCTCAACTGCCGGACAAAGGTCCGTTCGTTATCCGCTATCCCCGTGGCAGCGGCGTACTTACTGACTGGCGCTGTCCATTGGAAGAAGTGCCTGTGGGAAAAGGCCGTAAGTTGCGTGACGGCAATGGCGTCGCTGTGCTATCCATAGGACCGATAGGCAACATCGTGGAGGAGGCGCTGAATAGTGTAGGGTGTAGAACAGAGAGTGTAGCCCACTACGACATGCGGTTTCTGAAGCCACTCGATGAGGAGATTCTTGATGAAGTTGGCCGTAAGTTCCAGCATATCATCACCGTTGAGGATGGTGCACGCATTGGCGGATTGGGTAGTGCGGTATTGGAATGGATGAATGATCACGGGTATCATCCAGAGATCAAGCGGCTGGGACTACCAGACCATTTCGTGGAACACGGCACTATACCTGAACTGCGGCAGATTGTCGGCATCGATAAGGAAAGTATCAAACAACAAATATCAAGTTCCCTCTCTTTGTTAGAGGGTTAGGGAGAGGTGCATTATGAAGATAATCATTGGCGGCGCAGGAGCCGTAGGAACCCACTTGGCCAAGTTGCTTTCACATGAGAAGCAGGACTGTGTGCTGATTGACGATGACGCAGAACGACTCAGTGAACTCGACAGCAGTTATGATATGATGACGCTGCAAGGCTCACCGACCAGCATACAAACACTGAAAGATGCCGGATGTGAGAAGGCAGACCTCTTTGTGGGTGTCACCCCAGAGGAGAGCCGTAACGTCAACGCCTGTATCATTGCTCATGCGCTGGGTGCGAAAAAGACGGTGGCACGTATCGACAACTATGAATATCTGTCTCCGCAGATGGGGCCATTCTTCAAGAATCTCGGCATCGACTCGCTCATTTACCCTGAAGTACTGGCGGCCAAGGACATCATCAATGGATTAAAACTCTCATGGGTACGTCAGCGTTGGGACGTGCATGACGGTGCACTGGTCATGCTGGGAATCAAGCTGCGTGAGTCGTGCGAGATTTTCAACCAACCGCTGAAAGACCTTTGCGGACCAGAAGACCCCTATCACATCGTTGCCATCAAGCATGGTGACGAGACCATCATACCTGGCGGTAACGACGTGTTACACCTGCACGACCTGGCCTACTTCATGACGACCCGCGAGTATATTCCCTATATCCGTAAGATTGTAGGCAAGGAACACTATGCCGACGTGAAGAACGTCATCGTCATGGGAGGCGGCAAGACCAGCGTACGTGCTGCCCTGACGGCTCCCGACTACATGAACATCAAAATCATTGAGAGCGACGAGCGGCGCTGCGAGAAACTCAACACGCTACTCAGCGATGTCGATGCAATGGTCATACACGGTGACGGGCGCAACCTGTCACTCCTGGAGGAAGAAGGAATACGCAACACCCAGGCCTTCGTCGCATTGACCGGCAATGCAGAGGCTAACATTCTGGCTTGTCTGACAGCCAAGAAGATGGGCGTGCGCAAGACCATCGCCATGGTCGAGAACCTCGACTACGTAAGCATGGCCGAGAGTCTTGATATCGGAACTATCATCAATAAGAAAAACATTGCCGCCAGCCATATCTTCCAGATGATGCTCGACGCCGATGTGAGTAATATGCGCTCACTGATGATGGTTGATAGTGACGTGGCGGAATTTGTAGCGGCTGAAGGCTCAAAGGTCACCAAGAGACCCGTTAAGGATCTCGGTCTGCCGTTTGGTGTCACCATTGGTGGATTGGTACGCGACGAGAAAGGCTACTTGGTTAACGGTAATACACAGGTGATGCCTGGTGACAGTGTCATGGTATTCTGTCACGAGCACAACCTGAAGAAAGTGGAGAAGTTCTTTAATTCCAACACCCTTTGGTAATCCAAGAATCATCAATTGGAAATAAGAAATGGTAAACTTCGGACTGGTATCAAAGATTATTGGACAGCTGCTCCTGCTGGAAGGCTCCCTCATGTCGTGGTGCGTCATCATGTCCTACTGCTATCAGGAAGATGACAGTATCGCCTTCCTCATCTCCATGATCCTTACGCTATGTGGCGGACTATGCCTGTTATGGTTTGGAAGGGACGCTGACAACAACATGAGCCGGCGAGACTCTTACCTTGTAGTCACCGCAACATGGGTAACCTTCAGCATCTTCGGCATGCTGCCCTATATGATTGGCGGCTACATTACCAACCTGACAGATGCCTACTTTGAGACGATGTCGGGATTCACCACGACAGGAGCTTCCATCGTTGATGATGTTGAACGCTTACCCCATGGCATTTTGTTCTGGCGTTCTCTGTCGCAATGGATAGGCGGACTGGGAATTGTATTCTTCACCATTGCCATTCTTCCGTCGATGGGAGGCGGCAGCGTCCGGGTGTTTGCTGCTGAGGCTACTGGTCCCATTCGTACGAAGATGCACCCCAAGCTCTCCACCAATGCCAAGTGGATCTGGTCCATCTATCTCGGACTTACCGTAGCCTGTATCCTGGCCTTCTGGGCTTTTGGAGGCAATTGGTTTGACAGCATCAACTATGCCATGACTACCACCGCCACCGGTGGCTTCTCACCGCATAACGACAATAGCATCTTCTTCTCAACTCCCGCTATGGTTTATGTATCTGTACTGTTCCAGTTCCTGGCAGGTATCAACTTCACCTTACTCTATCTCACGCTGTTCAAGCGTCGCTTCCGCGACTTGTTCACCAACTCCGAGTTCAAGTTGTACGTGGGTATCGTCATCATTGCAACATTATGGATCATGTATCTGCTGATTACTCGCATGGGATATGGCACAGAGCACAGTTTCCGTACGGCACTGTTCCACGTCGTATCATTCATGACCACGACGGGACTGTTCAATGAAGACCCGGGCTTCTGGCCCCATATTACTTGGATAATCCTCACCTGTCTGATGTTCCTCGGTGCCTCGGCAGGCTCCACCAGCGGTGGATTCAAGTGTGTTCGCGGACTGATGATCCTTCAGGTGCTACGCAATGAGTTCCGTCGCATCCTCCATCCTAACGCCATACTGCCTGTAAAAATCAACGGCCAGCCCATTCCACAGTCAAAGATTACGACACTCATGGTATTCTTCGCCATCTATATGTTCATGTGCTTCATCTGTGTTATTATCATGCTCGTGGCGGGCATTGACAATGGCAACGCCATTACCATTGCATTAAGCTGTATCAGCAATGTCGGTCTGCCGCTTAACTCACACATGGGGCCTGTCATGTCATGGGGCGACCTGCCGATGTTGGTTAAGTGGATTTGTGCATTCCTCATGCTGGTCGGTCGTTTGGAGATTATCAGCGTCTTAGTACTATTCACAAGAAGCTACTGGAAAGAAAATTAAAAATACGATATAATGCAAAACTACTATAAGTTCGTCCCTGTATTAAAGACCCCTATCTGGGGCACTGAAAGTTGGCAGATATCTGGTGTTCCCGGCCATGAAACCCTCCTTGCTACGCCGGACGCTTCCTCCTCTTGCCCCTCCAGCGTGTCGGACAGTTCACCCGTCCGAACCCTCAACGATCTTGTGCAGGCAGAGAAAGACCGTCTGCTGGGCAAGGCCAACTACCAGCGCTTCGGCAACGAGTTCCCACTGCTTATCAAGTTTATTGATGCCCACAAGGATCTCAGCATACAGGTACACCCCAACGACGAAGTAGCCCACCGTCACGGTCAGCCACGCGGCAAGACCGAGATGTGGTATGTCATGGACTCCGCACCAGAAGCTATGCTCTACAACGGAATACGCAAGGAAATCACCCCCGAGGAGTACAAGCAGATGGTGGAGAATGACACTATCTGCGATGCCCTGGCACAATACAATGTCAAGGAGGGTGACTGCTTCTTCATTCCTGCCGGGCGCATCCATTCCATTGGTGCCGGCTGCTGCCTTGCCGAGATCCAACAGACCTG
The DNA here is from genome assembly GCA_905236875.1 of uncultured Prevotella sp. Lineage (GTDB taxonomy): Bacteria > Bacteroidota > Bacteroidia > Bacteroidales > Bacteroidaceae > Prevotella. Next base: position 3,752 of record CAJOQT010000030.1, on the reverse strand, counting down.
TGATGTCACTTACCGTATCTACGACTACAAGCGTCGTGACAAGGACGGCAACCTCAGACAGCTCCACACCAAGGAAGCGGCAGAGAGCATCGATTACCACGTGCTACCTGACTACCGCACACACTACGAGCCACAACAGAACCAAGGGGTGCAGTTAATCAGCTGCCCACACTTCACCACCGCCGTCTATGATATTGACGAGCCTATAGACATCGATTATTCTGAACTCGACAGCTTTGTCGTTCTCATCGGCATCAAGGGCAAGGGCACCCTGTCCATTGACGATGAAGAGATAACCTTTCAAGCTGGCGAGACCATACTTCTGCCTGCATATATAAATAATGTACGCGTGGAAGGAAAGATGAAGTTCCTGGAAACCTACGTCGTTTCCGACTGAACATGACCATTGAGAAAGTCCTGCATGTCCTGCTGGATGTGCAGGAACTCAGGGGCAAAACGATAGCCCATGTTTTTCTTGAGCATCTGACGGATGTCCTGCAACGAATGTTCGTAGCAGGACATCTCGTTTTTCTTCTGGGTGTGATGACGCGCCGTACGCTGTATCTCTTCCTGACGTTCCATACGCAGGCGGTTACAGACTTTGGTGAGTATGGGTACGACGACATTGTCGAACAGCGAATGTCCCTGCACATAGAGGTAGGTGGTCTGTGGAGTCACGCCCAACGCCTTGACCGACTCCTTGGTTTCAAGGTAGGCCTCCTTGTTGTCAGGAAACTGCGCCTGCAGCTGCCGTACCTTTGAAGACACTTTCTTTCGCAAATGATCGATGGAGGATTGCGGATCCATCACATTAAACCCGCCCGGATCAATGACACGTGCCATGTCCGAAAGCGTGAAGTGATGGTAGTTGCCTGTACGGTAAGCCCATACAGACCAGACGAAAAGGGGGAAGATGGCCTCGCTGTATTGCCGCATGTAATCCTGGAAGTCAAAGATACGATGGTCATTCAGAGTCACCATCACACAGACATCGTGAAGCGACGGTGCATAGCACTGCATGTTTTCAATGGCGTATGCATAGGTATGGAAGACGTAAGGGTTCTGAAGCACCTGCCGTGACTGGGCCGTAGCGTTCTGTAGCATATAGTCGTAGTCGGCATCCACACAGGCTATCATGGCATCTCCTAACACCTTGTTTTCTGCTTTCCGCCTCCCGCCATTGTCCAGGAAATTCATCAGCACCGACTTCTTTCCTCGTTCCAGTTTCTTGTGTGAGGGTAACATGACCTCAAAGTAACGCCGCTCGTTTTCAAAGACACTAAGCACGGAACGCCAGAAGAGAATGTCATCATAGCTCTCGACGTAGGCTACGATACGCTGCCGGCCTTTCTTCGATGCCAGCGAATTCGCTGCCTCGAAGTAACGGGAGTTAAGATTATCCTTCAGACTGCTGGGCATAATTGTCAAGTACAATTGTCAATTATACCGTAATATCCGTCACCTCAGTGACAGCATCAATCCATCCGTTCATGATGACGGCAGGCGAGTGAGTGGTGAGGATAATCTGCACGTTGGGGTTCAGTTCGAGAATGAGTTCAATAAGCCGTTTCTGCCACTCAATGTGCAACGACACTTCCGGCTCATCCATGAAGAGCACGTAATGTTGCAGGTTCTCAACCAGTACAGTAAGCAGAATGGCTAACATCTGTTTCTCGCCGCTTGACAGCTGGTAAGGCACAAGCACTTCACCAATCTGCGAGAAGCGTATCTCGTTCTCCGTACGTACAATCTTCTTGCCGGTATCGGCGAACAGGTCATCGACGATGTCCTGAAAGCGTGTTTTCTGCTTCGACAACTGCTGTGCGGCATCGGCATGTCCCTGCTGCAGCTCCTCAATGATGCGGTTGCCTATATTGACCTGGTAATCCAGATATTTGCGCTGGAGGTGGTACAGCTGGAAGTCAAGTGCCGATGTGATACGCGAATCGACATGCGACATCGTGTTAAGGTCAAGAACAGGCGAGTCAAGCGAGCGTATGATGTCAAAGCGTATATGCGTAGCATCTTCCGGCTCTGCCGTGATGTGTACCCCCTTCAGCAGGTGATTGATGATGTCACCATTCGTATTGACACTTCTGAACACCTTGTTCAGGATGGTCGATTTACCCACGCCATTGATGCCGCTGAGCACGTTCACATGTGGGTCAAGCGTCCACAGGATATGCTTCTTGCCGCTCCACAGCGAGTCAATCTCAATCTGCTTGATGTAATCCGCGTATTTCTGCATAGGCTTTCAGTCAATTATCAATTCTCAATCGCTTCTGTCGCCCTTCTTTTCACTCCAGAAGTCAGTAAGCCAGATATCGAAGATCAGCGTACTGTAAGCGGGAATGGAGCCTTGTATATTGGCACCATAGCCCAGCTGATAGGGGATGGTGACACGCCAGTGGTCACCACGGTGCATGTGCATCAACGCGGTGGCAAAGCCTGACACAAACGTCGATGGCATAGGCAGGTAGTAGCTGCCTGTGGTGGAGTTATACAACTTACACGGTGCAGTGGTTGCCGGGTCGTAGGTTCCCCGGAAACTCTTATCGAACTCATAGCCAGACTTGTAGCTGGTTGACGGGATGAGGCGTCCTGCGTAGTTGATTTCCACCGTATCGTTAAAATAGGGACTGGCGGTACCGCTTCCCTGTTCCAGCACATCCACGAGGATGCAGTCCGTCATCTCGGCTGCTGCAGCTGCATCAATCGACCACTTCTTAATGATGGCTGATACGGCATGGGCACGATACTGCTGCTCGAAGTACTGTTCGTTACGGTTCTGCCAGTCAGGAAACTCCTCCACGGTATTATCCTCCTCGCTGCAGGAAGTCAGGAAAATGAAAGAATGAAAAAATGAAAGAATGAAAACTGCCCTTAGGACATTCCATCCAGTAGTTCCACATTTTCTCCCTGTTATTTTACGCATAGTCTTCATCTCCTCATTATTTCATTTTTCATTCTTTCATTCTTATTACTGAAGCTTTTTCAGCAATGATGCAATGCTCACCTTCTCCTCGATGATGCCATTGAGATCCTCGATGCGGACACGCTCCTGCTCCATGGTATCACGGAAACGCAGGGTGACGCAGCCGTCCTGCAGCGTGTCGTGGTCAACGGTGACGCAGTAAGGCGTGCCGATGGCATCCTGACGGCGATAGCGCTTGCCGATGCTGTCCTTTTCGTCGTACTGACAGTTGAAGTGGAACTTCAGTTCGTTGACAATCTCACGGGCCTTCTCGGGCAGTCCGTCCTTCTTCACCAGCGGCATCACGGCCAGCTTCACAGGAGCCAGGGCTGCAGGCAGCTTCAGGACCACGCGTGTCTCGCCGTTCTCCAGCTTCTCCTCGCAGTAGCTGTGACACATGATAGAGAGGAACATACGGTCAACACCGATGGAAGTCTCGATGACAAACGGAGTATAGCTCTCGTTGGTCTGCGGGTCGAAGTACTTGATTGACTTGCCAGAGTATTTCTCATGTTGCGAGAGGTCGAAGTTAGTACGGCTGTGGATACCCTCCACCTCCTTGAAGCCGAACGGCATCTTAAACTCGATATCGGTAGCGGCGTTGGCATAGTGGGCCAGCTTGTCGTGGTCGTGGAAACGGTAGTTCTCTGCACCGAAGCCCAGAGCCTGGTGCCAGGCCATACGCGTCTGCTTCCACTTGGGGAACCACTCCAGCTCCGTGCCGGGCTGTACGAAGAACTGCATCTCCATCTGCTCGAACTCCCTCATACGGAAGATG
>CAJOQT010000029.1 GCA_905236875.1 uncultured Prevotella sp. | reverse complement strand
TGTACCATCTGATCGCTTTATTCTATCGAATGCCTTATACATCTATGAATAGTACAAAACTCATAAAAAAGTAGCATAACATTTGGTTGTATCCAAAGAAATGATTACCTTTCTTGCGTCCCGTTGGTAGCAAGCGACCAGAGGTCGAGCGGCACCCGATGATGAGTCATAATACGGCTGGCGACTCTTCATCGGGTGTTCTTCGACAAGCGAAGCGGCAAAGCCGAGCGCATTGAAGCAATTTGTAGCAGAATGTGGAATTGAGTACGGTTGCCAATTCGTAACCCCATTTTCCTTCAATTCCCCCAACTGCCTTTAGATAAAGAAAAAATGCGAATTCTTACAAAGTTACGAAAAGTCGAGCACAAAACAAAGAAAATCATTTCTTTTTTTGTCGAGACAGAGTAACTAAGCCGATTTACCGGCAAAGATAAGAAAAAACGTAATCAGCAAAGGAAAAGGCTTTTTTTCATCGGTGGTTGGCTCCGCCTTTTTATTTTTTCAGGATACGCTTACAAAAAAGTGCCATCTGTGGCGATAATTGCAGAAAAAGTTGTACCTTTGAGACTTCTTCTCTTAGGTAGGTTGCACCTCGGAAATGAAAATAAATAGGAATTTATTTTGCATTTCGCTCGGTTTGCACTACCTTTGCACCCGATTTTACGCATATAGGGCGAATAGCTCCATGATGCATTATGAATTATGCTTTATGAATTCAATTAGGAATATAGCAATTATTGCACACGTCGATCACGGCAAGACTACGCTGGTCGATAAGATGATGCTGGCAGGCAACCTGTTCCGTGAGGGCCAGAACCTGTCGAGTCAGGTGTTGGATGCCAATGACCTTGAGCGTGAGCGTGGCATCACCATCCTTTCCAAGAATGTCAGCATCAACTGGAAAGGAACGAAAATCAATATCATCGATACGCCGGGACACTCCGACTTCGGTGGCGAGGTGGAGCGTGTGCTCAATATGGCTGATGGCTGTCTGCTGCTGGTTGATGCCTTTGAGGGACCGATGCCGCAGACACGTTTCGTCTTGCAGAAGGCACTTCAGATAGGTCTGAAGCCCATCGTTGTGGTCAACAAGGTCGATAAGCCGAACTGCCGTCCGGAGGAAGTCTATGAGATGGTATTCGACCTGATGTTCTCGCTCAATGCCACCGAGGACCAGCTGGATTTCCCTGTCGTTTATGGTTCGGCCAAGAACGGTTGGATGGGTGAGGACTACAACACGCCGACAAATGACATTACTTATTTATTAGATAAGATTGTGGAGGTCATCCCTGCTCCGCAGCAGTTGGAAGGCACGCCGCAGATGCTTGTTACGTCGCTCGACTATAGCAGCTATACGGGCCGTATCGCTGTGGGTCGTGTACATCGTGGCACGCTGACCGACGGTCAGCAGATTACCATCTGCCACCGTGACGGTTCGATGGAGAAGACGAAGATCAAGGAGCTGCATACCTTCGAGGGCATGAGTCATGTCCGTACCGACAAGGTGGAGTGTGGTGACATCTGTGCCGTCATTGGTCTGGAGAAGTTCGAGATAGGCGATACTATCTGTGACGCAGAGAGTCCGGAGTCGCTGCCGCCTATTGCCATCGACGAGCCGACGATGTCGATGCTCTTCACCATCAACGACTCTCCGTTCTTCGGCAAGGAAGGCAAATACGTTACTTCCCGCCATATCAACGACCGTCTGGAGAAGGAGCTGGAGAAGAATCTCGCCCTGCGTGTGGAGCCGTTCGAGGACTCCACCGACAAGTGGGTTGTCTCCGGTCGTGGTGTGCTGCACCTCTCTGTGCTCATCGAGACCATGCGTCGCGAGGGCTACGAGCTGCAGGTCGGTCAGCCGCAGGTGATTTATAAAGTCCCCCTCAATCCCCCCGAGGGGGGGGCGAATGGCGCAGTCCCGCAATTAGTTACCGTTGACTCTTCATCCTCCCTTCGGGGGGAGCGAGGGGGGCTCTGGGAGCCCATTGAGGAGCTGACCATCAACGTACCAGAGGAGTTTGCATCGAAGATGATTGACATGGTGACGCGCCGCAAGGGAGAGATGACCTCGATGGAGTCGCAGGGCGACCGTGTGAACATTGAGTTCAATATGCCGTCACGAGGCATTATCGGTCTGCGTACCAACGTGCTGACTGCTAGTCAGGGTGAGGCTATCATGGCTCACCGATTCAAGGAATATCAACCCTACAAGGGTGACATTGAGCGTCGTGTCAATGGTTCGATGATAGCCCTGGAGACAGGCACTGCCTATGCCTACAGTATCGACAAGCTGCAGGATCGCGGTAAGTTCTTCATCGATCCGGGCGAGGAAGTCTATATGGGTCAGGTGGTTGGCGAACATGTTCACGACAACGACCTTGTAGTGAACGTGGCGAAGGCCAAGCAGCTGACGAATGTCCGTGCCTCCGGTTCCGACGACAAGGCCCGCATCATCCCCAAGACGGTGATGAGTCTGGAGGAGTGTCTGGAGTATATCAAGGAGGATGAGCTGGTAGAGGTTACGCCGCAGTCCATGCGAATGCGCAAGATCATCCTTGACCACGACCAAAGGAAAAAGGCTGCGATTCAGCGAGGATAAAGTTGAGCTCGCTTAACTCTATCTCTTCTTACCACGAATTATACGAATTTCACGTATTTTTAGGAGCATGTTTTTCGGTGCTGTATAATTTGTGTAATTCGTATAATTCGTGGTCGTTTATGCATCCGCGAAGACTTTGCCGTCCTCGAGGGTAATCTGGAGTTTTGTATATTCGCAGTGGAAGCCATGCTTTAGGCGTTCGAGATAGCGGGCGCTCTCCCACTTGCACATCGGGAGGTCGTGAAGCAGGTAGTTGCCGCAGGCTTCTGGACGCGTAGCAGGAACCTCCGTCTGTGTCAGAATCCACTGGAGACACTCGATGGTCAGGCGGCGCATGTCCTCAACGCTGTATGTTCCCGTCATGATGATGTACATGCCTGTCAGGCATCCCATAGGACCGACATAGACCACGTCGTCCTTCGCTTCGCTGTTGCGGAACCATGTGGCCATCAGGTGTTCCATGCTGTGCATGGCAGCAGGAGCCACAGCAGGTTCCTGATTAGGCTCAGTAATGCGCAGGTCGAAAGTTGTGAAGCCTTTGTCTTCTCGTGAGACGTAGATGCCCGGCTTCAGTCGGGTGTGGTCAATCGTAAAACTTTGTATGACTTCCATTTTCGTTTAGTGTTTAGCGTTGAGTGATTCTACGAACGTTTTGGTTACTTGGAACGAGTTGTCAGCCACGGTGTTCCAGAAGTCGTGATATTGCGAGGCATCCGTGTCGCGCAGCGGGATGTCGCTGATGACGCGGAACGAGATGAACGGCACGTTGTTGAGGTAACAGGTCTGCGCGATGGCTGCCGACTCCATATCGATGGCCTTGGCGTCAGGGTAGTGGCCGACAATCTCACGTGCCTTCTCCTTGGAATCCACGAACCAGTCACCAGTTACGATAAGACCGGCGTGAATGGACAATTGACAATTGGCAATTCTTGGACGATCCAAGCGGCAAAGCCGAGCGGACAATTGCTGCGCCTTCGAGAGCAGATACGGGTCTGCCTTGAAGCGGGCGGGCAGTCCCTGCACCTGACCATAGATCGTCGTGTTGTCGATGGCTGTGCCGCAATACACGTCGTGGTAGGCCAGTTCGGTGCTGACGACAACGTCCTGTATGTTAACGTCGTCGCCGTTGCCGCCGGCACATCCGCTGCTGATGATACAGTCAGGATGAAACTCATTGATCATCCGCTGGGCACCGAGTGCCGCATTCACCTTGCCGATACCGCATTTCTCCACTCTTACGTTCTCGCTGTCAAACAGCTGTTTCAGCTGTTGCAGCTCCTTGTCCATTGCTACAATGATACCTATTTTCATGTCGTATTGCTTGTTTTTGGGAGCAAAGATACGAAATAATTGATAATTGACAATTGATAATTGATAATTATTTTGTAATTTTGCACGCAAATTAAAGTTCGTGTTATGAAGAATTGGAAGAAGTGGCTGCCCGATGTTGTGGCAGTGGTGATATTTGCTGTGATAGCATTTGCCTATTTCTATCCGGCAGATGTGAATGACCGTATATTGTTCCGTCACGACTCCTCGGCAGGAGTCGGGGCCGGTCAGGAGGCATCGCAGTACCTGCAGCGCACAGGCGAGCGTACCCGTTGGACAAATTCGCTGTTCGGTGGTATGCCGACCTACCAGACATCACCGTCATACGATTCTACCGATATGCTGGAGACGGCCGTGAAAGCCTATCACCTGTGGCTGCCGGAGAATGTGTGGTATGTCTTTGCCTACCTGTTGGGTTTCTATATCCTGCTTAGGGTTATATTAGCCCCAGCCCCCCCCTCGCCCCCCGAGGGGGGCACAAATGCCCAAAAGTCTGATGAAGCCCCCTCGGGGGCCGTAGGGAGGGCTCTCCTCGCTTTGCTTGGTGCCATTGCGTGGGCGTTCTCGTCGTATTTCTTCATCATTATCGGAGCCGGACATATCTGGAAGGTGATGGCACTGGCCTATCTGCCGCCGATGATTGCTGGTGTGGTATTGGCCTATCGTGGCAAATACCTGTGGGGACTGGTCGTGACCGCCATCTTCGCTGCCTTCGAGATCAATGCCAATCATGTGCAGATGACCTATTATTATCTGTTCATCATTGCCGCAATGGTAATTGCCTTTATTATCGAAGGTGCGAGGAAGAAAGACTGGCGTCATGTGCTGAAGGCTACAGGTGTCTGTGTGGCAGGTGCCTTGATAGGCGTATGCCTGAACCTGTCAAACCTCTACCATACGTGGCAGTACTCGCAGGAAACCATGCGCGGCAAGAGCGAACTGGTAAAGGCCGACACTGGTAACCAGACCAGTAGCGGACTGGACCGTGACTATATCACCCAGTGGTCGTATGGCATTGACGAGACATGGACGCTGCTCATTCCGAATACGAAAGGTGGCGCCTCGGTGCCTATCTCGACCGACGAGACGGCGATGGAACATGCTGACGACAGTGTGCAGGACTTCTTCGGACAGGTGTTCGGGATGAATCCCTATAACAACTTCTACGAATACTGGGGCACGCAGCCCATGACGGCCGGACCGGTCTATGTCGGTGCTTTCGTGCTGTTCCTCTTCGTGCTGGGCCTGTTCATCGTGAAGGGTCCGATGAAGTGGGCACTGCTGGCTGTCACCGTCCTGTCCGTGCTGTTGTCGTGGGGTAGGAACTTCATGCCGATGACCGACTTCTTCCTCGACTTCGTGCCGATGTATGCGAAGTTCCGTACCGTAGCCTCCATCCTTGTCATTGCCGAGTTTACCATTCCGTTGCTGGCTATGATGGCACTGAAGCAGTGGATAGAGAAAGCCTCCCCCGCTGTCCTCTCCCAAGGAGAGGAGCAGAAGGGCGGTAAGAAATTTCTCACACTTCGCTCTTCATTCTTCATCTCCCTTGCCCTGACAGCCGGTTTCTGTCTGTTGTTTGCCCTGATGCCGGGCGTGTTCTTCGACTTCAACTCTTCCCAGGATGCACAGACGGTGGAGATGATGAATGCCCAGATCATGCAGCTGCTTGCCGACCATCAGGATGTCATGCAGCAGTATCAGGCAGTGGCCTCCCGTCTGCTGCCTTCATTAGCCGAGATGCATAAGGCGGTCTTTGTGGCCGACTGCTGGCGTTCGCTCCTTATTATATTAATAGGTGTGCTCTGCATGCTGCTCTATCGCTATGGCAAGCTGCGTGCTTCCTGGCTTGTCTTTGCCTTGGTGGTGCTGTGTCTGGTGGATATGTGGATGGTCAACAAGCGTTATCTGAACGACGAGATGTTCGTTGACAAGCGTGAGCGTGAAAATCCCATTAAACCGACCTACGCCGACGAACAGATCATGCAGGACAAGACACTCGACTACCGCGTGCTGAACCTGACCACCAATACGTTCAATGAAAATGAGACCAGCTACTTCCATAAGAGTATCGGTGGCTATCATGCTGCCAAGCTGCGCCGTTATCAGGAACTGATAGATGCCCATATCATGCCCGAGATGCAGACCTTGTTTGCCGCCCTGCCGCAGGTAGGCTACGACTTGAGTGCCTTGCCGGCAGACAGTCTGATGCCCGTGCTGAACATGCTCAACACGAAATACATCATTACAGCCGTGAGCAATCAGGCTGTTCCTTTGCAGAACTATCAGGCATACGGCAATGCATGGTTTGTGGACAAGGTAAGCTATGTGGATAATGCCAACGACGAGCTGGATGCGCTGTCACGCCTGCCGCTGCGCCATGAGGCTGTGGCCGACAAGCAGTTCAGCGACATTCTGGGCCAAAGCACACAGCAGGACAGTGTCAGCATCGTGACGCTCGACAAATACGAACCCAACCAGCTGACCTATACGGTCAACTCCGGCAAGGGCGGCGTTGTCGTGTTCTCAGAGATCTATTATCCGGGCTGGACGGCTACGGTTGACGGCGTTGAGGCTCCCTTGGGCCGCGTCAACTATGTGCTGCGTGCATTACAGGTCAAGCCGGGTAAGCATGAGGTGGTGCTCTCGTTCTTCCCCAAGTCGGTGAAGACGACGGAGACCATCGCCTATCTCTCGTATGGCGCGCTGTTGATTGTCATTCTGCTGGGAGTATTCCTCACACTTCGTGATAGGCGTAGTGGCGCATGTAAGCCCGATGACCATACCAGGCAATAACGGCAAAGCAGATCAGCGGGACAATAAATGACACATTCGTTGCAGGCAGCCCCAACACCGACACTTTCAAGTCGATGATGGCTGCCTGTAATGGTGGAAATACCGAACCGCCAAGGATGGCCATAATCAGGCCGGCACTCGCCACCTTCACATTGCTCTCGCCTACATCGCGCAGGGCGATTCCGTAAATGGTGGGGAACATCAGCGACATGCAGGCACTGACAAATACCAGACAATACAGGCCGTTGATGTTCGTGAAGAGAATCACGCCGGCAACCAACACGCCTCCTATGACAGCCAGTATCGTCAGCAGGCGTCCTGGTGAGATATATTTCAGGAAAAAGGTGCATACGAATCGGAAGATGGTGAACAGCACCAGTGCGCCGATGTTGTATTTCTGTGACAGAATCTCGGCTGCGCTTTCTTCCATGCCTTCACTCACAAAGACTCGCGTGCCGTACTGGATGATAAATGTCCAGCACATGATCTGTGCGCCGACGTAGAAGAACTGGGCAATCACTCCCTCGCGGTAGTTCTTGTGACGGATCAGCTCGCCTAACGATTGCTTGAGCGGCTTGTTGCTGCTCGTAGCGGTAATCTTCGGCATGCGTGTAAAGAGTATCAGCACAAATAGTACGACGATGACGATTCCTATATAAATGTATGGCTGTATCAGAATGTCGAGGTCATGGTTCTTGACCATCTCAAACTGTTGGTCGTCAAGCAACTGCCGTGCTTTCGAGTCGATGGGACTCATGCGGGACTGGACATAGTGCATGGCGACATACGAGCCGGCCAGCACACCGACGGGGTTGAAGGCCTGTGCCAGGTTCAGCCGTCGTGTCGCCGTCTCCTCGCTGCCCATGCAGTAGATATAGGGATTACAGCTGGTCTCGAGAAATGAGAGTCCGCAGGTCAGGGTGAAGTAGGCCACCAGGAAGGGGAAGAACATGCCCGTCATCTTGGCAGGGAAGAAAAGCATTGCACCGATGGCATACAGTGCCAGTCCGATGAGCACGCCGTACTTGAATGAATAGCGCTGAATGAACAAGGCAGCAGGAAAGGCCATCACGAAGTAGCCCAGGTAGAAGGCTACGGGCACCATGGCTCCTTCGGTCACACTCATGCGGAAGATTTTCGAGAATGCCTTGACCATCGGCGTCGTGACGTCGTTTGCAAAACCCCAAAGTGCGAAACAGGTGGTAATCAATATAAACGGAATGAGATAGTTGACACCATTCTTGGTGAGCAGGCTGTTTTGTTCACTTGTATTCATTGCGGTTTAAGTTGTCTTGATTCATTAGGTTGCGCAAATTTACAATAATTTGAGTGTAATCAGCGTTCCCCGTCCTTTTGTTTAACATTAATTAAACAAGGTGCTGGCTACAGCTCTTTTTTTTGCTCTTTTTGTTGGAATGTGGTGTTTTTTTCCTAATTTTGCAGTCGTATGGAATTCAGGACTATTGTCAATATACCCAAACCTCAGTTTGAGATTGCGCCTCACGATGAGGTGCTGCTGGTAGGTTCGTGTTTTGCCGACAGCATAGGACAGCGTTTCCGTGAGGAGGGCTTCCCTGTAACGGTGAACCCCTTCGGCACGATGTATAACCCGGTCTCTGTTCTTCACACGTTGGAGAAAATGAGAGATGGAGAAAATGAGAAAATGAGAGATAGCAGGACCGTGCTGTCTTCGTTTAAGCATGTATTCCTTACCTTGGGCACGAACCATGTGTATCGGGAGAAGGCAACGGGCGAGATTGTAGATAATTGTCAGAAGCGGCCGGCGAGTCTGTTTACCGAAGAAGAGCTGACTGTAGAGCAGTGTACCCACTACCTGCAGCGTACCGTTGACGTGCTGTGCCGTGAAAATCCCTCCTTAAACATCGTGTTCACTGTCTCGCCCATTCGTTACCGTAAGTACGGCTACCACGAGAGCCAGTTGTCGAAGGCAACGCTGCTTATGGCCATCGATCGTCTGCTGAAGACGGAAGCTGAATTATCAAATGTCAATTGTCAATTATCAATTCATTACTTCCCTGCCTACGAGATCATGAACGACGAGTTGCGCGATTACCGTTTCTATGCGGCAGATATGCTGCATCCCAGTGGGCAGGCCGTAGAATATATCTGGGAGCGGTTGGTGGATACGTACTTCTCGGCAGAGGCCAGACAGTGGCTTGACGACTGGCGCCCGGTGAAACAGGCGTTGGCACATCGTCCGTTTGATGCGGAGAGCGAGGAATATCGTGCGTTCATGGATAAAACTATGTTAAAAGTAGAAGCGTTACGGAAAAAATACCCTAACTTTGCAGGGCTATAATGACAACGGACAACAGACAACAGACAACGGACAACGCACAACAGATAATATGAAATATTCGATAGAAAAGATTACGACGCTCATTGGAGCACGACGCATCGGCACGGCTGACGCGCAGATTGGGTGGCTGCTGACCGACAGCCGCTCGCTTTGTTTTCCTGAAGAGACCTTGTTTTTTGCACTGAAGACGCAGCGCAACGACGGTCACCGCTATATAGCAGACCTGTACCGCCGCGGTGTGAGGAACTTCGTGGTAAGCCTCACCCCCGACCCCTCTCCCACTGTAGAGGGAACAGAGGAAACAAAAGCCTCCCCCAATTGGGGGAGGTGGGAGGGGGCTAACTTCCTCGTCGTTCCGTCGCCGTTGGCTGCCCTGCAGCGTCTGGCGGAGCGTCATCGTGACGAGTTCGACTGTCCGGTGGTGGGTATCACGGGGTCGAATGGTAAGACAATGGTCAAAGAGTGGCTGTATCAGGTGTTGAGTCCGCAGTTCAATGTGACTCGTTCGCCGAAGAGCTATAACTCACAGATTGGCGTGCCGCTCAGTGTCTGGCTGCTGAACGAGCAGACCGACGTGGCACTGATCGAGGCAGGCATCAGCAAGCCGGGTGAGATGGAGGCGCTGGCAGACATCATCCAGCCGACCATCGGTGTGCTGACATCGATAGGTGCTCCCCATCAGGAGAACTTCCGTACGTTGGAAGAGAAATGCATGGAGAAACTACAGCTGTTCCGCGATGCCAAGGTCATCATCTATAATGCCGACGACGACCTTGTCAGCCGCTGTGTCCGGCGCTCGGGCTTCCAGGGCAGGCGGATGGGGTGGCATAAGGAGATGACAGAAGAGGGATTACGGATTACGGTCTCCCACCAGTTCTCGGCTCAATATGAGCTGCCTTTCATCGACGAGGCTTCCGTGGAGTGCTCGCTGGCTGTTGCGGTTACGGCCCTCTATCTGGGTGTGACGCCAGAGGAGCTGCGTGAGCGCATGGCCCGTCTGGAGCCTGTCGCCATGCGTCTGGAGGTGAAGGAAGGACAGCATGGCTGCACGCTGATCAACGACTCCTACAACTCTGACATCAATTCGCTCGACATTGCGCTCGACTTCATGCAGCGACGGTGTTATAGACAGACCCCCTCTTCCGTCCCCCCGGGGGAGGAAACGCGTGCGCAGGAAGCCTCCCCTCGGGGAGATTTGGAGGGGGTGTCGAAGACGCTCATCCTCAGTGATATCCAGCAGAGCGGTGTGTCCGGTACGGAATTGTATGCCGAGGTCAACGCGCTATGCCTCAAGCGGGGAGTCAATAAACTGATAGGCATCGGACCCGAAATCAGCAAGGCGGCTCCTGTCTTCACGGTAACCGAAAAGCTCTTCTTTACCAAGACCGAAGACTTCCTCGCTCTCCCGTCCCTGGGAGGAGTAGGTGAAAGCTCCAACGAGGTTATCCTCATCAAGGGGGCACGACAGTTTGGCTTCGACCATATCACGGAGCTGTTGGAACAGAAGGTTCACGAGACAATCCTCGAGGTGGATCTCAATGCGGTGGTCAATAACCTGAACTACTACCGTTCGTTCCTCAAACCGGAAACGAAACTGGTCTGTATGGTGAAGGCCGATGCCTACGGAGCAGGCGCCGTCGAGGTGGCCAAGACGTTGCAGGACCATCGCGTTGACTACTTGGCCGTTGCCGTTGCCGACGAGGGAGCAGAATTGCGCCGTAACGGTATCACGCAGAACATCATGATCATGAACCCCGAGATGACGGCCTTCAAGACCATGTTCGACTACGAGCTGGAGCCGGAGGTCTATTCCTTCCGTCTGATGGACGCCCTTATCCGTGCTGCCGAGAAGGAAGGCATCACCGACTGGCCCGTACACATCAAACTCGATACAGGCATGCACCGTCTGGGTTTCGACCCCGAGAAGGACATGGACGAGCTGATCAGTCGCCTGAAGCATCAGAATGCCATCATCCCACGTTCCGTCTTCTCGCATTTCGTCGGAAGCGACAGCGATGACTTCGACAACTTCTCACGGATGCAGTTTGAGAAGTTCGACCGTGCCAGCCGGCAGCTGCAGGCTGCCTTCGACCACAGGATACTGCGTCACATGGACAACTCTGCCGGTATCGAACACTTCCCGGAACGCCAGCTCGACATGTGCCGCCTGGGACTTGGCCTGTACGGGGTTGACCCTCGGTCCACCCCCAACCCCTCCCCAAGGGAGGGAAGTCCGGAAGGTTCCCAAGCCCCCCTCCCTTGGGGAAGGGTTGGGGGTGGGCTTCAGTGCGTCAGCACTTTGAAGACCACTATCCTGCAGCTGCGTCACGTACCGAAGGAAGAGACGGTAGGCTACAGCCGCAAGGGCGTGTTGACACGCGACTCCGTCATTGCCGCCATCCCCATTGGCTATGCTGACGGACTGAACCGCCACCTGGGACGTGGTGCCTGCTATTGTCTCGTCAACGGTCAGAAGGCTCCCTATGTCGGCAATATCTGCATGGACGTGGCGATGATAGATGTTACTGATATTCCCGGCGTTCATGAGGGTGATGTGGTGGAGATATTCGGCAAGAACCTCCCTGTCACGGTTCTCAGTACCGTGCTCGATACCATCCCCTACGAGGTTCTTACTGCAGTGAGCGGTCGTGTGAAGAAGGTATATTTTCAGGATTAAGGATTAAATGAGAGTTGGGGGATTCTTGTAAACGTTTACATGAAAATGTTTGATGCTTCATGTTTCATGTTTGATGTTTTTTCCGTACCTTTGCATCCGAACGCTAAAACCTAAATGGTAAATCGTAAATTGTCAAATAGAAAATTATCACAATGAGTGCTGTACAAACTTCTAAAATGACCAACTATCGTTGGATTATTTGTGCGATGCTGTTCTTCGCAACAACTGTTAACTACATGGACCGCCAGGTGCTTTCACTGACGTGGAAAGACTTTATTGCGCCTGAGTTCCACTGGTCCGATGCCGACTACGGCCACATCACCTCTGTGTTCTCTATCCTCTATGCCGTGTTCTGCCTCTTTGCCGGTAAGTTCATCGATTGGATGGGCACCAAGAAAGGTTACCTTTGGGCCATCTTCGTTTGGTCGCTCGGTGCATGTATGCATGCAGCCTGCGGATGGGTCACCATGGAGATTGAGGGTATCGATAGCATTGCAGCCCTGAAAGCAGTTGAGGCTGGTTCGATGACCGCCCTGAGCATTGCCACTGTCAGCGTCTGGCTGTTCCTGTTCTGCCGTTCGATACTGGCATTGGGTGAGAGCGGCAACTTCCCCGCAGCCATTAAGGTGACTGCCGAGTACTTCCCCAAGAAAGACCGTGCCTTCGCTACGTCGTTGTTCAATGCAGGTGCTTCTGTGGGTGCCTTGGCGGCTCCTGTCAGCATTCCGCCTCTGGCAGAGCTGTTCGGTTGGGAGATGGCATTTATCATCATCGGTGTCTTGGGCTTTGTATGGATGGGCCTGTGGGTGTTTATCTACGACAAGCCCCACAAGTCAAAGCACGTCAACGCTGCCGAGCTTACCTATATTAATCAGGATGTGGAGACCGACGACGACCCGAAGAACGCCAACGACGAAGGTCCGGCCATTGGATTCCTGAAATGCTTCACTTTCAAGCAGACCTGGTCGTTCATCGTGGGTAAGTTCATGACTGACGGTGTGTGGTGGTTCTACCTGTTCTGGGCACCGGCATACTTCTCCGACCAGTTCGGCTACAAGTCTTCGTCAGGCATGGGACAGCTGCTCATCTTCGTGCTCTATCTTATTGTCACCGTTGTCAGCATCTTCGGTGGCTACCTGCCCAAACTGTTTGTCGAGAAGCGTGGCATGAACCCTTATGCAGGTCGTATGCTGGCCATGTTGATCTTTGCGTTCTTCCCGCTGTTTGCCCTCTTTGCACAGCCTCTGGCCATGTGGCAGGAGAGTCCCATCGACCCCGCATGGTGGCCCGCTCTCATCATCGGTCTGGCAGGTGCAGGTCATCAGGCTTGGTCAGCCAACATTTTCTCGACTGTAGGTGACATGTTCCCGAAATCGACCATCGCCACCATCACCGGTATTGGTGCTATGGCTGGTGGTCTGGGTTCGATGCTTATCAACTGGACTTCCGGTGAGCTCTTTACCTATGCCGAAGGACAGGGCGCAGCCTTTACTTTCCTTGGCTACGAGGCTAAACCCGCTGCCTATATGATTGTCTTCTGCTTCTGTGCAGTGGCCTACCTCATCGGATGGCTGATTATGAAGACACTTGTTCCGAAGTACAAGCCCATCGTTGTGGAGTAATATTACAATCATATTGCGCGGACATCTCTATACGTGGGTGTCCGCGTTTTTTGTTTTCATCAATAACAATTAAAAACCAAAATAAATATGGAAAAAATCAACGCATTTCAGGTATCCAAAGGCTGGTATTATGCTCTTACGGCCATGTTAGTAGTCGTCCTGCTGTTCAGCTTGGCAGACACGATGGGAATAGGCTCTGTGAACACGTATATTCAGATAAAAGTCCATGAGTCAATAGACAACATCATGGAATACCTGAATCTTCAGACTGTGTTGGGTTATCTCTCAACGTTCTGCTATATTGTTATTTATTTGCTCTTCATTGTTGTCTATTCAAAGTATGCACTCGTCTCGCGTCAGCAAAGTGCCGGAATCTCGGTTGGCTTCTGGGTACTCGTGTTGTTTTCTGTCTTGACCCTTCTGCATACATTGTGCTATCCTATTATGACCGTCTTCATAGCCTCAACCGGTGATTACGATCTTGTATCGAAGGGATTTGAAGCACTGTCTCTCACCGGCAATATCATCTTTGTGATACGGAGTCTTGCCATTCTCGTTTTAGGTGTTGCCCTGGTGGTTGTAGGTTTAGGGCGGCTCCGCACCGGTGGCATCCTTGTCGCCATCGCAATGGTATGTGCGTTACTCTATTTCCCTTTGCGGTTCGTATGGGATAAGCTGGCTCCTTCTGATCTGATGTTGCTTTCTTCCCTTTTCAATATAGTGGTTTATTCTCTTGTAAACATTGTACTTGTCGTTGGATTGTTGCGGATGTACAGACGCAGTGACGTCCAGTAGTTGGAGATTCACTGAAGAAAACGGCTGTTTCGTTGAAATAAATTGCAGGAATGCCGCATTTGCTGTAATTTTGCAGTGAGCAAATGCGAAATTTAAATATAGAAGTTGAACCAAAAAGACAAACATTTTAATGAAAAGACTATTGATCTTTGTGATGATGCTGACGGGGACAATCGGGGCGTTTGCCGACGACTATCCCTATCTGACCTTTCAGAAGAGCGACGGCACCAGCCAGTCGGTGCCTGTCGAAGGACTGACGCTCTCCTTCGATAACGGCAGTCTGGTTGCAACCAATGGCTCGGAGAGCTACAGCTTCGCACTGACCGAACTGAACAAGATGTACTTCTCGGCAGAAAATGCGACGGCCATTGAGGAGCTGACAGCCACGCTGCCAGCCGACGGCACGGTGGAGGTGTTCACCCCTGCTGGCGTTTCCCTCGGACAATACGACAACCTGAAAGCGGCGCAGGGCGCACTTTCACAAGGGCTTTATATCTTCAAGACAAGCGGAAAGACACTTAAGGTAATGGTAAGATGAAAAGGATAACAACACTCTTTGCAGCCGTGCTGCTCACAGTGGCAGCCACAGCCCAGACCATGAAGATTCAGACGGGTAACGTGACCTGGCTCTTCCCGGCCTCCCAGGCAGGCGACATGACCTGGTCGGGAGGTACTTCGCTCACTGTCCTGAACAAGACATTCGCCATCAGCGACATCACCGGCATAGCCATCGACAACACCAAGGTCACCGACAACAGCGTTGACGTGGTGTTTGACGGCACGACGGCCAGCGTCACCGTAGCAGGTAATGTGGCACAGTACATCACGGTCGAGACGAGCGGCGCACATGTCAAGGTGGTGCAGGACAAGAATTTTGCCGGAACAGGCACTGCCGACGAGATCTCCTACACGCTCAGCGGCAGCTCTGACGACGGTGAATATTACATGACTGGAAGTTACAAGGCTACCGTCAACCTGAACGGTCTGACGCTGACCAACGCCACGCCCGTCTATTCTGGTGCGGCAATCAACATTGCTAACGGCAAGCGTATCGACATCAGCGTGAAGAAAGATACGAAGAACGTGCTCACCGACTGCGCTGCGCCACCCACCAGTCTTGCACAGAAGGCCTGTCTCTACGTCAAGGGTCATGCCGAGTTCAAGGGCAAGGGTACGCTGAACGTCGCCGGTAAGTATGCTCATGCCATCAAGAGCGGTGAGTACATGGAGCTGAAGAACTGTACCGTCAACGTGACTGAGGCCGTGAAGGACGGCATCAGCTGCAACCAGTATTTCCTGATGGAGAGCGGTACCGTCAATATCAGTGGTACGCAGGACGACGGCATACAGTGTGACCTGGACGGTACCGAATCGACTGGAGAGCTGACCGACCATGAGGACGAGGACAGCGGAAACATCTATTTGCAGGGCGGTACCATCAGTATCGGGGTTACTGCCGACGCTGCCAAGGCCATCAAGAGTGAAGGCGACTTTTTCATCAGCGGCGGTACCGTCACCTGTTCTACCAGCGGTGGCGGTACGTGGGATGCCTCTGAATTGAAGACCAAGGCATCATCGTGCCTCAGTGCCGATGGCAATATGGCCGTCAGTGGCGGTAAGCTGACGCTGACCAGTACGGGAGCCGGCGGAAAGGGTATCAGCGTCAATGGCACGCTGACCATCAGCGACAACGCCGACATCACCATCACTACCAGCGGTAACGCCGTGGTGGCCTCGTCCGGCGGCAACCTTTCTGTGGTCACCAATTCCCAGTCGCTCGACAACTATACCACGAGCTATAAGTCGTCACCCAAGGGCATCAAGGTCGATGGCAAAATCACCATCAGCGGCGGTATTGTCAATGTGAAGACGACAGGCGCCGGCGGTGAGGGCATAGAGAGCAAGGACGAGATAGAGATTACGGGCGGACAGGTCATCGTCAATGCCAAGGACGATGCCATCAATGCTGCCTACATGAAGAATGACAACAACCAGAAGGTGTCGGGTACAGGCACGCTGACCATCACTGGCGGCTACGTCTATGTCAATTCATCGGGCAATGACGGCCTCGACTCCAACGGCAACCTGTATATCAAGGGAGGCTTGGTCTATGCCATCGGTTCCGGTGGTGCAGAGAAGTCCATCGATGCCAACACCGAGGAAGGCAAGAAGCTCTACATCACCGGTGGTACCATCATCGCTGTCGGTGATCTGGAGAGTGGAGTCAGCATCAGCAATGGCACCTGCAAATCCACTACTTCATGGACAGGCCAGAGCTGGTATGCACTCTACAGTGGCGGCACACTTGTCGCTGCCTTCAAGACACCAACCAAGTCGTCAGGCAGCGGCGGCGGTCCCGGTGGTGGAGGCCCTGGTGGCGGAGGAGGCCCTGGAGGCGGTAGCCAGAAGCTCATCGTCTATACATCTTCCACACCGACGCTCTACTCAAATGTCGCCGTTTCCGAAGGTACATCCTATTTCGACGGCATGACCGTCATCGGTGGCACCGTCAGCGGCGGCACCAGTGTCACGCTCGACAACTACTCCTCCGGCGGTGGCGGTTGGTGGTAAAAAAAGTGGCGATCCCATACAAGGGGTCGCCATTTTTTTAGCTCTTACGGCTCCGGCTCTTCTTCCTCCGTTCAGGCGGATTTGCAATCCGATTATCGCATCTGGAGATGTTTATAATCGACAAAGGGCTGCACATCACTGACTGTGAACGGCTGGTCGTTACGGTTTCACTCATTGATGCAGTCGAGGCCACGACGCATGGTCTCGTATCTGCTCTTGCTGACACATCCGCAGAGCACCAGCAACAGGATGATGATATAGGGCAGTCTCTTCATTCGAGCGACACACATTTTCACTGCAAAGGTACAATTTTTTTTGAGATATACTCTTTTTGGCCGCAAATGTAAAATATCAGTCGGAAGTTTTGTGCTTTCGGCTTTTTTGCATATCTTTGCATGCGATAAAAAGACCGGCAGGTCATAAGATTGCACAAAACCAATCAATAAAAGATAAGATGAGAAAATTATTATTACCCCTCATGCTGCTTGTGGCAGGCGTGTGCAGCGCACAAGTGGCAGAAGTGAAGTCGCCCGACGGACAGATTGCCGTCAGCGTAGGAACAGAGAACGGACAGGCGTATTACACCGTCAGCCTTGGCGGACAAACCGTTTTGGAGCGCTCACGGCTTGGCTTTATGGCCGACTACGGCGACTTTGCCAACGGACTGACGCTGGAGAAGTGGAACGCCGAAGCCGGGCAGTGCAACTATGAGATGACACGCACCAAGGCTTCGAAACGGACCTTCGACGTTGCCACGCTGAACGTTTCCTTCCTCAATGCCCAGAAGCTGCGCATGCAGGTGGAGCTCAAGGTCAGCAATACCGATGTGGCCTTCCGCTACCACGTGCTGCCCAACGATAATGAACATCCGAGAAGTGCAGTCATCAGGAGTGAGGTGTCTTCCTTCCGCTTCCCTGACGGGACGACCACGTTCATCTCGCCGCAGAGCGACCCGATGATAGGGTGGGAGCGCACCAAGCCCAGCTATGAGGAGGGATATGGTGCCGACCGCCAGATGAATGAGCGTTCGCGCTACGGTCATGGCTATGTGTTCCCGGCACTCTTCCATATTACGGACAACGGACCGCTCGGCCTTGCCGCTTGCTACCGAAGGGACGCAAGAACGACAACGGACCGCTCGGCCTTGCCGCTTGCTACCGAAGGGACGCAAGAACGACAACAGAACCTGTGGGCTCTCGTCTGCGAGACGGGTGTGAGCGGCAGCTACGTAGGCTGCCACTTGAGTGACTATGACCCTGCGACAGGCTATACCATCGCCTTCCCGATGGAGGGTGAGAACAATGGTGTGGGCACGACGACGGCTGGTGTCGCACTGCCCTTTGCGACTCCCTGGCGTACCATCACCGTCGGCTCGTCGCTGAAGCCCATCGTGGAGACAACGGTCAGCTACGACCTCGTGGAACCGCTCTACGAGCCGTCGCAAGCGTACAAGCCCGGCCGATACACATGGAGCTGGCTGCTGTGGCAGGATGCCAGCATCAACTACGACGACCAGGTGCAGTTCATCGACCTGGCCGCAACGATGGGTTTTGAGTACTGTCTGGTAGATGCCGGATGGGACGTGACCATCGGCCGTGACCGCGTGGCGCAGCTGTCGGAGTATGCACAGCGCAAGGGCGTCAGCCTGCTGATGTGGTACAACTCCAACGGCTTCGAGAACGATGCACCGCAGACTCCGCGTCAGTGCATGAACACCACGATGGCCCGCGACAAGGAGATGGCGTGGCTGAAGAGTATCGGCGTGAAGGGTATCAAGGTCGATTTCTTCGGTGGCGACAAGCAGCAGACCATGCAGCTCTACGAAGACATCCTCTACGATGCCAACCGCTATGGCCTGCAGGTCGTCTTCCATGGCTGTACGCTGCCGCGTGGCTGGGAGCGCATGTACCCCAACTTCGTAGCTTCGGAGGCTGTGCTGGCCAGTGAGAACCTCTTCTTTGGCGAGGGAGCGACATTCAGCCAGCCGTTCGACCTGACCCTGCATCCCTTCTGCCGCAACAGCACGGCATCGATGGACTGGGGTGGTATCATCATGAACCGCTACATGAGCCGTGACAATGCTTCGAGACATACCCGCAAATCGACGGACATTTTCGAGCTCGCCAGCGGCATCACCATGCAGACCTCCATACAGTGCGTGGCCATGCAGCCCAACAACCTTCCCTCACCCCTCCATCAACAGG
>CAJOQT010000028.1 GCA_905236875.1 uncultured Prevotella sp. | reverse complement strand
TTTCCTAGGATTTCCTAGGATTTCCTTATTCATAGGCTCCCATGCGGAGGCGGTCAACTTCCTCTTCAGTGAGGTAGCGCCAGTCACCGCGACGGAGGTTCTTCTTGGTCAGGCCGGCAAACTGCACGCGGTCGAGCTTGGTCACCTTATAGCCGAGGCTCTCAAAGATGCGGCGTACAATGCGGTTCTTACCGGAATGGATCTCAATACCCACCTGCTTCTTATCGACGGGATCAGCATACTGCACGTCGTCAGCCTTGATCTCACCATCCTCGAGCTGGATGCCCTCAAGAATCTGCTGAAGGTCATGAGCCGTCACATTCTTGTCGAGATAGACATGATAGATCTTCTTCTTGAGGAACTTCGGATGCGTGAGCTTTGAGGCGAGATCGCCGTCGTTGGTCAGCAGAAGCACACCCGTCGTGTTACGGTCGAGGCGTCCTACAGGATAGATACGCTCAGGGCACGCTCCCTTCACCAGATCCATCACAGTCTTACGCTGCTGCGGGTCGTCGCTGGTCGTGACATAATCCTTCGGCTTGTTGAGCAGGACATACACCTTCTTCTCCAGGCTGACGGGCTGATCATGGAACTTAATCTCATCAGTACGCAGCACCTTGGTTCCCAGTTCGGTCACCACCTCGCCATTGACGGTAACCACACCTGCCTGGATGAACTCGTCAGCCTCACGACGGCTGCAGACACCGGCATTGGCCAGGAACTTGTTAAGACGAAGCGGCTCATTGGGATCATAGTTCTCCTCCTTGTACTCGATACGCTTCTTCATGCTATACTTGGCATTGGGATCGTAGTCGGCAGTACGGGGACGGAATCCGCCGGGACGCTTGTTGTAGCCGCCGCGAGGCTGATAACCGCCACGAGGCTGGTAGCCACCCTCGTTGTTCTGACCATAGCGAGGCTTGTATCCACCCTGATGAGGTCTGTAGTTATTATAACCACCACGCGGCTGGTAGCCTCCTTCTTCGTTATTGTTGTTATAACGGGGGGCATCATTGTTGTAACGGGGACGATAGCCGCCACCCTGCTGGTAGCCATTGTTTCGGGGCTGGTAACCGCCACGGGGCTGATAGCTGCCGCGAGGCTGGTAGCCGCCACGAGGCTGATAGCCGTCCTCATTATTGGGCTCATTGTTATTGTTGAAGCGGGGACGATAGCCACGCTGGGGTGCGCTACCCTGCAGGGCAGCACCGAATCCTTCGGGGCGGAATCCTCCCTCGTCATTCTGATGTCTGTTGTAACCACCACGGTCCTGGTTATAGGGGCGTGGCTTCTGAATGCGGGGACGCGGAGTGCGTCCTACCGGACGGTAGCTCTGGTAGCCGTCCTGGTTTAACGGTTGACTGCCTTCATGGTTGTCGGCATTTTTTTCCGTTGACATGTCGTCTAGTCTGTAATCTTTTTCTAAATCCATAATTATTCTCCTTTTTCTTTTTTTAGCCTCACGGCTGTTTTGTTGTTAGTTAATTGATTTATTGACTCTCTATATTTATAAATAATGTTCGCGCGTTCCTTATTTAATATAGGCTCATGGGGCGAATGAGGCTTCTCCGCCTATAGGCCGGTGTAGGTCCAAGGGGTGATGGCCAGAAGTTCCTGTTTCACCTCACGGCTGACATCCAGCTCCCCGATAAAGCGGCGGATGGTCTCCTCGGTCATGCGTTCGTTGGTGCGGGTAAGTGCCTTCAGTGCCTCATAGGGATTGGGATAAGCCTCCCGGCGCAGGATGGTCTGGATGCCTTCCGCCACGACTGCCCAGGTATTCTCCAAGTCCTCACGCAGCTTGTCCTCGTTAAGGATCAGCTTACGCAGTCCTTTCAACGTACTTTGGAATGCAATGAGGGCATGTCCCATCGGCACACCGACATTACGCAGCACGGTGGAGTCGGTCAAGTCACGCTGCAGACGACTCACAGGCAATTTCTGTGCCAAAAACTGCAGGACGGCATTGGCCATCCCCATATTTCCTTCTGAATTCTCAAAGTCGATGGGATTCACCTTATGAGGCATGGCACTGCTGCCCACCTCACCTGCCTTGATCTTCTGCTTGAAGTACTCCATGGAGATGTACATCCAGAAGTCACGGTCGAGGTCGATGACGATGGTATTGATACGGCGCATACCGTCGAAGATGGCACCAAGCCAGTCGTAATTGCTGATCTGCGTCGTCCACTGCTCACGTTCCAGTCCCAGACGCTCACTGACGAAACGGTCGGCAAACTCGCGCCAGTCATACTGCGGGTAAGCGACATGATGGGCATTGAAGTTGCCCGTTGCACCTCCGAACTTAGCCGTAACGGGGATGTCCTTGAGGGCACGAAGCTGTTCCTCCAGACGATAGACATAGACCATGATCTCCTTACCCAGACGCGTGGGCGAAGCCGGCTGTCCGTGTGTCTTGGCCAGCATCGGCACATTCTTCCACTGTTCAGCGTAGTCGTTGAGCTGTTCAATCAGCTCCTCCACCATGGGGTAATAGACCTGTTCAAGAGCCTCCTTCAGGGAAAGGGGCACACTGGTATTGTTGATATCCTGCGAGGTAAGGCCGAAATGGATGAACTCTCTTGCAGCGGCAGAACCACTGCACACACTTTCCAGACGCTCCTTGATGAAGTACTCGACAGCTTTCACGTCGTGGTTGGTGGTCTGCTCAATCTCCTTGACGCGGGCAGCGTCCCGTTCAGAGAAGTTACGGTAGATGTCGCGCAATGGTTCAAACAGCTGGTGGTCGAAGCCCTCCAGCTGAGGCAAAGGAAGTTCGCAAAGTGCTATGAAATATTCTATCTCCACCCGTACGCGATACCGTATGAGTGCATATTCCGAGAAATATCCTGCCAACAGTTCTGTTTTGTTACGATAGCGGCCATCAATAGGCGAGATGGCTGTCAATACATCTAATACCATTACGTTTTCTAATCCTTTCTCTATATAGCGTATGATTGAGAGCACAAAGGTACAAAAAAGTTGAGAGATGAGAGATGAGAGATGAGAGTTTTTTTCCCACAGAGGGCGTTTTTTGTGATATTTAACAAAAAAAGCCGCAGAAACCTGCGGCCTGTGGGTGGGCGCTGACGGATTCGAACCGCCGACCCTCTGCTTGTAAGGCAGATGCTCTAAACCAGCTGAGCTAAGCGCCCTTTTTTGCAATAGCGGTTGCAAAGGTAATGCTTTTCTGCGAAACAGCCAAATTTTTGAGCGATTTTTTTAATAGCCGCGATGATATCGCGGCATACAGGACAGACATGAAAGGACTACAGACGGTAGAGATCACTGGCAGCCAGCAGATCGACCTCCTTTTCGGCAAGGATGCGGTCGCAGCTTTCAAGATCAGTAGGCCTGATGACGACATGTGCCACATCGCCATTGGCGAAGGAGTACATATACTCTATGAACACACCGTTATCGGACAGATGTTTCAGCACCTTTGCCAGCGAGCCGCTGGTATTGGGGCAAGTAAAGCCGATGACGTCTGTTATCTTCACGGCAAAATGAGCCTCCTTCAACACCTGATATGCTTTGTCCGGGTCGCTGACGATACACCGCAGGATACCGAAGTCTGAATTGTCGGCAATACTCATCGCAGAGAGGTTGATGTCGGCAGCACCCAAGACATCGGTCACCTCCGTCAGTCGTCCCGACTTGTTCTCAAGGAATACGGATAGTTGTTTTGCTTTCATTGTTAATTATTGGTTTTTAGGGGTTACTTAAACTTGCGGTTGTCGATGACACGCTTGGCCTTACCAGTACTGCGCTCAATGCCCTTCGGCTCAACAAGACGGACCTTGAAGCCAAGTCCGATGACGCTACGCAGCTCTGCCTCCAGCTTCTTCTGCAGTCCAATCATGGTAGCCATGTCGTCGGAGAAGTACTCGTCCTTCACCTCGACCTTCAGTTCACTGGTATCGGTATTATTGACACGATCGACGGTGAGCAGGAAGTGCGGCTCATACTCTGGCAGCGACAGGATGACAGCCTCAATCTGTGACGGGAACACATTAACGCCACGGATGATAAGCATATCATCGCAACGTCCGAGAATACGGTCCATACGTACCAATGTACGTCCACATTCACACTTTTCATAATGCAGGGCCGTCAGGTCGTGTGTACGATAGCGCAGCAGCGGCATACCCTCCTTGGTCAGATGGGTGAATGTCAACTCACCGAACTGTCCCTCCGGCAACGGCTCGCCCGTTTCGGGATTTAATATCTCGGGATAGAAGTAGTCTTCGTTGAGGTGTGTTCCGTGCTGATACTGACACTCATAGCCAACACCCGGGCCAGCAATCTCGGAAAGGCCATAGATGTCGTAGGCCTTGATGCCCATCGTGCTTTCCAGCTTCTGGCGCATCTCCTCCGTCCAAGGTTCAGCGCCAAAGACTCCGATACGCAGCTTGAACTCATCGCGCTGCCACTCACTGTCACGCATGGCCTCACCCAGGAACATGGCATAAGACGGAGTACAGCACAGCACGGAAGCTCCGAAGTCGTGCATCAGCGTAATCTGTTTCTGTGTATTACCGCTGGACATGGGGATGACGCTGGCACCGATATTGGTGGCACCGTCATGTGCACCGAGTCCTCCGGTAAAAAGTCCGTAGCCATAGCTCACCTGGAAGATGTCGTTCTTCGTTGCACCGTATGCCGTAAATGCACGTGAGATGGACTCGGCCCACATCGCCAGGTCCTTCCGGGTATGCAGGACGACGACCGGTTTTCCCGTCGTGCCACTGGAGGCATGAATACGGACGATCTGACTCATGGGTACGGCAGCCAGGCCAAAGGGATAGTTGTCGCGCAGGTCTAACTTATCGGTAAAGGGCAGTTTCACGATGTCGTCAATACTTTTCACATCGCCAGGCTCAAGCCCCATCTCCTGAAATTTCCTTCGGTAAAACGGAGTGTTATGATAAACGTACTCCACTATTTTTACCAGTCGCTTGCTCTGGATCTCGCGTAACTGTTCGCGATCCATGCATTCCATTGTCTCATTCCAAATCATTGTAAATATAAGTGTTGGTTTGTATTGATGACTGCAAAGGTACAAAAAAGTTGAAAGTTGAGAGTTCTTTTAGTCGTTAAACTTTGTAAAAGCGGCAGAACCCGAGCGTAGAGCCGGGCGTTTTTTCTTGCAAGGGGCAATCTGGGGGACATTCAACAAAAAAGCCGCAGGGAAAACCTGCGGCCTTGTGGGCGCTGACGGATTCGAACCGCCGACCCTCTGCTTGTAAGGCAGATGCTCTAAACCAGCTGAGCTAAGCGCCCTTTTTTTGATAAGCGGGTGCAAAGGTAACGCTTTTTTGCGAAACAGCCAAATTTTAGAGCGACTTTTTCTCAATTAATCAATATCGCGAGCCTTGCTTGAGATGTTACCGACCAATGGTGACGGTAACCACGACACGGCGGTTGAGTTCCGGTGGGGTCAGCATGTCAACTCCGCCCCGGGCTTCGACTCCCATCTGGCTGCGAGGAACACCCATCTCCTCCAGCTTGGCAGCAATCTTCTCGGCACGCTGGCTGCTCAACCGCTGGTTCAGCTCTGCATCTCCCGTATTACTGTCGGCATATCCTTCAACCAGCACATAAGCATTACGCTCATTGGCCAGTCTGACCACATCCTGTAGGTTGACGTTCTCACGACTGTCAGCCAGTTCGGTATTACCCTTGTCAAAGAAGAAGGACACCACGAAACGTGTAGGAATAGGACGCATCGAGCCCGGTCCATCAAGAATGTGGTCTTTACGTGCCAACTCATCACGCAGCATATCATTTTCTGCATAGGCATCAGCAAGCTGGGCATTGACAGCATCGATCTCAGACTGGTAAAGTGCATAGATGGCATCCACGTCGGGCGTCTTCTTCCATGTCGCCTTGCCGAAGTTATACGTCAGGCCAAGTTCAACGTTCAACACGCGGTCCTTGGTCGTAAAGTTACGCTTCGCACCGCTACCCTGTTTCGTCACACCGTCAAAGTCCGGCTCATAGACACCCAGAGACACATCGAGGTTGAATGCCACCTTACGGCTTAGTCTCCACTGGTTAAGCAGACCGGCATTGAGTCCCATAGCATAGGTGTTACGTGACATACAACGTCCAATGCCCGCACCAGCGTATGGAATGAAGCTCCAGACACGGGTGTCGCTGTAGCCGTAAAGCATGTTGCTCAAGTTGAAGAGCACCTGTTCGTTGAGCGTCCAGTACTTCATGGCATTGACATCTTTGTCTTCGGAGATGACAGCACGTCCCCACGCACCGTTGAACTTGGTACGCAGTCCTATGCCCGGCGTGAACCATTTACCCAGTGCGACAGAGAAACCAAGATTATTACGGAAATCCTTCAGCGGACTCTTGGAATAGCCGCGTCCCGACTCGGTATTGCTGTAGAACGCGCTTCCGGCAACGTTTGCCTGAAAGAACCAGTTGCTAAAGAAAGAGTTGGTAGAGACGCTATGGCGTTCGACAGGCGTCTCGTCCTGAGCCATGACTGCCATCGGAAGGCAAATCAGGAGGAGGGAAATCATTAGTTTTTTCATACTTATTATTGTTTTTAAGGGTTGTTGCTTCTGTTATTTCGGCGGTAGAACCGCCGAACACACTTTCTCAGCGGAGGCGGGGAACCTTCAGGCACACGGTGTGCTATGGCAGGAGCTGCTCGATGTCATGCTGGGGCAGGATGCAGAGGATGGTCTTGCCGTCAGGAGTATGATTGACATCGGAACAGGTAAAGAGCCTGTTGACCAGCGACTCCATCTCGTCATTGGAGAGCACCTGTCCGTAAGGTATGGCGGCAGAACGCGCCATGCTCAATGCCAGCGAATGGCTGATTTCTTCTTCCACACTGACATTTTTTTCCATTGCATCGTGAACAATACCCTGCAAAAGGGCTGTCACATTGATTCCTTCAGTACCAGCGGGAATGCCGTTGACGGCGTATGCACACTGCCCCAGATCGGCGAGGTCGAAGCCAATAACCTCTAAATCGGGTAACAGTCTGGCAAGTATGACGGCATCGGACGGAGAGAACTGGACGACTTCGGGAAACAACACCCTCTGCGAACGTCCAGAGCGGGAACGCATCTGTTCACGATAGCGCTCATACAGGATGCGGACATCTGCACGGTACTGGTCGATGATCATGAGTCCCGACTTCACTGCCGTCATGACATAGGTACCCTTATACTGATAGTGCAGTGTGGCCTCGGCCCCTACACTCTCCTCAACAGAAGGGGTGTCGGAACCGAACAGCGACTGCTGTTCAGCCTTGGGATGAAGCCCTTCGTACAACTGCTGCCAGTCGTCGGGCACTGACGACCGGTGTTCGGTATGTGTTCCGAAAGGATTATAGGAGGGATTATACTTCGGCATCGGCTGTGACACCCTGCGTGTCGGGTCATAGACCGGGATGTCCGGCTGGCCCTGCGTATCGAAGTCTATGGACGGTACTTCACAGAACTTCCCAATGGCATCCTTGACGGCAGCCGCAAGAATCTGCCAGACAGCCTGTTCATTCTCAAACTTGATCTCCGTCTTTGTGGGATGGATATTGACGTCGATGTCAGCGGGGTTAAGTTCAAAATAGATAAGATACGGCACCTGCATACCCTCGGGGACGATACGGTCGTAGGCATTCAGCACCGCCTTGTGGAAATAGGCATGTTTCATGTAGCGCCCATTGACGAAGAAGTAGTCATGTACCCCTTTCTTACGTGCCGACTCCGGTTTGCCGACAAAGCCCGAGATATGACACAAAGACGTTTCCACCTCCACGGGAAGGAGATCCTGCCCGAAACGCTTTCCGAAGACGTCGCAGATACGCTGGCGCAGGTTCCCGCTCTTCAGGTTCAGCATTTCTGTTCCATTGCTGTGAAACGTAAAGGTCACTTGGGGATAGACCAATGCGATACGTTCGAAGGCCGCCATGATGTTGTTCAGCTCTGTAGCATTGGTCTTCAAGAACTTTCGTCGTGCCGGGACATTGAAGAACAAGTTGCTTACCAAGAAGTTGCTGCCTACAGGACAGGACACCGGTTCCTGTCCTATTACCCGTGAGCCGGAGATGGTCAACAGCGTACCAAGTTCATCTTCTGCCATCCGGGTACGCAGTTCCACCTGTGCCACAGCCGCTATCGACGCCAGAGCCTCACCCCTGAAGCCCATAGTATGCAGGGCAAAGAGGTCGTCGGCCTTCCTGATCTTCGAGGTAGCATGGCGCTCAAAAGACAGACGCGCATCGGTTTCCGACATGCCAAGACCGTTGTCGATGACCTGGATGGAGGTCCTTCCAGCATCTACCACCAGCACATTGATCACCGTAGCACCGGCATCGATGGCATTCTCCACCAGTTCCTTGATGACAGAAGCCGGTCGCTGAATAACCTCACCGGCGGCAATCTGGTTGGCCACCGAGTCGGGAAGCAACTGAATAACGTCACTCATCGGGCTGAACGGTATTGGGTTTCTTGAGTGTCTGCACGGGTGCATTGCGCCGTTTCTCGGGTTTCAGCACCTGTTCGCCCTTCTTTCCACGCCAGATAAAGATGTCGTTCTTGTCGAGCGGACGGATATAGTCGAACCAGGCGTAGTTGGTCAGGTACTTCTTGTCAGACGGTATCTGCGACATCGGATAGATGGTACCGGTGGGCTGCTCTGCCCAGATACGCTCCATCTTCTTATCAGCAAAAAACATCTTCATCAGCGGCGACTCCGTATAATCCTGTGCAATAAACGTGCTGTCGGCATCGTCAATCATGTGATAGATGGCAATGGCATTGTCCTTGGCATGTGCCTCACGGATAGACCCGTTAACGAAATAGGCCATCATCTCCTTGGATGTCAGCTGGTTGAAATGAACCGAGTCGAACATCTGCTCTATAGACAAGGCCTGTCCAATGACATGGGCATGATCGAGAACGGAGTCTTTCATATAAGCCCTAATCTCCTCACCCAGCAGCTGCTGGTTGCCGTTCCAGACGATGGGATCCCGATACATGGTCATACACGAGTCTTTCTGGTCATAGACCAGCGAGTCGCAGACGGCCTGAACATCCACCTTATACGCACGAACCTTATTATATGCATGCATCACCCGATAGACGGAGTCGGTGTTGATGTTATAAGTAAATATCTTGAACGTGTCCGCATGCATGTAGAGCGAGTCCTTCTGCGAGTAGTCGATGGCGACAGCCCGTTTCGTGGCCATGGCATAGCCCGTCGATTGGTTATACTCGAAGTAGTCACCCGTCAGCATGTTATTATTGACAGAGTCGTTGAACACCACGTTCCGATAGGCATAGCTGGTGCCGTCGCCACTGTTGTAATACACGCTGTCCCCGACCAAGGTGCGACTCTCGTCACGTATCACGGAACGTCCGAAGAGTTCAGAGTGGTCGGTCTTGGTGTTGTAGTAACCGTCTTCCGAATAGATGTGACTCTTGCCGGATATGATGTCGGAAGGACCGACGATATGTGCTACAGAGGTCTGCGTATTATAATATAAGGAGTCGGTGGTCAGGAAGAAGTCCTTGTCCTGCAGCTCTACGTCGTAGGCAAAGAGGGCAATCTTCGTATCGGTGTGGTACTCACCCCAGTCGGACGTCAGGACACTGCCGTTGTCAATGAGCTTTCCGCCCTCGAAGAAATAGCCGAGGCTATACATACGGTCATAATCCAGGCTGTCGGTATAGAGCGTCGTCTTGCGGTGCTTCAACACCACGTTGTAACGGGCTCGCGCCAGCTGTTCGTTACCGTCGTAGAAGGCATAGTCGCTGAACAGCGACAACGTGTCGCCCTGATACATCTTGACATGGCCGAATGCCTCGAACGAGTTGCTGGCTTCAAAAAAGTTGGCGCTATCGCAATAGAGACGTGCCCCCATGTGGTCGAAATGCACATGGCCCTTCAGCACCTGGGCATCGCGGTTCTGATATTGGTCGTAGCGCAGCTCGTCGGCATGTACCAGGTAGATACGCTTGTCGGTCACCTTCGGCCGGCGCGGACGCTTCTTACCTACCGGCGGCATCGACTCCACCACACACAACCCACAAAGACACAGGGTCAAGACAATGACAATCCTGTGTCCTCCGAAGAGTCGGTGTATGATGGTGCTCAGTCTCATTTTATCCAGCCCTGATGCTCAAACTTACAGTCACGGTAACGGTCGTTCACCCTGACATACGTCGTCTTGATTTTCTTTTCGACCCATTCAACCAGGCACTCCTCCCTACGCTTGTTCAGCACGATGTCCTTCATTACCTGGAAGTCCTCGGTGATGGTTGCCTTATGTCCCAGGACACGGCTCTTCAACTTGATAATGGCACAGACGGTCTTACCGTTGCTGATCATCTGGAAAGGACGCGAGATATTACCCACCTGCATGGTATCGACGATGCGGGCAATCTCAGAGGGCAGGTCCTGCATGCGGAACTTCGACGTACGGCGCATGTCTTCCGTGACGTTTGCCATCAGGCCGTGGTTATTACGGGTGTCTTTGTCGTCAGAGATAACTGTAGCTCCCTCATCGAACGAGAACTTACCCTCACGGATGTCACTTCCTATGGAGTCGAGACGTGCCAGGGCCTGGTCAATCGCCTCCTGTGATACGATTGGTTTACGAAGGATATGGCGCACGTTTACCTTGTCGCCACGCTTGTCGATGAGCTGAATGATGTGAAAGCCATACTCCGACTCTACAATCTTCGAGATCTTACGAGGATCGGTCAGGTTGAAGGCAACTGCTGCGAAGGCAGGATCCAGCGTCATGCGACTTACAAAGCCCAGCTCACCGCCGTAGCGTGCCGACCCAGGGTCTTCCGAATACATACGGGCCAGCGTCTGGAATGTTGTCTCGCCGTTGTTGATACGGTCTGTATATTCACGCAGCTCCTCCTTGATACGGTTGATTTCCTCCTGCTCAACCTTGGGTGTCTGTGTCAGTATCTGAACCTCAACGACCGTCGGCACAAAGGGGATGCTGTCAGCCGGCAAGGAGCTGAAATAGCGACGCACCTCGGCCGGCGACACGGTGATGTCTTCCACCAGTTTCTCACGCATGCGCTGGATCATCAGCTGCTTGCGCAACTCCTCACGCATCTGGGTACGTATCTGACTGATCTTCTGACCGCGATACTCCTCCAGTTTCTCGCGTGAACCTGCCTGGGTGATGAAATACTCCAGACGCTGCTCCGCGTTCGAAGCCACCTCCGACTCTGTCACTTCAATACTGTCGATGGCAGCCTGATGCAGGAAGAGCTTCTCCACAGCAATACGTTCAGGAATGGCACAGTCGGGATCACCATTCCAGCGCAGTCCTTCCATCTCGGCCTGCAGGCGCATGCCTTCCACTTCCGACTTCAGGATAGGCTCGTCACCTACCACCCATATCACCTCGTCAATGACATTGCGACGCGTCGGGTCGTCGTCGTCAATTCCCGGCACATGTGCCGTCAGACCAACCAACGGAAGCAGGGCCATAAGGGCCACAACCATGATACTCCACTTTTTCATTCTATCGTCCTTAATACTGTTTTGTTTACCTTTACTTTATATTGACGCCGTAAGTCTGCCACCCACTCCTCTTCGCAGTGCTGCATGTAGTCGGCCAGCACCAGCTCACGGACTGCGGGGAAGTCACGTTTCTTCAGCTTCTTGCCATAGCGTTTCTTGTTCTTCTTAAAGAAGCGCATAAGGGTATTTTCGTCAGGAGCACCCTTGTCCCACACTGCAGCACGGGTAATCCGCCAGACCAGTACTCCTTCGCTGTACTCTTGAGTGTTGACATTGTCACTTGTCACCTGTCCCTTGTCACTTATCACTTGACGGGGAGCGAGAAACCACTGGTGAACCGTCTCACTGGTAGCGGGCTGACGGTCGAGCACTTTCACGATGTGCCAACCGGCAGGCGACTGGAACGGACGGCTCATCTCACCCTTCCCGAGGGCATAGGCCTGACGTTCCACTTCTTCCAACAGCTGACACGGACCGATCCAGCCCAAATCACCGCCCGACGCCGCTGACACATCATCGGAGAGGCGGGCAGCCAATGTCTGGAAGTCAGTACCGGCAGACAGCGCCTGATAGACAGAGTCGATGCGCTGTTTCACCTTATCGGCTGCCGCTGACGATGCCCGAGTACCGACACGAAGGAATATCTGCGACAGGCGTAGCATGTCCTGCTGACCAGCCGTCGCACAGATACGCTGGTAATAAGCCTCTGCCTCCCTCTTGTCGGGGATGGCGGTATATGACTGGGGAACCGACGCCCCGACAGGCTGTACCGCCAACTCATAGCCGGCATCCAGCGCCGCTGCCAACTTCAGCTTATAATCGACGAACTGCTGCAGATAGTCACTGGCCGAGATACGGGCTGCATCGCCCACGCCACTATTACGATGGTAGCTATAGACGAACTCCGACCGCTGGACAGGAACACCGTTCACCGTCAACAGCACCGGGTCTGACTGCGCAACAGCAGGAGAAAGAGAGAAAAGGAGAAAAAACAGACATACCCACTCTCTTTTCCCAACCACGAAATTTACATATTTCATTCTTTCATTCTTCCTCTAATCGTTCGGACGCGAATAGTTGGGAGCCTCACTGGTAATGGAGATATCATGCGGATGGCTCTCCATAACACCGGCATTGGTGATTCGCGTGAACTTGGCATCGTGCAGACGCTCAATATTGGCAGCACCGCAGTAGCCCATGCCTGAACGCAGACCACCGGTCAACTGATAGATGACTTCCTGCACCGTGCCTTTGTAAGGCACGCGGCCGGCGATGCCTTCCGGTACAAGTTTCTTCACGTCGCGGGTATCTGACTGGAAATAACGATCCTTCGAGCCGTTCTCCATGGCCTCCAGCGAACCCATGCCACGATAGCTCTTGAACTTACGTCCGTTGAAGATGATGGTCTCGCCCGGACTCTCCTCGGTGCCGGCTACCAATGAGCCGATCATCACGCTGGAACCGCCCGCAGCCAAAGCCTTGACCACATCGCCCGAATAGCGCAATCCACCGTCGGCTATCAGGGGAACACCCGTTCCCTTCAGAGCCGTATATACATCATAGACGGCACTGAGCTGTGGCACGCCGACACCTGCCACCACACGCGTCGTACAGATGGAGCCAGGTCCAATGCCCACCTTGATGGCATCGGCACCGTTCTCAGCCAGCATCCTGGCTGCCTCTCCCGTTGCCACATTGCCCACGACGATATCCACGTCAGGGAACGAGGCCTTTGCCTCACGCAGCTTCTCAACGACACCCTTCGAATGGCCGTGAGCCGTGTCGATGACGATGGCGTCGGCACCTGCGTTCACCAAAGCCTGCATGCGGTCGAGCGTGTCGCTCGTCACACCCACGCCGGCGGCCACACGCAGACGGCCTTTCTCATCCTTGCAGGCCATCGGCTTGTCCTTCGCCTTCGTAATATCCTTATAGGTAATGAGACCTACCAGCCGGTTGTCCTTATCGACCACAGGCAACTTCTCAATCTTGTTCTTCTGCAGAATATCGGCAGCAGCCGTCAGATCGGTCTGCTGATGGGTGGTCACCAGGTTGTCCTTCGACATGATCTCATCGACGGGACGGTCCAGACGACGCTCAAAACGCAGGTCGCGGTTGGTCACGATGCCCACCAGACGCTTCTCGTCATCCACAACGGGAATACCGCCAATGTGGTACTCGGCCATGATGTCAAGGGCCTGGGCCACCGTCGAACCACGCGGTATGGTGATGGGGTCATAGATCATACCGTTCTCGGCACGCTTGACGATAGCTACCTCACGGGCCTGATGGTCTATCGACATATTCTTGTGAATCACACCAATACCGCCTTCACGGGCAATGGCAATAGCCATCTGGCTCTCCGTTACGGTATCCATGGCTGCCGTTACGAAGGGGATATTCAGCTCAATATGGCGGGTGAAGCGGGTCTTCAGCTCCACCGTCTTGGGCAACACTTCCGAATAAGCGGGAATCAACAGGACGTCGTCGAATGTCAGGCCGTCCATTACAATCTTGTCTGCAATAAATGATGACATAGTATGTACCTTTCTTTATTATTGCGTGCAAAGGTACGAATAAGCGAGCAAAGAACAAAATAAAAAAACACTTTTTATTTTTTCTTTCGAGCGAGAGTACCTTCGACCGAAGGTACGAATAAGCAAGAGTCAGACCTGTTGACATGTTATTTTGCCGGTTTTAAACAGGAGTGGCACTTTGATTGAAGAAGGCCTTAGCTTTTGCTGAAGAAGACCTTTGCTTTTACTGAAGAAAAACCTTTGCTTTTGCTGAACAAAACCTTAGCTTTTGTTGAAGAAAACCTTAGCTTTTGTTGAAGAAAACCTTAGCTTTTGTTGAAGAAAACCTTAGCTTTTGCTGAACAAAACCATAGCCTTTGGTTCAACCTTGCTTTTTCCCTGCTCAAACAACACCGGCGGGTTGGCTTGCAGGGCTGTCAGTTGGGGAGGCATCAGTTGGCCATATCGCTGATGAACTTGATGCGAATGAGGCGTATTTCGTCCTCACTATAATCCTCGCCCAGTTCATCAATGGCAGCCTCAAGGTCGTCGGTATCGCTCTCGGCAAAGTAGTCGTAGATGTCGTCGATGTGGTCCTCGTCCATCACCTCCTCCAGGAAATAGTCGATGTTGAGCTTTGTGCCGCTATAGACGATGGCTTCCACCTCGTCGAGCAGGGTCTCGAACTCGATGCCCTGTGCATTGGCGATATCGTCGAGTGCCACCTGACGGTCGATGGACTGGATAATCTTGACCTTCAGCAACGACTTCTTGGCAACGGTACGGACACGCAGGTCAGCCTGACGCACGATGTCGTTCTCCTCGCAGTAGCGCTTGATGAGATCGACGAAGTCCTTGGCATACGGCTGCTTGACCTTTCCCTCGCCGACACCCTGGATATTCTTCAGTTCCTCAAGGGTGACGGGGAAGTCGGTAGCCATCTGTTCCAGCGACACGTCCTGGAAGATGACATACGGCGGGCGTTCCAGCTGCTTGCTCCACTTCTTACGCAAGTCACGCAACACGGAACACAGCGTCGGATCCAAGGCACTTGTGCCGCCTTCATGCTCCATCGGAGCATCGTCGTCCTCACTGAACTCCACGTCCTTGACAATCATAAACGACTGCGGATTCTTCAGGAACTTCTTTCCTGCAGCAGTAACCTTCAACAGTCCATAATTCTCGACCTCCTTCTTGATGAAACCTGCTATCAAAGCCTGACGGATAACGGGGTTCCAGACTTTCTCGTCGTCATCCTCGCCTGCCCCGAACAATTCGTGTTCATGATGCTTGTGGGCAACGATCTCTTCGGTCTCACGGCCCATGACAAAGTCGATGATATAGTCGGAACGGAAATTCTCCTTGAGGGCGATAATGGCGTTCAGCACAATGACCAGCTGGTTCATTCCCTCAATCTTGGTCTTGGGATGCAGACAATTGTCACAGCTACCGCAGTTGTCGCGGTCGTACTGCTCTCCGAAATAGTGGAGCAGCATCTTACGACGACACATCGATGTCTCGGCATAGGCCGCTGTCTCCTGCAGCAACTGCCGGCCGATGTCCTGCTCTGCCACAGGCTTTCCCTCCATGAACTTATCGAGCTTCTGCAGGTCCTTATAGGAATAGAAGGTGATGCAGAGTCCCTCGCCACCGTCGCGTCCGGCACGTCCAGTCTCCTGATAATAGCCCTCCAGCGACTTGGGGATGTCATAATGGATGACAAAACGGACATCGGGCTTGTCGATGCCCATACCGAAGGCAATGGTAGCCACGATGACATCGATGCGTTCCATGAGGAAATCATCCTGAGTCTGCGAACGGGTGGCGGAGTCCAGTCCGGCATGATAAGCCTGTGCCTTGATGTCATTGGCTCGCAGGATGGCTGCCAGCTCCTCTACCTTTTTGCGTGACAGACAGTAGATGATGCCGCTCTTGCCCGGATGCTGCTTGATGAACTTGATGATGTCCTTATCAACATCCTTTGTCTTCGGCCGTACCTCATAGTAAAGATTCGGACGGTTGAACGAGCTCTTGAACTCGTCGGCATCGATGATACCGAGGTTCTTCTTGATGTCCGTACGTACCTTGTCGGTTGCCGTCGCAGTCAGGGCAATGACAGGAGCCGGGCCGATCTCATTGATAATAGGACGGATGCGGCGGTACTCAGGACGGAAGTCATGACCCCATTCCGAGATACAGTGAGCCTCATCGATGGCATAGAAGGAAATCTTGACCGCCTTGAGGAAATCGACATTATCTTCCTTGGTCAGCGACTCCGGTGCCACATATAATAATTTGGTAACACCTGCCAGCACATCGGTCTTCACCTGATCAATGGCAGCCTTGTTCAGCGATGAGTTCAGGTAGTGGGCAGTCCCGGGAACCTCACTCAGATGGGAGATGACATCCACCTGATTCTTCATCAGCGCAATCAAGGGAGAGATAACGATAGCCGTTCCCTCCATCAGTAGCGAGGGCAACTGATAGCACAATGACTTGCCGCCGCCGGTAGGCATCAGCACAAAGGTATTCTTACCGGCTAACACATTACGGATAATGGCTTCCTGATCGCCTTTGAATTTGTCGAAGCCGAAATACTTCTTCAGGGCTTCGGTGAGGTTCATCTTCTTTGTCATAGTTAAACATATTTATATGGTGCCCATTCGCGACTTCTCAAGCTGTCGCTCGGCATATTCGAGTGTCACGTCAAAGTGTTTCACGCGCTTGGAAGGAATCTCGAACATCGCATCCATCATGATGCTCTCTACAATAGACCGCAGGCCACGGGCTCCGAGTTTGTATTCCACTGCCTTTTCCACAATGAGGTCCAACGCCTCTTTCTGGAAGTTCAGCTTGATGCCATCCATCTCGAACAGTTTTTCATACTGCTTGACGATGCTGTTCTTCGGCTCTGTCAGGATTTTCTCCAAGGCCTCACGGTCCAAGGGGTTAAGATAGGTGAGCACAGGCAGGCGTCCGATGATCTCCGGGATGAGTCCGAACGACTTCAGGTCCTGTGGCACGATGTACTTCATCAGGTCATTCTTGTCAACCTTAGCCACATTCTGTACAGAGTTGTAGCCCACGACATGGGTGTTCATGCGCTGGGCAATCTTCCGTTCTATGCCGTCGAACGCACCACCACAGATGAAGAGGATATTGCGCGTATCGACTTGTGTATAGTCCTGGTCAGGATGCTTGCGCCCTCCCTTGGGAGGCACATTGACAATGGTTCCCTCGAGAAGTTTCAGCAGTCCCTGCTGGACACCCTCACCGCTGACATCGCGAGTGATGGAGGGGTTATCGGCCTTCCGGGCTATCTTGTCTATCTCATCAATGAATACGATACCACGCTGTGCGGCAGCCACATTGTAGTCAGCCACTTGCAGCAGACGCGACAGGATGCTCTCCACGTCCTCTCCAACGTATCCGGCCTCGGTAAACACCGTTGCATCGACAATGGTAAACGGCACGTCGAGCATCTTGGCAATAGTACGAGCCAGCAGTGTCTTACCCGTTCCCGTAGAACCCACCATGATGATGTTGCTCTTCTCAATCTCCACATCATTGTCGTCCATGGGTTGCTGCAAACGCTTGTAGTGATTATATACCGCAACAGCAAGGAAACGCTTCGCCTCGTCCTGACCAATCACATACTGGTCGAGATAGTCCTTGATCTCCTTGGGCTTGGGCACCTGCTTCAAGCTGAATTTCCCATCCTGCTTCTGCGAGTGCCCCCCCTGGTGCTCTTGCTCTTGCACAATCTTATAGGCCTGCTCCGCGCAGTCTTTACAGATATACCCGCTAATACCCGAAATCAGCAGCGAGACCTCGCGCTCATTCCTACCACAAAAGTTACATTGTTTCTTCACTTTTCTAATTACTCATCAATTATTTCCTTACGAGTACCTGGTCTATCATACCATATTCCTTGGCCTCCTCGGCGTTCATCCAGTAGTTGCGGTCCGAGTCGGCATACACCTTCTCATACGGGGTATGCGAGTGGTTGGCAATAATAGTATAGAGCTCTTTCTTCATTTTCAGGATCTCCTTGGCCTCAATCTCTATGTCACTGGCCTGTCCCTGCACGCCACCAAGCGGCTGATGAATCATCACACGGCTATGGGGCAGTGCCTGACGCTTGCCTTCCTGACCGGCCACGAGCAGTACTGCAGCCATCGAAGCCGCCATGCCCGTACAGATTGTCGCCACATCACTCGAGACGAACTGCATGGTATCATAGATACCCAGACCGGCTGTCACACTGCCGCCAGGAGAATTGATGTAGATGGAGATATCCTTGCCGCTATCCACGGAGTCGAGATAGAGCAGCTGTGCCTGCAGCGTATTGGCGGTATAGTCATCAATCTCCATACCGAGAAAGATGATACGGTCCATCATCAGTCG
This sequence comes from uncultured Prevotella sp., assembly GCA_905236875.1. Lineage (GTDB taxonomy): Bacteria > Bacteroidota > Bacteroidia > Bacteroidales > Bacteroidaceae > Prevotella. The sequence goes on along the minus strand of CAJOQT010000028.1, from coordinate 7,777 downwards.
GGAGAACACGTCCATCTGTGTCACGTTCAGCTGACGTTCCTCGAGGATGTAAGGGTTTAAATACTGTGCCTGCGACTTGATAACGTCGTCGAGCACCATGCTGTTAATGCCTAAATGCCTGGTAGCATATTTTCTGAAATCGTTCATAAATACTCGTTGTTTTCCCTTTCTTTCAGGGGGTTAAAAAACAGGTTATCGACCTTTCATTAAGTTTGTAGCAACAAAATTAATAAAAAAAGTCGATAACCTGCAAAAGTTTGAGGTTATTTTTTCGTAAAATATCTTATTTTCCCTGCATCATCTTGTTAAACTCGTCAAGAGAGATGCTCTTTTCGTTCAATTTAACTACTTTTTTCAGTGCTTCGATGAGCTTGAGGTCAACGGCACGATCGACAAACGAATCAAGATTCTCACGTTTCTTCAATGCATCCTCAGCGTACTTCTCAAGATACTCCTCGGGCACATTGCTCATGCCGTACTGGGCGAACTGGGCACGTGCCACTTCCTTGGCAACGTTCTTCAGGTCGGCATCCTCGACCTTTATCTGCTGCGCTTCAACAAGCTGTTCCTTGATGAGATGCCACTTCAGCTCATCGATACTCTTCTCGAAGTTCTTCTCTACGAAGTCTGCACCCTTGTCTTTGTTGTTGTTCAGCATGATACGCTTCAACAGTGCCTCAGGGAAGGTCAGCTTACCCACTTTCTTCTCCATGTGGGCACGAACATCCTGCAGGAACTTATAATCAGTATCGACTGTGAACTGCGGCTTCAGTGACTCGGCAATCTTCTCGCGGAACTCCTTCTCATTCTTGACAGCACCCTCGCCAAAGACCTGATCGAACAGTGTCTGGTCAACAGCGGCAGGAACAAAACGGGAAATCTCGGTAATCTGATAGCTGAAGTCAGCTGTCAGGCCGGCCACCTCTTCCTTCTTCAGTTTCAACAGAGCGGCAACCTCTGTGTCGTTATCGGGATAAGCCTTACGGGGGTTGAACGTAATGATGTCGCCCAGCTTGCAGCCGTCGAACAGCTTCTTCTGGTCTTCCACCTTGATATATTCCGGCATCATCACTGCAGACTCTACCGTGATGCCGCCCTCCTTCGTGTTGCCCTGCTCATCCAGCTCACGCAGATCACCCTTCAGCATGTCACGGCTCTGGTAGGTCTCAGCTTTCTCATACTGGCCACCACGCGACTGGTACATCTGAACCTGCTGGTCAACCAGCTTATCATCAATCTCTATCGTATAGTAGTCGATCTTGTCACGTCCTGTCAGCTCTGCCTTGAAAGCAGGAGCCACAGCGACGTCGAACATGAACTCGAAGGGACCGTCACCTTTGAAGTCCAGCGGCTTCTGCTTGTCACTGGGCAGGGGTTCGCCCAACATCTGGATCTTATTCTCATGGATATACTCATAGAGTTTCTCACCCAGCAGGCGGTTAATCTCTTCCACCTTCACCGACATTCCATACTGGCGTTTAATCATTCCCATAGGAACCTGTCCGGGACGGAAACCGGGAACCTGAGCGCGCTTGCGATAATCTTTCAGGGTCTTCTCGACCTTTGCCTCATAGTCTGCCTGTTCAACGGTCAGAGTCATCAAGCCATTGACTTGGTCAGCACAATCAAATTGAATATTCATCTTGTTAATTCCTTTTAGTCGCTGCACTTTGTATAAGCGCTAAAGCGAGTCTTATTTAACGATTTACAATTTACCATCTGCGAAATGAGCCGCAAAGGTACGCAATAAAAATGAATTATGTATGATGTATTATGAATTATTAACTTTCATCCTCTTCAGCCTCTTTCTGACGCCGTTCTTCCTCCAGCTTCTGGAAGTCTTTCTGACGGAGCTCAAACGACGTCGTCAGATACTTCTCACGCACCACTTGATTGGCTGCCAGCTCCTCCGGACTGCCATGGAACAGGATACGTCCTTCGAACAACAGATAAGCGCGATCAGTGATACAAAGCGTGTCTTCCACATTATGGTCGGTGATCAGGATACCGATGTTACGGTATTTCAAACGCCAGACAATCTGCTGAATGTCCTCAACGGCTATCGGGTCAACACCGGCAAAAGGCTCGTCAAGCATGATGAACTTCGGTTCGATAGCCAGACAACGTGCAATCTCCGTACGACGACGCTCACCGCCCGACAGCTGGTCACCCTTGTTCTTGCGCACCTTGCCCAAACGGAACTCCTTTATCAGGCTCTCCAGCTTCTCCATCTGATAGTCACGGGGCTTACCAGTCATCTCCAGTACGCTCAGGATATTGTCTTCGACCGACATCTTACGGAAGACAGAAGCCTCCTGGGCCAGATAGCCAATACCGGCACGTGCCCGCTTATACACAGGGTATTGCGTCACGTCAAGGTCGTTCAGATAGATATGTCCGGCATTGGGCACGATAAGTCCCGTGGTCATATAGAACGAGGTCGTCTTACCGGCACCATTAGGTCCCAACAGTCCGACGATCTCACCCTGTCGTACATTGATGCTCACATCATTCACTACCGTTCGCTTGCCGTACCGTTTTACCAGTCCCTCGGCACGCAACACCATCTGATCGTCAGACCATTCCAGGGTGGCCTGTGACTGCTGGTCAGTTGTCATTACTTGCTGTTCATCCATACGCTTTTTCGTGTTACGAGTGGCAAAGGTACGAAAAAAAGCCAAAAGAGAGAAGTGAAAAGTGAAGAATTTGCAGCCATCATGGTTAATTTTTTATTTTTAAACTTTAAATGTTTAATATTTTTCATTACCTTTGCACCCGAAACAAATAATAACGGAATGTTTATAACAAAAGGACTGACATCCTTCGGACGCTACCTCATGCTCATGGGACGTACATTCTCGCGCCCGGAGCGACTGAGGATGTTCGGCAAGGAATATATCAAGGAGATGGCACAACTGGGTGTCAACTCCATTGGTATTGTACTACTCATCTCGTTCTTTATCGGCGCCGTTATCTGCATCCAGATGAAGCTGAACATCCAAAGCCCCTGGATGCCGCGCTGGGTGACAGGCTACACGACACGTGAGATTATGCTGCTGGAGTTCTCGTCAAGCATCATGTGTCTGATACTTGCCGGTAAGGTCGGCTCGAACATCGCTTCAGAGATAGGAACCATGCGAGTGACACAACAGATTGACGCACTCGACATCATGGGCGTCAACTCTGCCTGCTACCTCATCCTGCCGAAGATCCTTGGCATGATGACTATTATGCCTTTCCTGGTTATTTTCTCATCAGCAACAGGCATCCTGGGTGCGTACGCCATAGCATATATCGGACATATCCTCCCGCCCGACGATCTGACACTGGGCTTGCAGCATACCTTTGTCCCGTGGTTTGTATGGATGAGTATCATCAAGAGTACCTTCTTCGCCTTTATCATATCGAGTGTACCCAGTTTCTTTGGCTATACCGTCGAAGGCGGTTCCGTCAATGTGGGCAAGGCCTCTACCGACGCCGTCGTGACATCAAGCGTACTGATATTGTTTAGTGATGTATTCTTAACCCGACTGCTGTCATGATTGAAGTAAGGAACCTTTATAAGAACTTTGAGGACAAGAACGTTCTGAACAACATCAGCACCACGTTCGAGAACGGAAAGACGAACCTGATAATCGGTCAGAGCGGATCGGGAAAGACCGTGCTGATGAAGAATCTGGTGGGACTGCTCACGCCGACAAGCGGACAGGTGCTTTACGACGGCCGTGACTTTGTGGCGATGACGAAGAAGGAGAAGGTGCTCATGCGGCGTGAGATGGGCATGATCTTCCAGAGTGCAGCCCTGTTTGACTCAATGACCGTACTGGAGAATGTCATGTTTCCTCTTGACATGTTCGCCCCCATGACACTTCGTGACCGTATCAGACGTGCCAAGGAATGCCTGGACCGTGTCGATCTGGCCGGCAAAGAGGAGAAATACCCCGGGGAAATCAGCGGTGGACAGCAGAAGCGCGTGGCCATTGCCCGTGCCATTGCCCTCAATCCCAAATATCTGTTCTGTGATGAGCCAAACTCCGGACTGGATCCGAAGACCAGCCTCGTCATTGACGACCTGCTGCACTCCATCACGAAGGAATACAACATGACTACCATCATCAATACCCACGACATGAATTCCGTGATGGGCATTGGCGAGAATATCATCTTCATCTATGAAGGTCATAAGGAGTGGCAAGGTGTTTCTGCTGAGATTATGCACTCCAGCAATCAGCGGCTCACGGACTTCATCTTTGCCAGTGACCTGCTAAAGAACATGCGTAATATCGTGTTGAAACACGAAAAATAAGTCGAAAAGAGGGAAAAAGAAGGCTGGGGACTAAATCAGCGCATCTTCCAGCGTCCATTATGTTCAACCATAGGCACACAGATCTCTTCCTGGGTTGAATCACCGAAGCAAAGCAATAGAAAGACTTGGGTACAATGCAGTGAACTGTCGTTTTTTGCCGATGAAACCGACACTTTCTGAATGCCTTTATGCAGCCGTTCACTGTTTTTCCGGTATTGTTCGGCAGCCAGACGCAGCTGACTCACATAGTCTGCCGGAACCTCTTCCACACCATTTACTCCCTGCAAATACTCATCAAACTGTCCTGCTGCCAGATGCTCGTAGTATCCCTTGGCAGCCAAAGATGCCAATTCCTCAGGTGTCGGTTTACTACAAGAAACAAAGTGGAAAAGCAAAAAGGCAAAAAGGCAAAAAGGCAAGACGCTGCTTACCACACCTTTTACCGTGCTACGTATAATGTTCATCATCGTCCCTTTTTTTACCTTTTTACTCTTTTACCTTTTTTACTCTTCACTATTTCTGTCTGACAAACACATTGATGGGTGTGCCAGTCAGTGTCCAGTTCTCACGTAGCTTGTTCTCCAAGAAACGCTTGTATGGCTCCTTGATGTACTGCGGCAGGTTGGCATAGAAGATGAAAGTAGGTATCTGCGTGTCAGGCACCTGCGACACATACTTGATCTTTATGTACTTGCCCTTGACCGATGGCGGCGGTGTCATCTCGATAATCGGCAGCATCACCTCGTTCAGCTTCGACGTGCCGATCTTCGCCTTGCGGTTCAGATAGACCTGCTTGGCGGTCTCCAGAACCTTGAAGATACGCTGCTTGGTCAACGCAGAGGCAAAGATAATGGGGAAATCGACAAACGGTGCCATGCGGTTACGGATGGCGGCCTCGAATGTCTTGATGACCTCCTGGGACTTGTCTTCAACCAAGTCCCACTTGTTTACCACAACCACCAGCGACTTATTATTCTTCTGAATAAGCTGGAAGATGTTCATGTCCTGAGCCTCGATGCCGCGAGTGGCATCAATCATCAGGATACAGACGTCTGAGTTCTCGATGGCACGTATGCTGCGCATCACCGAATAGAACTCCAAGTCCTCCGTTACCTTGTTCTTACGTCGGATACCAGCCGTATCGACCAGATAGAAGTCGAAGCCAAACTTATCGTACCTGGTATAGATGGAGTCACGTGTCGTACCTGCTATCTCGGTCACGATATTACGATCTTCGCCGATAAAAGCATTGATAAGACTCGACTTGCCGGCATTCGGGCGTCCTACAACAGCGAAACGCGGTATGCCTTCATACGTATCATCAGCCTCATCAGTCTTCAGCTTGGAAACCACGAAGTCGAGCAAATCACCCGTACCAGAGCCTGTAGAAGCACTGATACAGAACGGGTCACCCAGACCAAGGCTATAGAACTCATACTGGTCGTACAGGTTCTTGCCATCGTCGGCTTTATTCGCAACTAACACCACCGGGAGCTTGGAACGACGCAAAATGGCTGCCACATCCTCGTCCCAGTCGGTCAGTCCGTTCTTAATATCTACCAGGAACAACACCAAATCGGCCTCTTCAGTAGCCACAAGGACCTGCTTGCGTATCTCCTCCTCGAAGACATCGTCGCTGTTAACCACCCAGCCACCAGTATCTACCACCGAGAATTCCCGTCCGTTCCACTCACACTTGCCATACTGGCGGTCACGCGTCGTACCGGCCTCCTCGCTCACGATTGCCTGACGCGAGTTAGTCAGACGGTTAAAAAGGGTCGATTTGCCCACGTTCGGGCGTCCTACTATCGCTACTAAATTTGCCATGATTATGTATTCTTAATTTCCTAAAGGAAGCTTATAGCCCAACGTGAACTGGAATACGCGGTTATAGAAAGAGTCACCCACATTCATAATCTTGGTGAGTCCCCAGTTGTAACGGGCATCAAGCACAATATTCTTATACTCATAGGAGACACCTATGGGAATAGACAGGTCAACGGAATTGACCTTATATTTCTCGCCTGTCAAAGAGCTGAATTCCTGATAAAGGATGTCCAGATCTACCGTTCCGCCATCCATCTTGGCCTTTGCCTTCATCTTGATACCCGGCTGTACACCGACCTTCAGTGCCAGTCCTGGCAGCACATAATAATTGGCCATGACAGGAACATTCACGTAGTCCAAGTCTGCGGTGTATGTGATGGATTTATCATCGTACTTGGCACCTTGATTTGAGAAGACTACGCCTGCTGCCAGACTGAAGTCGTCGGTCAGCATATACTCTCCTTCTAATCCAAGACAGAGGTCAACAATAGACTTGTCAGCATCAGAAAGACTCGACAAGTTCATGCCTACTTTGGGCTGTACCGTCAGGTCACCCGCTTCACGTTGTGCAATGACAGCAACATGTACTGCCAGCAACATCATTGTCAGAACAAAAAGCTTTTTCATAGTGTTTCTTATTTATTCGGGATTATAACCAAATGAATCTAATTCACGCTGACTGGAACGCCAGTCCTTATCGACCTTGACAAAGGTTTCCAAATAGATACTCTTGCCGAAGAACTTCTCCAACGCCTTGCGGGCCTCGGTCGATACCTTCTTCAGCGCCACACCCTGATGACCGATAATGATACCTTTCTGCGAATCGCGCTCCACATAGATGACAGCATTGATATGGATATTCTTTTCCGTCTCCTTGAAGCGTTCCACACGAACCTCTACAGCGTACGGAATCTCCTTGTCATAATACAGCAGTATCTTCTCACGGATAATCTCCGACACAAAGAAACGGGCGGGTTTGTCGGTCAGCTGATCTTTGTCGAAATAGGCAGGACTGTCAGGCAACAGCTCCTGAATACGCTTCAACAGCATATCCACGCCAAACTTGTTCTTTGCCGAAATGGGCAGTATCTCCGCATTAGGCAATAGAGCGTGCCACTTCTCAACAATCGTTGCGAGCAGTTGTTGAGAGGTTTGAAGGTTGAAGGTTGAATTACGATGTTTCGCTTCGCGAGTTTGATGTTCGATGTTTAAAGTACTTCGTCCTTCTTCCTTCGTACTTCGTCCTTCTCCCTTGCAAAGCAACACATCGTCCTTCGTACTTCGTAATTCATCCTTTAGCTCATCAATCTTATTAATCAGCAAGATGACCGGTATCGTCATCTTCTGCACCTTCTCCAGAAAATCCATATTCTTCTCCGGATTCTCCAAAACGTCCGTGACATAGAGCAGCACATCGGCATCCTGCAAGGCAGACTCCGAGAATGCCAGCATCATCTCCTGCAACTTATAATTAGGCTTCAACACTCCCGGTGTGTCACTGAACACGATCTGCATGTCAGGAGTATTCACGATACCCATGATACGGTGGCGCGTCGTCTGAGCCTTAAACGTCGCAATTGAAATACGCTCACCAACCAACTGGTTCATGAGCGTACTTTTACCTACATTGGGATTACCAACAAT
>CAJOQT010000027.1 GCA_905236875.1 uncultured Prevotella sp. | reverse complement strand
GGGCACGTAGAGGTCCTCGTTCGAGGCATAGCCGCGCTCCTGCTCCTTCGGATACTCCACGCCACGATACCAGTCGGGCTGGAAGATAAACTCATTCTTCTTGGAGAACTGCATGTACAGGTCGGGATAGCCCGCATACATACAGGTCTTGATGCCGTTATCCACCTCATGGTACTCACGAGAGGCCGTTGAGTTCTCATGTGTGAACTGACGGACACTGCGGAATGCTAGGAACGGACGGAAACGTAACGTTGTTGCCGAATGGGCATCAACCAAAGTGTAACGGATAAGGATGCGGTCCTCATAGTGCTGGAACACCACTTCCTTCTTTAACAACACACCACCTACACGATACAGCGTCGTAGGCACTTTGTCACAGTCAAACTCCCGAATGTACTTGTGACCTTTCGGACTGTAATTGTTTCCCTGATACTTGTGCAGACCCAGGTTGAACTCTGCTCCATGCTGAATCACCGTCGCATCCAGAGAGGACAGCAAGACGTGGTTCTCGTCGTCGAGTTCAGGAACCGGCACGACCAGCAGACCGTGGTACTTACGCGTGTTACAATCGACTACCGTAGAGCACGAATAGGCTCCAGAACGATTGGTACGCAGTAATTCACGGCGGATGGACTCCTCAAGGTTAGTCATCACAGCTTTTTCGAATCGTAAATAACTCATAGTTCCGATCTTCAAGGTTTTTTATTATTAGTATTTCAGTTTGTTTTTTTGTACGTCTTAGATTTACTTTCCAAAAGTAAGCATTTTAAATGGGATGACAAAATAATTGCCCGATTATTTTACAAAATCGGGCAATTTTTGTCTTTTGCGGCACTTTTCCACATCGAAAGTGCCCTGCTTTTGATTCTTTTATTCTTTAACAGGAGAAGTCAACTGTATGGCAAGCAGGGTCAGATCATCACTTTGTTCTGCCTCTCCGACAAATGCGTGGACAGCATCAATCATCCGTTCAATAACCTCCTGAGGACCCTGCCCGACGTTTTCGGACTGAATGTCTGCAATCACACTGGTCATCCGTTGCTCACCAAACTGGTTGTGGGAGGCATCCTCTGCCTCTGTCAGACCGTCGGTATAAAGGAAGATCATGTTGCCTGGGACCATCTCGGCCTTCTGTTCCGTGAAGTTCCAGTCCGGCACCACGCCAAGAGGAAGATTGGAGTCGCAACTGAGCATTGACTCTTGACCTTCTGCCTTTGACCTTTGGCCACTTGGGGCAATAACAACAGGTGCATCGTGACCGGCATTGCAGTAGCGCAGCTGTCCCGTCTTGAGGTTGAGCACTCCGACAAATACGGTGACAAACATATTGGTTTCGTTGTCTTCTGCCAGCATCTTATTAAGCGTGCCGACTATCAGGTGCGGCTCATCGACATGTGCTGAGATGTTTCGGAACAGCGAACGTGTCACAGCCATAACAAGGGCAGCAGGCACACCCTTACCGCTGACATCGCCGATACAGAAGAACAGCTGCTCGTCGCGGATGAAGAAGTCGAAGAGGTCGCCACCGACAGCCTTGGCGGGCGTCAGCTTGCCATAGATATCTACGTCGTCACGATCGGGAAAAGCTGGGAAGGTCTTGGGCAGCATGGACATCTGTATCTCATTGGCCACCTTCAGTTCGCTCTCGAACGATGCCTTCTGCGCCGTTGTGCTCTGAAGCTCCTCGACATACTGGGCGAGTGAGTGCTGCATGTCACGGAAGGAATCGCGTAGCTTATGTACCTCATCGTGACTGGACACCCAAGGCAGCCAAGCATTGAAGTTTCCCTTGGCCACCTCGTCGGCCGACTGTGCTAGCTGCGTCAGCGGTTTGGTGGTCTTCCTGATGGTGACGAAACTGACAACAAGCACAATCATCATGGCTACGAAAACAAAGATGAGCAACAAACCTGCCAAAACGTAACCCGTAACCTTGACAGTTATCTCCCTCATGACGAGTCCGATAGACCAGTCGGTATGCTCGACGGGCTTGAAGAAGATGTAGCATCTGTACCCTTCGATGGTAAGGTTTTCATCGTCTTCTCCGTATTCAGGGTAGTAGCCTTTCTTCCCGGAAGTCATGAGATGTCCGACGTAGTTGTCAATAGTATCGGGCGTGGCATCGGTGTATGTGAAGTAGTTCTCATTGATGATACGCTTCTGGTCGGGGTGTGCCAGATAGGTACCATTGCTGTCTATGATGAAGATGTATTTTCCCCTCTTCCACTCCATCTCCTGATGGTCATCGACACTTGTTGAATCATCGTCCGCTTTTTCCATCTCCTTTCTACTGATTTTACCGAGATGATTCTGCAACCATTCCAGCGACAGATCGACACCGAGGACAGCTACGGCGTTGCCGCTCTTGTCATGGATGGGGACGAGATAGGAGACGAGGGGCGTGACACCATCATTGCCTTCGAAGTAAGGCTTGCACCAATATCCTTCCTTGGCGGCCAGTGCTTCCTGGAACCAGTCGGCCTTGAGGTAGTCGTGGTCAGCATCGCCGATAATCTTGCCTTCCACCTTCGTGCTGTCTATTCTGCTGGCGTATGGACAGAACCATTTTCCCTTCTGCGGATAGTACCCCTCCACAAAGCTGATGCCACAGCTGCGTATGCGCGGGTTGTGCTCTACCAGCCGTTCCATGATCAGCTGCAAGCGGTCAGGATTGTCAAGGTTATCCTCGACCTGTGGCACCGTATTGACGGCAGCCACATAGACATCGGAGATAATGCGCCGTACCTTCTCGTTCGAGGCTTTAAGGACGTTTTCGTAATAATCCTCCGTCTCCGTTATGAAGGCGACAGTCGATAGGGTATAAATGACGTAGGAAAGAATGGCCATAACAATAACCAGCGTAATCAAGATACGCCGGCTCAGCTTCCCTGCGACAGAGTGTGAATATTTGTCCTTCTGTTTTTTCATCGAAGTCGTTTAATGCTTTGTTGTCACTATTCTTTTTCGGATTTCCCAGGATTCCATATTAAGTTTGCTTTCCAAAAGTAAGCATTTTAAACGGGATGACAAAATAATTGTCCGATTATTTGGCAAAAACAGGTGTTTTTTGTTTTCTCTACCCCTTTTTCCATAGCGAAATAGGGTATTTTTATACATTTCTTTTCATTTATTAAGTTGGAAAAAATTAAATCCTCTTTAATTTAAATATCCTTGACTTGATATAAGACTTCGTTAAGTATCTTGAAACGAAAAATAGCTTATCTTTGCAGCATTGAATAATCGTTTGAGGTTTGAGATTTGAGGTTTATACACGATGCACAACGAATTCGGCATGATGATTCTTGCTTTATGCATTATTCCTGTAACGTCTGATGCCCAGGATGTCAGACGGAATGGGGAGGTGACAATGCATACCGAGCTGCCCGACACCAGCAACTACTCTGACCCGTCCATCCGTCAGAACATGGAAGAATGGCTCAGCAGGATGCCAACAGTCGTCGCTCCGAACGAGAGTCATATCTTGGATCCGATAGAGCCTGACTTCATTGGCAAGGCGGCACTCAAGGACAAGCCCAACATCCTGGAACCCGACTGGAAAGGCATCATGACGGTTTCCCATAGTACTGCGACCAACTATCAGCTGGAACAACAGGGGAAATGGCTGGCAGCACAAAGTCAGGTACAGGCTGGCGGTGCCATGACCATTGGCATTGATTTGGGTACGATTATTCAGCCTGCCATCAAAAAGCTGTTGAAGAAACTGAACATCAAGAGCAAACGACAAAGGCGCCGTGAAAGACTGGAACAGATTCTGGAAGAATACTAACGAAATAACTTAACTCAACTTCGCATGTTTTATAACGACAACGCGCTCGGCTTTGCCGCTTGCTACCGAAGGGACGCAAGAATTAAACGGATTAAACGAATAATTTACACAATATCAAACACGAATATGCGAACGAATGAAACGAATAATAAAGCGCAGCAATTAGAGAGATTCGAAATTCCTTTATAGTTTTTACTTTCTCATCATACCCCTGTGAATCTGCCAACGAAGAGGATGACATTAGAGGAAGCCTCGCGGATGACATAGACAAAGGGACGATTGGCATGGAAAGTTGCTTTAGGATAAGTTACAGGCCCGACAGATGTCGCATAACTACCTGCTACGGTGACGGCAGCGGCTTCCGCGCCTTCTTCGTTAACCTTGATAGCGGCCTTTTGGCGCATCATGGCAATATACACATTCGTGTTCTCGCACATGTTTGGAATCTCAGCATGATTAGGTTCAAAGGCCTGACGGATACCCATTTTCTGGAGCAGTCCAATGAGTCCTACCTGTAAGTCATCGGTATCCGAATAAGTCTCGAAGCGTGGCAGTTTCAGATCGACCTCGTAGGGCATAAACTGCGGCTTCGTCGTACTGCCCGCCATCACTTCTGTCGTCAACTGGCTGATGACGTCGTCAATGGTCTTGCCCTCTTCCGGCAACATCACCGTCATGTCCCAGTATCCGTTGCTATAGGGCAGTTTGATAGCGGCATAGGTATCAGTCTTCGCATAGCTGATGAGCACATCCTGCTGCATCAGGGGCAGTTGGGTAGAACCATTCTCCGTGGTGAAGGTCTCCGTCTTGGTGTTGTCCGGATCGAACTTCGAAGTCCAGTCGGCCTTGAAGTAGATGGCGTTGAGCAGATAGGTCACCACACGAGGGTCGATCCTGTCGAGTATCTTGTCTATCATGCCGTTGGTCTTATCACTGCACCAGTCATTAATCTTTCCAAGTGCCTGCGAGTTGAACTCAAGCGCCTCGGCCTTGGCATCGTAGTACTGTTCCATGTCTGCCTGGTACTGTGGCTTCAGCCGGACTTTATTCTTATTGACGAAAAGCGCATTGGCAATGTTGAGCTGCACATCCTTATCGACCAATGGCAGCCCCTCGATCAGTTTCTTGCAGTAGTCATTCACGGCCTGGATGCCGCCCTCGTGGAATCCCAGCGTCTGTTCCAGTTCCTGCTCCGTCATGCCAGTGGAGGCATCGTTCACCATTCCTAATACATAGGTGATGCTCAAGGGCGAATAGACGAAGCTCTTGCCGCTATGGTCGGCCTCGTTGACAGTCTTCAGGAAATTGAGCGTAAAGCTGTTGTTGTCGTTGACAAATACTTTCTGTGCTGCCGTCAGTTGTATCGGCTGCGGTTCAGACAACATCGTCACCAATAGTTTCTCACTTTCCATTTCCTCGTCTTTTGACGAGCTACACGACAGCAGGGTACCACCCAGTACGACGGCTGCCAGCCATAATAGAGTCTTTTTCATATTTATATTACGTTTATTTGTTTTTTTCTATTCTTTCCCGACATTCAGGCGCAAACCGAGCTGAAGGCTGAAGCTGAAAGGCTTTTCCTTGAAGATGTTCTGCGTGGAGCTGCCATTGTCGAAGTAATACCGAAGGCCCGGCTCGAAATAAACACCCATGCGGGGCATAAAGTCATACTGTACACCCAGGGCGGCTTCGGCAGAGAACTGCATGCGGTCGCGTTCCACGTGGTAACGTACGCCATCGGTAGTGATGACGGCTCCCACACAAAGGTCTGCCTCGCCGCCTGCTACGCCATAGAGAGAGAGAGGCTTCAGCCGCAGTAACTGATAGTCGAGGCGTAGTGGGATGCCCAGATAATGCAGTCGCTGGTGGTCCTGCGTCTGCTGATTGTTCAGATGATGTATAAAGTCGGATGCCGTTGTGGTATAGGTCAGTCCCGACTGAACACCCAAACGAGGTGTCAGCGCATAGCGTGTATTCAGGCCAACGGTGAAGGGCTGATGGTGACGAGCCTCATCATCATAGTTATTGAGGTACATCTGTGTACTGCTGCCCTTGGTGACAGAAGCCATATAGTCTCCGTAGGATGCCGAACTCATATACGACGTACTCATCACGAACGGTGAGGAGGTGCTGGCCGATGCCATGAGATTGGAAGCCGACAAGGAGAGAGAGATGTTTGAAGCTGAATGTTGGATGTCGGATGAATGAAGCCGGACGGGTGAAGCCGGACGGATGGGCGTTGGAGATTGTACGCTGGAGGCAGGAAGGGTGTGTTGTACTTCGTTTCTCTCCTCCTCTGAAGAGGAGGGAACAAACGGGGAATCCGTTCGACAAACTAAAGAGGAATCTGGTTGAAGCATTGTCGGTGATACAGGCTGTCGTGCTATGTGGTGAGAGGCGCGGACAGGGGAAGCAGCCGATGCCATCCCATCAGCGCGGTCTTGGGAGGCCCCCTCCGACTCCTCCGGCAAGGAGGTGTGAGAATAGAGGTCGGAGGGAGACTCCTGCTGATGCGCTGACGAGGTTTGTATCGGTGTAGTCTGACATGCTGTCGGAGGCTGCACTGGTGTGGCCTCCCGTGCCATCCATAGCCAGTAGGCCGTTCCGCCTGTCAGCAGGAGCAGGAAGGTTGCAGCAGCCTTACGGAGGAGCGAGACGAAACGGGCACGACGTTTCGGCGCATCGAGGCGTTGCCTGATGCCGCTCCACGAGTCTTTAGGCAGAGGCTCCTGATAGCCTGCCATGATGTCTCGCAGTTGGTCTTCAAAGTCGTTTCGTTTCATCTTTCCTGTTGTTTAATGTATTCTCTGATTCGTTTCTCCAGCACTTGGCGTGCTCTCATGTATTGCGATGCCGAGGTGTTGATGCTGATGCCGAGCGTCTCGCCTATCTCGCGGTGGGTCATCTCCTCGAAGACGTAGAGGCAGAAGACGGTCCGATAGCCCTGTGGCAGCTCACGAATGAACTTCTGAAGGATGTCGGGCGGCACATGTCCGACATCTGGAGGTGGCTCGTTCTCGTCCAAGTCTTCGGCGAATTGCTCCATCGGAACGTAGTGGCTATTGCGCCGCATCAGCGACAATGACTCATGGGCGACGATACGTCCAATCCAAGCCCTCAACGAGTTGTTGCCGCGATAGTCGAAGCGGTCGAGATGGGTGAACACCTTGATGAAGGCCTCCTGTACCGCATCGCCTGCCAGACTTCTGTCTGCCAGATAGCGCATAGCGGTAGCCAGCGCGAAGCCACCGTAGCACTCATAGAGTTGCCGCTGCGCCTCACCATTGCCCTTTCGGGCTTGTTTTATCAGGTGTTCTTCTGTCAAAGTAGCATCAAGGTTTTTTATTGTGACTGGAACGTCACAACGTCCCAGTCTTTGGACCCATTATTATTATCAGGAACATCTGTTTCATTACCAGATGAATTCACTGCTGGTCCACCTGCATATACAATCTCTCCATCCAAGTAGATTGCATCTATGTAAAGCCAGAGAGTAACGGTTTTGGATAATTGGTTGACAATCAGTTCAGAATAATTATTAAACTCTACGGCAATAGTCTTTATCTGCCCCTCGTGCTCCACGCGGAATTCATAGATCGTTAATTGTATCTGAAACACTGAAACATTCTCTGAATAACCCTTTATCAGCATATCTGCATTGAATCTGCCCGGATATTCAGCATAGGGAACATTTCCTGTTATCTGTTCATCGGGAAACGCCAAATTGTAAAAACACCTATCGGGCATTCCACTGATTGTCAGCGTCCAGGCAACATTGCTTTGATTTCCCACTGTCAGTCGATAGTCCTCCCCATGCCAGTCACCATAGTTCCAAGTTCCAGTGTAATCTCTATAAGTCCACAGAACCGAAGCTATTCCAATGGTATTCTTGCTGATGTCATCTTCGTATTCCTTAGAACACCCGCAAACCAACGCTACCGCCAGCAATAAATAAAGAATTCTGTTCATACGCATATTGTACTTTTGCTTAATTAATGCACAAAAGTACAAAATCTTGCACGAACAAACGTTAAGAAATCAAAAAAACTTTCGCTTTATTTGTTTAATCGGGTATGAGAAAGTTGATGACTTCCTGTTCTACGGTGATGCGACAGGCACCTTCCAGTCGTCCGAGCAGTCGTCCGTCAATGCCGACACGAGCCCGTGAGGTGTCGGTCAGCTCCACTTTCCGGGTACGGTAGGGATGTACGCTTCGGTGGTTGAGGAAGCGTCCGGTGACGAGGAGCCAGAGTCCGGCGAAGAGATGGGCAATCTTCTGCGGCTGATAGACCACGCTGACATCGAGCAATCCGTTATAGGGAACCGCATTGGGGGTCTGTCCGTAGCCACGTCCGCTGCCCACGCAGACCGTCATGACATTGCGGTCGATGGTATCGGCATTGATCTTCAGGTGCATCTTATAGTCGAAGCGGTGGAAGGCCATCATGACGATAGAGGCGAAGAAAGCCAGCGTACGGGAGCCTAACAAGGAGCGTGCCTGTCGCCGCTGGTTCATGACGTCGGCAATGAGTCCGATGTTGACGCAGTTGAGGAAGTAACGCTTTGCCTCCTTTCCCTCGTCGTCCTGATAGGTGATGCATCCCACGTCAACGGTTCGTACGCGGTGCTTGACCAGCCAGTCAACGGTCTGCTGTATCTCGTACTCCTTGAAGTCCCAGTAACGGGCAAAGTCGTTCATCACGCCATTGGGTATGACACCCAGCGAGATGGTAGAGCGTGTAGCATCATCCACCTCCATCAGGCAGTTCACGGCATCGTTCAATGCCGAGTCACCGCCGACGACGATGATGGTCTTATAGCCGTTCTTGATCAGCATGCGCACCAGTCGTTCGACGCTTTCCGACGACTCGCTCTGCACGAAGTCATACTGCACATTACGCAGGTCGAGTGCGCGCTGTATCTTCGACCAGCGCTTACGGTCGGCACGTATGCCTTTCTTCGGGCAATACAGGATGCCCCAACGATCACTTTCCATTGACTGTTCTAACTAATTACGTCTGCAAAGGTACGATTAAGCGAGGAGAAAACCAAAAGAATTTTGAGTTTTCTCGAAATTATGGAGCAGTGAGAGCCATCAAGCTTGCTTGTTTGGCCGAATCGTGACATAAGAAGACAAAGTCAACGAAAGTACCTTCGACCGTCAGGTCAAACTTACTGTTCGGTCTGTTTCCGGTTCAGGAAGATGCTCAGCAGTAATGCGAGAAGGAGGAGCGGCAATCCTAACAGGATACTCCAACTGATACCCACGACACTGAAGCCCACTGCTACAGTAAAGCCTACAGCCATACCTGTAAGCATACGATTGATGGTAATAAAACGCGGTACGCGACCCTTCGTCAGCGAATTGGCAATACTGAACAGTAATCCGAATAAGAATCCGCCCTTATTGCCAATGTTCTGCAGGAGCAACACAATAGCCGCCACACCCACCATCGAGTTGAGCCGGATATGTGAGATGTTCATGAAGGAATACAGGAGCAGAGCGGCACCCAAGCCACCCAAGAAGGGAGCAATGCCTCGCGTTACCTGTTCACCCATATTGGAAAACATGCCTTTTATGCCTCCTGCCACTCCAAAGAACGGAAGCTTTTTCTGGAACAGAGGCAAGATGGCACTGTTGACAAAGACTGCCATCACGACCTTTCCTACAATACCTCCTGCGGCACCTAACACACCACCGAACATACCTCCTTCGGCAAACGACAGGAAGCTCACGACCTTTGCCCAAAGAGGCAGCTGCATGGTTGCCGACAGGTAGCCTATCACCAGCCACACGGCTCCCAGTACCAGTGTGGGCAGTAGCTTCAAAGGATTCTTGAACACCGCTATTCCCTGCTTGATGCACATCGCCAGATACTGGCCTACACCTATTCTCTCTTTCTCCATCTTCTTTCGTGTTTTGCTATTGTTTCAAAAGAACCACCTAACGGTTATTCCGTGCTAATGCTTCTTTCAGTTCCTGTACCATCGATGCCTTTACCCATTGTTTTGAACCGACCGGCTTCACCAGTTTGGAAGAAGACAGTCCACGTCTCAATAATTCCTCGACAGAGTACGGGCCAATGGGCTGCGTCTCATCATCGAAGATATAGTAACCGCTGCTCTGCCGTGCCTGTTGTTCCTCCAACTGGGCTTTCATGCCACTCAGCACAGCCTGCTCCACAGCATCGCGAACAGCATGCTCTTCCTGCACCTGTTCCTTCATGCGCTGCAGCACGAAGTCACGTTCCTGACCTTCCTCCATCGGCAGGAACATCCACTGTGTGAGCCACTCCAGACCTGGGCTGAGGCCGATGGCACCCTCACGTGTCACCATGAAGAACTGGTCGTCGCTGAGCGGATGCTCCACGTCGTAGCGTTTGGCAAACTCATACAGCTCCTTGAGGGAGTAAGCGAAACCCTCCTCATCGACCGCTCGCCATGCAAAGGTCTTGGTCATAGCCATAGTGAGTGCCTGCATCAGCGAAGAGTAGTGTCCCTTCAAGGCCATGATGGCTTTATATTGTTCTCGTTCTTGTTCGTTCATATTAGTTGCGATTATTGATGATTATCGTTTCCAGGAATTGGCGGCACAGGCGGTGGACCAGGCTGTGTTGGTGGCACTGGTGGCACCGGCGGCGGCGAGGGTGGCAAAGGTGGCAGCGACGGTGGCCGTGACACAATCATAACCGATTCCTCATCGTCGTCGTTGTCCGATTCTATGTCTTCCTGCGGCTGCTCTGTTGGGGCATTCTCGACATTCTCCCAGAACTGCTGCTCCAGCCTGTCACGCTCGGATCCTGGCTCCATGGGGATGTAAAGCCAGCTCGTGAGGAATTCCAAGCCCGGGCTCAGACCGATGGCTCCCTCGTGGGTCACCATGAAGAACTCGCCTTCACGGAGTGGGTACTTCTCGTCGTAAAGCCGGGCCATTTCAAACAGCTGGTCAGCGGTCAGCACCTCCTTCGTGTTGAACTGGCGCCATGCCTGGCATCTTGTCATAGCCATGAGAACGGCCTGCGCCAGAAAATGGTAGTGATTCAGCCAGAGGCCTTCCTCTGTCCACTCTTCTATTTGCTTCTTTCTTTCGTCTGTGTCCATATATCAGAGCGTTATTTTATATTCTATTAATTTGTCTCACATTCTTCATCATTTCCCAAAAAGTCTTCGATACATCGTCGAGCCTGTCTTGCACGCCGCCTTCACCTACAGGACCATCCAGAGGGTCGATTACGGGGGCATTTTTGAACGGGTTTAATTTCTCATAAGCACCCAAATAGCCGAGGCCCTTGGCGGTACCGGCAATAAAGGCACTCTTTGTTCCTACAGAACCCTCTATACCAATACTGGTCTTGCCACCAAAGAGCTGCTTCGAGTAGTTGAAGTTCTGATCTTTAAAGAATTTATCCACCTTCGGAATCTTCCCTAATGCGCCTAAGCCTTTACTAACAGCGAAAGCTTGCGACTTCTTCCAGGTTGCTCCCATCACGTCGATGGCCACTTCCTTAGCACTCTTTCCCTGGCTGATGGAGTCAATGGCAGCTGTGACACCTTCACCTCCCGCGAAGACGATGTACTCACCAAGGGGCTGTCCTATACCTACCTTTTCATTGATAAACTTAGAGCACTGGGCGGCTTGGAACTGTGCTACGCTAATGCCGCCCTTGATGGCTCCCTTCAGTAAACCTTTAAAATAAATTTCACGGAGACCTCCTTTAAGCCCAGACTCGACGACTGACGCACCTATGTGCCTGTTGAGGGTGTATATCTTATACACATTGTCGCCTCCAGGTACGCACTTGCCCATGACGTATAGTGTATTGTCACATATCTTATCAACTTTCTCCACATACTTGACGCTTTCGCCCCACGCCTTCACCTCTTCGATATGCGTACGGGCATCTATCTGGTTCATGGTCTGCTCAAATTGGATGGCTTTCCTGACGGCTTCTTCCGATGGTGCCACGTTGTGTTTCTCGGCCAGTTTCTTCAGTTGCTCATCTTTGCGCTTTTCGATGGCTTCCTGTTTCTCACGCCATTCGGCAAATGCTTTCTGCTCGTCGCTGCCGTATTGTTCTCTCTTTACCTTAGCATCCCAATCGTCATGAAACGCCTGCTCGCTCCTGGCCTTGGTGTCGGCAACGTCCTTCACGTAGTCCTTATGCTCAGCCTCGTAAGCCAGACGTCTTGCGATGTCCTCGGCAGTATAGGGGATGGCATTGTCACTTATCCATGTGTCGTCGCCTTGTGCATAGAAGCGTACTTCCTTTTCTGTTGCAGGACTTCTCATCACGATGTCACCATCAGGCTCTACCCTCAGGAACTCAGAACCATAGCGGTAGTCGCTCGGATTAAAGCCGTTGGGAACAGACGGTACAACCTGAACGTCGTCTGGGACAATGGCGTCTGGAACTGGTGGCGTCACAATCTGTACCTCGTCAGACTCCGACGAGTCATCCCCTCCTGTCGAGGGACTGGGAGCATCTTTCCCTTCCTCTTCTTCTTCACGCCTACCCTGCATATTCGGCAAGTCAGGCGTATTGGGCAGGTTAGGTGGAAGTGGCGGAGGCGTACCTCCGGCAGTAATGGCCTCAAGCAGACCAGCAGCTATCTCTGCACCCGTACTGCCTGCTACGCTGGCAAGGCCTGCGCCGAGGAGCAACGAGAGTACCGTACTGATGGTGTTTACCACAGCTCCCTCTTTTTCGTCCAGATGCTCACCTAACCGCAACGGGTCGCCATCACCCTTAAACCATGTCATCAGGTCTTCCATAAAGAACTGTAGCTCTTCTTTGTCGTCCGCGTTCAACGGAACAACAGCCTCCTCGTCGTCCTCAACCATGATTTGTTCAACGATGAAATAGACACGTGCCCAAGGGTGGTTGGTCATCTTCTCCTTTTCCTCTGGCGTGAGGTCTTCACTGGATGCTGCTGCCGCCACCTCTTTAGCTGTTGCGCTAAGCATGACGAGCAAATAGCGACTGCCATTGAAGTAGATGAATTTTCCCAGTCTGGCGTCCACACCAGAAGGTTTCCTCATCGTGTTATTAGCTCTTTGGCTGCCTATTGAGGACTGCTCACTTTCCGAAACACGAGCGGTGAGCGCATAATCCAGGCCTATTCCCGACTCCGTCGAGACAATATGCAGGCCGCTGATGCTGATGCTTGCATTTCCTGTACCTCTGTCCGTATATTTTGAGAATTCGTCAGCCTCGGAAATCTGATAGTGATAAGTGAAGCTGTATGACCTGCTGACACTCTCTTCCAAATAGACACAGAACCCCGCTTCATGAAGAGGGATACCCTCAACGCCATAAAGGTCCTGATAATCGATGGTGCCCGATGTATAGTCATCATATCCTATGTTGAGGAACTGCTTGACACGAGTAGCACCAGCAATGGGTTTCAGTCGCAAGCCAAAGACTTTCTTGCCCTTTGCCTTGATAATTTTGTTGATGTCGATGTCGCCTTGGTCGTAGTCACGCTGGAAGTCATTTCGGCTGATATTCTGTAGCTCATAGTACTCTACAGGATCGACCCACTTAGTCCCCTGTTCGTGGAAACGCTGGCCACCGTCGGCAAATGCCGTCAGCGAAACCGTCAGCAGGACGAGCGTCAGGATAACGCTACATATTCTTTTCATAATCCTATATTCTTTAATCTACTGAAATTTAATGATTAATCCTCAATCTACTGAAATTTAATGTTTAATCTTTAATGTTTACCGTATCACCTTGATGACGGCATAATGAGGTGTGTCTTTGGAGCCGGTATTCAGCTTCTTGCCGTTCTTGCTGGGGTCGATGCCGCGAATGCGGAGCTCCCTCATCTTTGTACAGAGTCGGAATGCTTTGGACGAACAACGGGGCGTCTTGCCGTTAATGGTGACTACCTGAAGCTTTTGGCAAGAGAGGAATGCGCTCTTCTTTATCTTGACATTGTCGCCAGGGATGAAGACCTCCGTTAGTTCGTCCATGAAGAAAGCATTGCTTTTAATGAGCTGGATGCTCTTGGGAATCACTATCGACGTCATCTTGGAACAGTTTTGAAAGGCCCATTCACCGATGGCAACCACCTTATAGGTCTTACCGGCGTGCGTCACTTGATTGGGAATCTCCACGCGTCCCTCGTACTTGCTGCGCACCTCACCTGTCACCTCGACAGTCTTGTCCGAGAGGATCTTGAAGTGCATATTGCCGTATTTAAACACAAGGCCCGTCGAACCCGTCCCCGTACGACCGTTAGGGTTAGTCGATGTGCTGGACGTTCCATCGATTGGCTCGTCAGCAAATGGATTCTGTGCCATAGCAGCCGTTACCCCTGCCGTCAGCAGGGCAAGCAGCATCATCAGTTTGCAAATTATTTTCATAGTCGTAATGAATAGGTTATTTGCCTACAAATATAACAAAAAAAGATGATAACTTAGACTTCCAAACGCAAGAATCAACTCCCAATCCACGAAATGGGAGTCTTTTTAACGGAATGGGAGTCGACTGGGGAAGTCTTTTCAGACGTTTTTCTGTGCCAGCCACTCCCTCGGCGAGAGGCCTGTGATATCTTTGAATACGCGGAAGAAGGTCGATTCGCTGGTGAAGCCCGAACTGGCAATGAGCTCCGACAGCTTCATGTCGGGCTGTTCCATGAGGAGCTGCTGGGCATGACGCACGCGGTATTCGGCTACCAGCTGGGTGAAGGTGATGTGACGCTGCCGATTGATGCAGTCGGTCATGTCAGCCACACTGATACCCAACTCCATAGCAATGTCTGAAGACTTGACAGGTGTGAGGTATCGCAGATCTTGTTCTATGAACTGACAGATACGCTTCATCAGTTCCGGGTCGGGCAGTCGAACGGCCGGAGCTTCCGGCTGTTGGCTCGACATTTGCCGATGCTTTCTCTTATAATATATAAGGTATGCGAGGACTGCCACTACTGCCAAGGTGACGACTATCCACAGCCAAGCAGGAAGATGTGAGGCACCTTCCTGTTGGTCGGTAGTGAAGTGGTATAACCAGACACTGGCCAGCGGTTTATAATTGTCATTGGGAATACCGCCTGCCAAAATGAGGTCACCCTCGGGCGTTACGATGGGGATGGTGATGGTGGCATGCTCCAGCGAGTCGGTATAGTAGAGGGTGAGCGCAGCTGGTTTGTTCTTCAAGTCAATCTCCAGCACATACTGCCGATGAAAGAGGCTGTCGGCTCCCAGCAGGTAAGCGCACTGCCGTTGTCGGTCAACGGTGACAGGCCCCCAGTAGCCCAAGGGACCAAACTTGCTTTTCATGGGTATGGGACATGTCGTAGGCAACAATGAGAAGCAAGTATCACGCACCATGACGATAGCTATCTGACGATCGTTGTTGATGGCCGTCAACAGGTAGGCACCGTCGCCTGTGGCGCATGTCTCGCTGTTGAACGGCTGGTCGATGGGCAGCAGTTTCCACTGCTCTTGAAGCGGCACGCGGAAAGCATCTCCCTTCAGGCGGTAAGCCCATAGTGTATCAAGCATGTTATCACGGTTGTCACGCGGACCAAAGATGAGGACATCGTCGTTACCCAACGGCAGGATATATGGATTGCAGTGCCCATGCATGACGTCCTTGAGGTGCTGCACCTGACTGCGTCCGTCATAGCAGGCAATGGCATCGTCGGCATAGTGGTTGCCACTGATAATGACGCGCCCGTCGCCTAACTGCATGGCACTGGTCAGTACACGCCGCTTGTCCAGACAGCCAAAGCCCTCGAAGGTGTGCGTTTCAGGATTATAGCGTTCCAGCGTGTAAGTCTGTCCCACTCCCAACTCCTCTGCATGGCCGCCACCAAGGATTATAGTCGGATGTTGGGGGACTTGTCGATTAGGAGTGGAACTGAGTACTACGGCAAAGCCGTTATCGTGGGGATAGGACATGTTCATTGCGTGCCACTTGCCATCGCTGAGAAACTCAGCCGTTATTGTTGGAAGGAAGCTGGTGGTGTGGCCCCCCACTACGGTTAGCTCACCGTTCACATAGAAGGTGTTATGGCCGCTACGTGGTATCGTCATATCGGACAGACGCTCTGGCACAATACGTATCATGGGACACGTGTTGCCACGCTCTTCCGCCATGCCATACAGCACACCTGTCAGCACACAGAACAATAGGAGAACCCTGTTTCGTAACATTTCGCCGTTTTAGTTATAATAAGTGAAGTATCTGTTGTACCTTTTCTTCCATCGGCAGCGTGGCATCAATCCAGTGGATGGTGAAGCCGCGACGCTCCATGCCCCGGAACCAGGTCATCTGGCGCTTGGCAAACTGGTGGATGGCAATCTCGAGCTGTCGGAACATCTCGTCGTAAGAGAGTTGTCCGATGACGTATTGCGTCACATATTTATATTCCAGACCGTAGTAGATGAGGTCCTCGGCAGGGATGCCGCTATCAAGAAGGCCACGAATCTCATCAACCATTCCCTCATCGAGTCGGGCCTTGAGACGTCGTGTAATCTTCTCCCGCCGCAGCTCACGGTCGATGGAGAGGCCGAAGATACCCCCCCCTTGCGTCCCCCCGAGGGGGGAAAGCTGCAGCGCAGAAGCCTCCCCTCGGGGAGGTTTGGAGGGGGTCGTTGGGCTCTTGAGGGGGTCTCCTACTTCTATCTCTATCGCCCTGATGGCACGCTGCGCGGTGTCCACGTCGGTCGTGTTGTGCATGTTCGTGCCGTTCTTGCGTTTCAGCTCACGGAGGATCTCCGTCAGCTCTTCCAGACTCTTGCCTTCCAGGCTCGCCCTCAGCTCCTTGTTCTCAGAAACGGGTGCCAACTGATAGCCCTTCAGCACGGCTTCGATATAGAGACCTGTTCCACCACAGAGGATGGGTACTGCTCCCCTACTCCGTATGTCCTGATAAGCCCGCTGGAAGTCCTGCTGGTATTGATAGAGGTTATATTTCGTGCCAGGCTCACAGATGTCGATTAAGTGGTAAGGGATAAGGACGGGAGAAGTCTGGGAGAACAAAGCCCCTCCCCTAAACAGGGGAGGATGGGAGGGGGCTCTATATTCACTCAAGTCCTTCCCCGTCCCGATATCCATGCGACGATAAACCTGACGGGAGTCGGCCGAGATGATTTCTCCGCCAATCTCCGCTGCCAGTCGGACGGCTACTGCCGTCTTGCCTGAAGCGGTCGGTCCAAGGATGGTTATCAGTTGGTTGTTCATCATTCCTCCATGTCGTGCCAGTAGATATATACGTCCCACTTGGGCGGCAGCTTATCAAGCATATTGGTCGCCTGTACATTAGACAGAATCCTGTCTCCCTGCCAAGCCTCAATATGGCCACCGTCATTAACCATTGCAAAATCAGGCGAGAAGAAGCTCTTCTTGGAACTGAAAACCGTGATACAGTAATGTGATTCGTCGGTAGTGTTGGTATGACGGACATAGCCCATGCCGCTTCTCTGCTGCAGGAAATAGAACTGCTGTTTGTCCGACTCCGAACATATCAGGTGGAACGTTCCGTCATACTGGCAGAACAACGCCCCATGCACATCGTCCTTGTCGCGCATCCACAGCTCTTCGATACCGTCATCGTCGATGTCGATCCAACGGTACTTCGTCAGTTTGAACTTTCCTTCACACTCAGGATTCTCCTCATCGTATAGCTTCTGCAATGTTGCTATATTCTTCTTCCAGAGCGGTGTCTGCTCGTCAACCATGGCGTGATAGACGGCATAGTTCTGTTCCGTAAACTGACCGTTACGAAGGTGATACATGCCTACCGTACGGCTTTCGGGTGCCCCATGCTCATAGCACAGGTCCAGTCCGTCAGGCCCTTCGAAGGCAGCACAGATAGCTGTCGGGCAATACTCGCCGCCATCGTCGGCATTCCATGTACAATAGCCATCATCGTAATAGCCCAGCTTCTCGATGGTATAGACCTTGCTGCCATCGATGAGCACCTCCAAAGCCAGCGCCTTCTTGTAGTCATGGTTGGCATCAACAGGTGCGTTCTTATACTCACCGGCAAACTGTATGAAGCCTTGGATATAGCGTCCGGCTATCTTTCCTACCTGCATGGAACGTGCAGCCTTCATGCCGTACTTCTGTTCCATCTGCCTGATGACACTGGCAGGCATCGGTTTTTCCCCGGACGTATATTCCGTCTTCACCATCCTGTGTGTGTTCAGGTAGTCCTTGTGCAGGATGACGAACAGCTCGCCATAGTCATACTCACGCCTGGGAGCCTGCTTCCTGTCAACAAGAGCAAAGCGAAGTCCTGGAGACGGTATGGACGGACGGCTGTGCAACTCACCGGGATACATGTCTTCACCGTCAGGATTCTTCAGCAGCTCGTCCTTATATTTGATGTCAATCAGCCTACCGCCGCCAATTACCATCTTCGTATAACCGTCGGCATGGGTCTTGACGCTGTTCTGCAAGGCCCAGGCGCTGTACCACTGGTCGAAGTATTCTGCATTGTCTGCCGTACGTTGCGGCTCCTGATACTCCGTCCAATAGACCACCTGCATGTGGTCAGGATTAAAGTAATAGAGGAACATCGGCTGCGGTTCCCCTCCTCGTGCTGTCAGTACCAGCACTGCAAACAGGCATACAAGTATTTTTCTCATTGTCTTAATTTTTTTTGAGTTTCGCATTTGCTCAACTTGTGGAGTTAAGGGGAGTTAAGGGGAGTTATCGGCCTTTGGCCTCGGGGAGTCAGGGGACAAATGATTTGTCGGTTGGGATTTTTCAGGGAAAAGACATACGTCTCTTCGCTCGGCTATGCCGCTTGCAGGGCAAGAACTCCCCGAGCGGTCGAAGACCGCGATAACTTCCCTTAACTACTCTTAACTACTTAACTTGTGAAAATTGAGTTAATTATTGTTTCACCTTGACATATACGCCATCGAAGGCTGCCCCCATTCCGAAACAGTGCAACGACTCTGTGTCGGTGATGGTCTTCAGCACCACGAAACGGGGGAAGAACGTGGCCCGGAAGCCATAGTGACACTCGTTCACCTCATAGTATTCAAACACATTGCCGTTGAGCACCGCAGGACGGCCATCCTCGCTTTTGTCCTCCGCGATATTGTGACGGGCGTTGCAACACTCGAAGTGTACCTTGTTTCTGCCGGCACCACGGAAGGTGATGTGACCACCCATCATCTCCTGATAGGCCTGATCCCACTTCTGGAACGAGTATTCGCGGCCTATCTTTCCGGGGTCTTCAGGCTTCAGGAGCGACTCAGTAAACCAGGTAGGCACTTCCTGACTGAAGCTGATGTCCTTCATCTGCATCTCCTTCTGCGTCTTGGGGTTGATCCACCTGCCTGCGAAAGTACTGAGATAGTTAAGCTCCAGGGGCGTCTCAATGCTGATAAAGCCTGTCATGACACCATCAGACTGATACTCATTCAGATAGTAATAGAGCTTGTCCTCGTAACGGCTGACGTAGCCTACGATCATGATGGGAGCAGGATGCTTCGCCTTGGGATAGTAGATATAGCCTGCCACGATGTCGTCATTGTCTGTCTTCTGGAACACGATGGTGACAGGTATGCGGCCGTCGAGCTTGGCATCAAAGCGGTAGCAGGGCAGCAGCCCCAGGCCGTCGAAGTTCACATACTCATCACTTTCTATCGCCCATGTATTGGTACGTATCAGCTCCAGCTCGTGCCCTTTCCAGCGATAGAAGCTGGACACACGATGGTCCGGGCCGTCGCTGGAAACGGTGTAGATATACTTCTGTTCCGGCACGGCCATCGGCTCACCGATGCCGTTGTAATCCTCAGCCTGAACGAAACAGTGCTGCGACTGATCCCAAAGCAACGCCTCGTGGTAGGTATTGTTGGCATAGCCTCCCATGTAGCCAAGATAGATATCAACATCGGGATAGCCGTCGAAGTTGAGGTCAGGCTCATAGAAATGGCCTATGGTTTCTGCCATATTGGCATCAATGGGCGGCACCAGCTCGTAAACATACTCCTTCTGCAGCTCTCCACCAGCATATACGCCGAACTTGACGAACTCCACATCACCGTCAGCATTCGTGACTTTGGAACTCTGAAATGAAAACTCACTCCGCTCATGAGAGCGGGCTCCCTGTGCATTTACGCACAACGCCATCAACAGGCTCACTGCCAAAATAATCTTTCTCATCACATCAATTTTCTGCAAAGGTACGATTAAGTGAGCGAAATGCAAAAGAAAAACACATTTTTATTTTCATTTTCGAACTTATGGAGCAGTGAGAGCCATCAAGCTTGCTTGTTTGGCCGAGTCGTGACATAAGAAGACAAAGTCAACGCAAGTACCTTCGACCATTAGGTCAATGGTACGATTAAGAGAGGAGAAAAACAAATTTTATTTGAGTTTTCTCGAACGTGTATTTTTTTTACCACGAATTTCTCGCGCTCGGCTTTGCCGCTTGCTACCGAAGGGACGCAAGAATGTCACGAATTCTTATTCCCGCTCATCATTTATTTATTTCGAATTAATCGAATACTGCGCAGCACAAATTCGTTTCATTCGAATATAATTAGTAGCTATCCAGGCACAGCATTAATTCGTTTCATTCGTTAAATTCGTGGTAGAAAAAATCTGCGTGAAATTCGTGGTCGTTAAAGATCAATTCGATGTCGTCTTAAAATTACCGGAAACGAAATCTGTTGGAGGGACACGGCAGAAGCCGTGCTTGTTGCGGACGAACTCCATGAGATGCCGGAACGTGGAGTTGTGAGCCAGCAGTTCGGGGTTGCCAACCATGATCAGATGCTCTTCTGCCCGTGTCATCGCCACGTTCAGCTTACGGTCGATGATGCTGCCGTCATAATCCACAAAGACATTGTTGGTGAGGAATCTCAGCTGATAGTACTTCTGGATGGTAAACCCATAGATGATATACTTACGCTGGGAACCCTGATAGCGTTCAACGGTATCGATGGTGATGTCATGCAGCAATGCGATGCCATACTGGTCGATAGCCTTGCGCACGGTAGCTATCTGGTTACGGTAGGGAACGATAACGCCCACCGTCTGACTGGCATCGAAGCCAGCGTCCTTCTCCTGCTCATAGATCCTGAACACCATCGCAGCAATCATATCGGCCTCGATCTGGTTGACCTTGTCTGAAGGCGAATCCTTTGGCGAGTCGGCTGCTATGAAGGCAATGCGACGGGTTTCCAGCAGGTCAGTGATACCATCCCTGCCATTGCCCTTCAGCGGCAGGCTGGCATCCTGGTGAGGCAGGGGAACCTCCTGAAGCTTCCCGTTGTAGAACGCATCATTGGGGAAGTGTGCAATATCATGGTGCATGCGTCCTTGTTTGCAAAGCATATAGGTGACCTCCTCACGAGCGGCATACTTCTTGAGCAGGCGTTCAAACAGCGACAACCGACAATCGGTCAGGCAGATGTCATTCAACAGCGCCTCATGTACCTTCGAGACGGCTTCCTCCTGCTTGACGACGGCAGGCAGCTGCTTATGGTCGCCTATCAGCACGAACTTCCTGATGGCAGGCACGCCGTCGGTATGGGCACTCAACAGCCCGATGAGATGCGGCTCCAGGATCTGCGAGGCCTCATCGATGACGGCCAGAGAGAACTGCTTCAGCTGGAACAGGGAGATATGACTGTTCAGCGAAGTGGTGGTACCGACGATGACTCTTGCAGAAAGGAGCGTCTGCCTGAGTTCCACGATATTGGCACTCTGCTGGACTCTGGATGTGAGCAGCTTGTCCCTGTACTCCTCCGAACAGCTGAAGGTGCCACCTATTCTGATGAAGTCGATGCCCTCCTGATGTAGCTTGCTGCATATCTCGTCAACGGCACGGTTGGTGTATGACAGCAGGAGAATGGTGGAATCGGGTTCCATCAGCTCCTCCTTGACGGTATAGAGCAGGCCGAACGACGTCTTTCCCGTACCCGGAGGACCGATAATAAGGAACATGTCCTTCGCCCTCTTCACCCGTAGCGCCAGATCGTCGAAGCCTTCATAGCTGCCTTTCAGCCTCACCGTGTCGTCAGTCTCAGGCTCCCTTTGCAGCAACAGCAGGTCCCGTCTCTCCTTGGGTGCGGTGAGGAAGGCCTGCATACCTTTATATAATGAGCTGTACGACGACTCCATGAAGTCGTGCTCAATGGCCCACGACTGGTCCTGATACCTCACGAAGACGCGGTTGTCCGACTGGGCTGCCCGCAGCGACAGACGGATCGTGTCGGTCCGGATGTCTTCTATGGTACACCTAAACACCATCGTCCTGCGGACGTCAGGCTCCCTACCCTCCTGATAAGGATACAGGATGACGATGTCACCAACGCGGAAGTTCGACATGTCATTGTCTTCTGTTTCCGAAAAACGGAGTTCCACCGTCCTGATGCTCCCTACGGTATCCACGTCGGGTGACACGAGTGTGAGGCGGTCATAGATATTGCCAGCCTGCCGTTTCTCTTCCAGTGAGTCGTGCCAGGTAGCGGCAAAGCCTGAGCCATCCTTCGTCTTATTGCCCAACTTCGACATGACGTGTTCGTTGGCAATGAACGTCAGGAACCTGAAATAATAGGCCTTCTCCAGTTCCGAAGCATGCTGGATGGGGTCCAGCACGCTGGCTATCTGCGGACGCTGGAAGTTAGTCCAGAGCGTGTTGCTTATCTTCTTCAGGTTCAGCTGTTCAGGTGCCAGTCGCTCAAGCAAGCGATAAGCGTCTGGTCGCGTATATTGCAGCTCCATCCATGCCAATCCGTTCCTCACCTTGATGGCCTCGAAAATCAGTTCGGGAGCCGTGTAGCCGGGAGCCAGGAGGCTCTGCTGGTACTTCGAATAGAGCAGGAAGGCATGAAGCTCCTTACCGTTCTGCTCGTAGATATCCCAGAAGTTGTACCTGATGACGGCAGTGTAGAGCAGCAGTTGCACGTAGTGCTCAGCCGTATGTCTGGGTGTCATGAAGCCGTCGTAGGGAAAGCCCCCCTTGCCCGACTTCTGCTCCATCAGCACCTTGAAGTCCATCTGCAGGTAGTCCATACGGCCCTGCAGTCCCAGCATCTCCGAGAAGAACGACGGCTCCACGATACCGTCCTTCGAGTTGAAGCTACCCAACATTTTCGGTAGCGTGACCCTTATGGCCTGGGCAATATGCTGTTGCTGTCTCTTGGCTTCCTCATGAAAGCGTGTTGAGTCGATGCCGGCAGTCAGCAGACTGATGGCATGGTCCTTGAAGAAGTCCTGAATGCTTTGGGCGTATGAATGTGTGTCTGGCAGCTGATGAATGGACTCGTCCAGCAACTGGCCCGCCAGATTACCCAGCACGATGGCCTCGGAAGTGCTCTGGGGTTCCAGTTTCTTGATAAGTTCCACCAAGGGCGAGTCGGCATAGTTGGTGAAGCAATGGGCCACCGTAGAGATATTCACCAGGTAGTCAGGCTCAACAATGATGAGTTCAGGATAGATAATGCCGTTGTCCTCTCTGGGACGCACGAGGTTCAGCTGGACTCCTTCAGCGAACATCTCCTTCAGATAGGTCCAGTCATAGTTGTAGGTCGTATTCCCACTGGCATAGCAGACCGTCCGAAGCCTATCATCGTCGGCGTCCTCCGTCTGGACATATACCATCTTGTCGTCCCAGCGCTCTACGATCACCCTCATCGACTCAAGCCTCCCCATCAGGGGTGCTTGGGTGAACGACTGGGGCTTCTCCGTAGGAAACAGCTCCACCAGCTGCGACGGGATGTCAGTCTTATAGATGAAGGCCATGAACTGGCAGATGTTCTTCAGGTCGAAGAGACAGAACTTCTCCAGGTCCGATGCCGACAGCTCATGACGTTTCCTCAGACGAACACGGGTGTCGTTGATGGCTTTTACCAGTCGGGCAGGCGCGCCGTGCTCCTTCAGCAGGTAGTCGGTCTTGGCAAAGTCACCGCCAAAGATGACCTGTGCCTGCGCCGTCTCCTGATTCAGGCATCGCCTGAAGGTCTGGCTCAAGGCACTATATACCCTCCTGTAGTCCGGTCTCTGTCGTATTCCTTC
Organism: uncultured Prevotella sp.; assembly: GCA_905236875.1. Lineage (GTDB taxonomy): Bacteria > Bacteroidota > Bacteroidia > Bacteroidales > Bacteroidaceae > Prevotella. Next base: position 448 of record CAJOQT010000027.1, on the reverse strand, counting down.
CTCCAACTCGTTGAAGAAATCAGCAGCTACCTCCGGCTCGTAGGTCCCATTCATCATGATTGCAAAGGTACAACTATTATTTGAGATATGCAAACCATTGCAGAAAAAATCACTCTCTGCCAAGAGTTCTGACATTCTTATTACACCCTACAAGTCATAAAGCTGTTAAAGCTACAACAGATATTGAGCGGGTGAAGGAGGATGTGATAGGCTTCGTGGACAATCCTCACGAACTGGACATCTGGTCGAACGACTATTTCCTGCAACTGGCAGACAGAGTCGTATTCCTTTCGCCATCTTCCTGATTGATATCCAGAATGAAAAAAAATACCGCCCGAGTGTATCGGGCGGCATTTTTTTGCAAGTTTGCTTCTGCTCTCGCTGCTTATTTGAGTTGACTTCGTCGATTCAAAATGCGACTCGGCATAACTCAAACAAGTTTGGTTCT
>CAJOQT010000026.1 GCA_905236875.1 uncultured Prevotella sp. | reverse complement strand
TTCACCCTGACTTACTGTCTTGGCGAAATACTGACCATACGACTTGCTGCTCTTAATGTTGTTTCTGACCAATTTGATATGTACTGCTATAATGCTTATTTATTTAAGAAAGTTATACGCTACTTTTCTAATTGCTTAAATATCTGTTTGCAAAGCAAGATACAGCCTTTTGCGAAGGTTACCCTCAACTCCGCTGTTACAAAACAACTTGTTTTGTCCAACAAAAGCTATGCTTTGGTTGAACAAGAGCATAGGTTTTGCGATACAAAACAAGTTGTTTTGTTAATTCAAAGCACCTTCCCACGATTCCGAGTGCAGAGCCTTTGTTCTGCCATCTGCTATCATAGCCCTTCTTAAAGAGCATGTTTTCTAAAAGGGAATCAGAAGTGGATGCGCAAGTCGGCACCGACCTGCAACGGGTTGGCCTTCTGCGCAAAGTAACGGGTACCACCGGCAGCACTGCTCTGGATGGCGAAGGTGTTGTACTTCGTATCGGTCAGGTTACGTCCCCACAGACTCACCACAACAGGTCCGAAGTCGTAGTCGGCATGGGCACCTAACAAAGCATAGAACTTCTGACTGTAAGTGTTTGCCTCGTCCCACCAGATTTTGCCCTGACCGGAAAGGTTGGCTCCGATGGTGAGCTTGCCGATGTGGTAGTCGGCTACTGCACTGAACGAGTGCTGGGGAACGAAGGGAACGTAATTGTCCTTGTAGTTCTCGCCAAAAGTATCAGCAGCTAAACTGCTATAAATATTGCCTAAACTTTGCTGGTATTCGTCGAACTTGGAATTGGTAAATGCATAGGTAACAGTCCAGTCGAGGGCATTGTTAAAGGCACGACCGCGCAAAGTGGTCTCCAAGCCGCAGGAGTGGCTCTTTCCGGCATTCACCATCACACGTCCGTAGTTGCTTAGAGGAGACATCTGGGAAAGCTGTTGGTTGCGGATCTGCATGTAGTAGATGGCGGCGTCCAGATGTACCCTACCCTCCAGCAGGTTCAGGTGAGTTCCCACCTCGTAGTTCCATGACTCTTCTGGCTTGTAGGCAATGGTGTTTTCTATATTATCGTAGTCTTGTGTTGTGTGTTCAACGTCATAGTCGCCACGCATGGCATCCTGCTGATGGGCATTCAGGTCGGTCTGCAGGATGTCACTGAACATCTGAATGTTATAGCCTCCCGTCCGATAGCCTTTCGAGACAATGGCATAGACATTGCCCAGGTTGTCGTCAAACGCCCACGTCAGTCCGAACTTCGGCAACAGCTGCGTAAACGACGTCGAACGATTGTCCGTCACATGCGATGTCAGATGATAGGTCGCCGTAGCATTGGCAGTACCGCCCGTCATGTTCATATAGGCCAGCGCATCGTAGTCTATCTTCACGCGGTCATAGTTCAGGCGCAGTCCGAGCGTCAGCTTCAGGTGGTCGCCCAACAGGATGTTCGACTCATGGAACACGCCCAGGTTCAGCGTCGGCGTATGGAACGACTCAGGGACAGCCATCTCTGCCGACATGGTGATGCCCATGCCATCGACCATCTGCTGTGCCATAGCACGGGCCTGTGCCTCAGGCATGCCCTGGGCAATGAAACGCTGCATCATAGCAGGTATCATGGCATTCTTCATGGCATTCTCGATGGCAGTGCCGATTGGCCCTGTGACGGCATCGCCGAAAGAGACGGGGGCATCTGTACGCAGCCACTGGTAGGCACCGAAAAGTCCGCTGGCATGCTGCCAGCGGCTCTGGTCGTGACTACGGAGCACAAGCTCCTGCGTGAGGGCGTTCATCTTCTGCCGCTGCTCGAGCATGAGGTAGTCGGGGGTCATGTAGTCCTGGTCCATGAGCATACGGTCCTGCAGGAACTGGTAGCTCGTGGTCGATGTGAAGAGTAGGCTGCCAAGGTCAGCGCTCAGTGTGAGGCCGGTATTGAACATATTGCGCTTGTAACCGTTCATCACGGTCGTCGCAGGATCCTCGACGTGCTTGTCGGCGGGACACATCATCGTTGACGGCGGCGTGGCGCACCAGCTGTCGGTCTCGTAGTCGAAGGGATGAAATTCGCCGTAGCCGAAACCGTTCTGAGACACCCACTGATAGTCGGCCGTCCAGTCGAGCGTCAGTTTCGCACTCGGCTGAAAGATGAGTCGGGCCTTGCCGCCGGCCTCAAGACTCTTGTCGTTCTTCTCGTCAAAGTTCTGGTTGTCAATAAAACCCTTCAGACCGCTATAGAAGCCTGCTACAGTAAAGGCCAGCTTGTCACTGGGACGATGATAATGGGCTACCTCCACATTACTATACAGACCAGTGCCGATGCCCAGACGGATATCCGTTCCCTGATAGCTCATGGGGTTCTTCGAATAGACACGTACCAGTCCGCCCTCAGTGTTCTGACCGTAGAGCGTACCCTGCGGACCACGCAGGATGTCAACACGGTCGAGCATATAGAAATGGTTGTTGAACGCCGCCTTTGACATCAGCGGAATATTGTCGTAATACACGCCAACGGCAGGATTGTTGATTCGGCTGCCAATGCCTCGCACATAGATGGAAGAGGTCAGGCGCGAGCCGTACTGTGGCATCACAAATGAAGGAACGAAATCCGACAACGCGCTCAGGTCGTGGACATTAAGACTCGTCATCTCGTTCGACGTAAACACTGAAGAACTGATAGGTTGCAGTCGCAGGCTCACACCTTCCTTGGGTTGTGCCACGACGACGACTTCATCAAGATTGAACACCCTCGAGGAGTCGTCGGTAACGACATCTACTGCTCCTGCAGGTACTGTGGCCGCTGTAAGAAACAGGCCGATTATACTGCTTTTGATAGTCATTTTCTGCTTTGTTTTTGAATTTCGGGTGCAAAGGTACACATTTTTCTGTAAACCTGCAATCCACATTTATAGGGATTTTTTTTGGCAGTTCTCTTGTTTTTATTACCTTTGCACCCATGATGAGACGATTACTGACCGCTTGCACCCTGCTTTTTGTCCTGACAACAGTCATGGCACAGCACCGTACCTTCGACCCACAAGTGAAGTCGTTGCAGGTGATTGTCAATAACGACTGGCTCTCGCCTCCCGTGCTGACATTGGGAAATCATGAGGTTATGACCGTCTGTTTCGACCGCCTGACACACGAATACTGCCAGTACAGCTACCACCTGGAACACTGTGAGGCAGACTGGAGCACCTCCGAGGAAATCTTTGAGAGCAACTGGCTGCAAGGGTTCAACGACCAGCCCATTGACGACTACGAGACTTCCATCAACACAACCGTCCCCTATACCCACTATTCGCTCTGCCTGCCCAATGAACTGACGCAGCTGAAGATAAGCGGCAACTACCGCCTTTCCATCATCGACGAAGACGGAGAGGTTGCTGTCGAAGTACGGTTCATGGTGCTGGAACCGCTCATGCAAGTGGCAATGGCTGCCACCACCAATACCGACATCGACGTAAACCACAACCACCAACAGCTGAGCATGAAGCTGAACTACGGCCCGGCCAACGTCACGAACGTCGAGGAACAGCTCTATACCGTCGTCACACAGAACCAGCGCTGGGAGAATGCCGTCAGGAATCCGGCTCCCAACATGCGCAACCAGAACGGACTACAGTGGGATCACAACCGTGCGCTCATCTTCGATGCCGGCAACGAGTACCATAAGTTTGAGATACTTGACGTCAGCCACACCACCATGGGACTGAGCAACATCAGCTGGGACGGCGAGGCCTACAACGCCTATCCCTATTCCGATGAGCCGAGACGCAACTACCTGACCGATGAGGATGCCGACGGTGCATTCATCATCCGCAACAGCGACAACATCGAAATCAACACGACATGCGACTATGTCCGTGTCCACTACGAACTGCGTACCCCACCCCTCCCGGACGATGTCGTCATCAGCGGCCAATGGACCACCGATGCCGATCCTGCGGCCTATCAGATGGAATACGACCATGAGGCGCACTGCTATCGTGCGACCATCTGGCAGAAACAAGGCTATTACAACTACCAGTACCGGCTGCGCCATCGTGACGGCTCCACGACCATTGCTCCGACCGAAGGCAGCTACTACCAGGCCAGCAACAGCTATCAGGCATATATCTATTATAAAGGTATAGGTGAACGTACGTGGCGACTCGTCGGATACCGTCAGTTAGTTTTCAGATGAGCGGTATTCCACGGGTGTCAGCCCGTACAGACGGAAGAACTTTGCCACGAAATAGTTAGGAGAGGCAAAGCCACACTCTTCTGCAACATCCTCCACCGGTTTGTCCGTCTCCAGCAACAAGTTGGCAGCCTGCTGAAGTCGCAGACGAAGTGCCAGCTCGTAAGGCTTCTTCATCATGTGCTGTGAGACCAGCCTCAGGAACTGAACATCTTTGATGCCGCCCACCTCACATAGCTGGTGAATGGTCAGGCGCGAAGGATGCATCTTCATATAGGGGATGACCTTCAACATCAACTGCATGTATTCCATATACTGCTCACTGAACACCTGGGCGCTGCCGGTATCAGTCTGACTGTCCTTCTCCAGCGAGAACTTCTCACCGCTGATGCTGTCACAACGGCTGATCAGATGGCGTAGCTGGCGGATGACATCACGCTCGCCGGCATTACGCCGCATCTTCAGCCGTACATTGCGGTTGAAAAGCAGCAGGTTCAACGCCAGAAGAATCAGGATGATGACACCCAGCGACACATATACACCTGAAGTACGCCACCAAGGTTCGTTGACACGCAGCAGCCAGACAAGCGGTTCCTGTATCCAGACGTCAGGATGCATGGATACCTGCACCTCGATATGGTATTCACCCGGCTGCAGGCCAGCCAGCTGCAGGTGCAGCACGCCCTGTTCGTCAACCATGCCGTTAGAATTGAAATAGGACACGACACGCCACTTCTTATCCAGCTCGGGAATGCGATAGCGGAAATAAGTCTGGAAGGGACGGAAATAGTTGAGACCGGAAAACAGGAACAACAGGGAGTTGTGGTAATAGCCCACATTCACCTCACGGGTACGTGAGATGGCACGGTCGATGATCAGGTTGCCGTCGAGCTTGGTGCCTGCCAGCACCTTGTTGCCGTTTACCATCAGGTCGATGAGTTTCGGATAGAACTTGAAGTCATTGAAAGCGTATGGATGGAAGTCGGCAGGATTGAAAACCACCACATGGTCCAAGGCCTCCATGACGATGGTGCCGTCGTCCAGCTTCATGACACGTCCGTTACCAAACGACTCTGACGGCACGTTGTCAGTATGGTTGTAGCTGTTGATGACCATGAACTTCCTGTCCTTGAATACCAGCTGGGAGATGCCATAGCTCGTGCTGACCCAGATGTTGCCATCATTGTCTTCTATGGCGGCATGTATCACATCGTTCAGAAGGCCGTCGGTACGAGTGAAGACACGCGGCTTGCCGTTCTCCGTCTCGTAGAGCAACAGGCCGGTTCGGGTGCATACCCACGTCCATCCACGACTGTCCCTGAACACGCTGTTCACACTCTCACCCTGGTATTCCGTCGGCGGATGGGGCCGTTGCTCCATCATGCTATAGTAGTCCAGCGCCTGCTGGTCACTCCAGTTATAGACCTTGAAAGGCGACGTGAAAGGCTTGGCATAGAGCAGTCCGCGACTCTCGGTACCAATCCACATGCCCCCTTGCCTGTCAAACTCGATGGTGTTGACATCCGTCAGCAGCTTATGGCCGTCAGTCAGCGTCAGCTCCTGAATAAGATTCGTCTTTTTGCTGTCGAGGTAGTACATCCAGTAGCCGTATTCCGATGCCATGTAGATAATGCTGTCATGCTTCACCAGATTGTTCAGCTTGTACGGACAAGTCATCAGCGTCTCCCACTGCCGTTTCTTCACGTCGAACGACAACAGTATCGACTCCTGCTCACCGTCACGTATCTGGTAGAGCATGTCATCATAGCGGCGCACCAGCGAAGTGCGATAATAGGTTCTGACCTTCGACTCGTCGTAGGCACGGATACGATAGAGCTGCTTCCCCGTCTTGAGGTCGTAGCCGACCACCTCACCGCTCTCATAGAACTGCAGCAGTTCCTTGTTATCATATTCAATGATGTCCTGAAGGTTCATACTGGCATCAACGGGAAAGTCCTTCTTCAACTCCGTGCTGTAGATCTTGTTTCCATGAACTATCCAGACGCATCCGTCATCGTCCGTGAACATGTCAAGCACCTTGTCGTTCATGCCCAGTTCCTTGAAAACGGAATCGACATTGCTGACAAAGCGTTCAGTCGTCAGGTCAAGACAGGTCACGCACCTCTTGTTCTTCAGCCAGAGGTGATGGTACCTGTCAAAGTAAGGATGATAGTGGCCCAGGTAATTGGGCAGCGGATAGTTGTTGGCCTTCACTGGGTCGATATGTGAGAAGGTCATGCCGTCGTAGAAGTTGATATGGCCGATGGTAGTGACCACCATACGCCCCGTCTTGGTACAGACGATGCTCTGTGCGCTATTGTCTGCCAGGCCGTCAGAAGCGTTGAAAACCCTGAACTGCCGCTCCATAGGCTGTGCCTTTGCGTGCAGTCCACACAAAAGCAGCAGCGAGTTCAGCAGGAAGAGCAGTTTCAGTCTCATCGTTCTTTCACGTTATTATTTCCGCAAAGGTACAAAAAAAGAAGTATTCCACCAAATTATTAGGCAGAAAAAGTATGCCTGCAATTGTCATGCCCCCCAAAGCAATTAGCCACCGTGTGAAAGGCGTAAGCCTTGAACAGCCACCTTTGTTGTATGACTGATAGCACAGATGGTTTCGGCCAGACGGTTGAGGTAATGAAAACGAGCGTAGTCGCTGGCGAATGTTGGCATATCCTCAGGCCAAGGCGCAAGGATAAGCAGCGAGCCATAGGCACAGGCTTCGAAGCGGCTGCGTTCGGGCTTCCAGTATCGACCAATGGGGTCAGCCTGTACATGAATCATTCGCAATTTCTGTTCTAAGGCCATGTTTTTGATTCGCTTCTCACATTCAGAAATACCAGGGGTGACTAACACATCTCCGCTATTGGCGACAGCAATCAGGCGTTGCTTTTCAGTTACCCAGTAATCGGTATTCTCAGTGGGTATGCCGTCGGTTCGGCGGTGGAAGAACACCTGATGCTTCTCGGGCTGCCGGAGAAGAAGCATGTTGCCAAAGGCACTATAGCGAACACCACCAATGGTAATACACAGGGCACGCTGGAATAAATCGGGATATTCACGACGCATCATGTAACGGAGGGGATTGTCGCGGAGGTAGCGTTTCCAATTGTCCAATTGACCGTCGCGCATAAGGATGTGGTCGTTGTAATTGGGCTCAAAAAGAGGAGGGCGGGATTCTGAGGCTGACGCCCCAGACACTGTGGTATCCAATTGCCACCAGGCACGGCTGATGCCGCCTTTGAAAGCACCAATGATGATGCCGAGGTGCTTGCCTCTTGGTAATGGCTGGTTAATGCGGACTATCAGGTGCAGATGGTCTGGCATGAGGCATACCTGCCAGATGTCAACCTGTGGATAATAATGATGTATCTTCGGAATCTCCCTATCCAGAACGATCTGCCCAAGTGGTGACGGCTTAAGATGGGGCTTCTCACCATCATTCTTTGTCGTACCGACAATCTCACCAAACACAGGACGTCTGTCGGCAACCACTAAGGTCACTTCATAGGTTCCCGGCACCGCGTAGTCGTGCCCATACATGCGTCGTGTCTGACAATTATCTTTCATCTCATCACTTCTGCCCACAAAATTACAAAAATCCCCTGATACTCCAACGTGAGATAGCATTTTTTTTCGTCTCTTTCCTTGGTTGTTTCAGAAATAATGCCTAACTTTGCCCTCGCATCATAAAAAGATGCGGACATATTTGCTCGATAGCCACACAATCACCACCGTAGAAATACGAGCAAAACAAGTATTATGGAGCCGACCCGATAAGGGCGCAGGCTTCCCATATATACTTGTGGTTTGTGGTGAACCGTGTGGCGTATGGAGATTGTCTGCGCCTCTTGTGTTTACTATTGTTTCACTAAAATACAACAACTATGAAAAGACTTTCAATGTTTACAGTTTTGTTTGCTGCAGCAACAAGCAGTTTTGCCTACTATGGTGATTATTCTTCTTCGAGTTTCGAAATGCCTGGATGGATTACCTTCATGGGTATCATTATGATTGTCTGGGGAGTCCTTGAGATTATCCTGTTCTTTAAGATTTGGGGAATGACCAACGACATCAAGGCCCTGAAGAAAGACCACTTCAACGAAACGGATTTTATGACAAAGAATCTGATGGCCAGATATTTGAGAAAGAATCTCTTAATGGACAACAAGGAAAATGTTAAGCGTATCCTTTTACAAAACTTTATTGATAATGTTGAGCATGGCTATGCGAAATTACCAGGAGAAGGATATGTAAAAGATAAAGATGGTAACGATGTGTTGACAAACTTTAAAGAAAAGAATCTAAAGGAGTCCATTCGACCTTACGTTGAAAACTTACAGAGGCAGTATGATAAGATTGGCGAGCAATTACCTGTTTATATTCAAAGCATGGAAACTTTTGGCGATTGCTATAACATTTTCAAGGAGGAAGATCTGATTGTTGAGACAGAAGATAAGAAAGAGGAAGAAAATGGTTAACTGAATAATAGCTAAGGATTATGGGTGTAATTATTGTCAATACTGATAGCATAGCGCATTTTACCATTAAGGAGTATAAAGGACTTGTTAGTGCTAATCAGGTCATAGGTGCCGATTTCATTGCCGATTTATTTGCCAGCTTTACCGACTTCGTTGGTGGAAGGTCGGGTGCCTATAGGGATAATCTTGAATCTCTATATAAAGATGTTCTCAAGCAATTGCGAAACAAGGCTAATAGTCTGGGGGCAAATGCTGTTGTCGGTTTTCGCATCGATTTCGACGAGATATCCGGCAAAAACAAAAGTATGTTTATGGTAACTTGCGTGGGAACAGCTGTTCTGGTAGAACCCGACCGCTATGAGATGTACGAAAAGCTGCACAAGCTGAAAATATTTCTTGCTGACGGTCTATTGACTCAGGAACAATATGACTATGAAAAGGAGCAGATAAAAGAAACCCATAATCATTACTTAGCTAACGATTTCAAGAAGCATGTTGAGGAACTGACCAGGGAACAAATCAGAAAAGATGCAGAAGAAAAGTTGAAAGTGGTTACGGAAGAAAGGAAAAGGGAGAAAGAGGAGAAGTTGTCCAATATGGTTGATAACCTTTGGATGATGTCTGTCGAAGGAATAGAAGAAGCTGAAGTTCCTTTTACGCTGAAAGGCGACTCCCTTGACGAAACGATTTCCAATCTTCTTTGTGACAGCTTATTTAATGAGGCCGGTAAGTTCTATATGGAAGAAACAGGGCTGGATGCGCAATCTGCCTACGACTACATCTATTCGATGTGTCTTAAGGCGCAAGAGAATTTAGCAAAGTAACAAACAACATCCCCCGGCGGTGTCAGTGGCAACGAGCCTCAAAAAAACTTCACCTTTTGTTTTGAGTTTTGAATGAAAAGCTTTACTTTTGTAGGCAAGAAACTCAACATGATATGATATTCTATTTTTCCGGCACCGGCAATACGAGATGGGCAGCCAAGCGGTTGGCAGAGACGACGGGCGAGGAGCTACACTATATCCCCGACCTGCTGCGTCAGGGCATCAGCAGGTTCGTCCCTGCTGAAGGCGAACGAATAGGGTTCTGCTTTCCTACACACGGTTGGCAGCCGCCTCGACTGGTGCGTGACTTCGTCAGGCAGTCGGAGTTCGAAGTGAACGACTCCAACTACGTCTATGCACTGACCACCTGCGGCGACAACATGGGCGAGCTGATGACCATCTTCAGAAAAGACTTGCAGAAAGTAGGGCTACGACTCGACAGCGCCTTCTCTGTCATCATGCCAGAGTCGTACGTCTGCCTGCCATTCATGTACACCGACACGAAGGAACGTGAACAGCAGAAGATAGCGGCGGCAGACAAACTACTGCAGCACATTGTACAAGTCGTCAAGGAGCGCAGGCGGGGTATCGAGGAGCTGGAGAAGGGTGCCACTCCCCGACTCTACTCCTACGTACTGGGCGGATACTTCAACAAACGGATGATTACCGACCGTAAGTTTATGGTCGATGCCGACGTCTGCACGAAGTGCGGCAAGTGTGCGAAGGTGTGTCCTACGGATAACATTACTGGTACACCCCCCTCCTGGAAACATAACGGGACATGTACCTGTTGTCTGGCCTGCTACCATCACTGCCCCGTTCATGCCATCAACTACGGCAAGATCACGCGGAAGCGAGGACAATACTATATGAGGTCTGAAATTTAATGTTTAATGTCTAATAAACTCGCGGGCCAAAGATAGTGGTGCCGACACGGACCATCGTAGAGCCGCAAGTGACGGCAATACGATAGTCGTGGCTCATACCCCAGGAACGCTCGCAGAAGGCATCATCGTCGGCAAAGTATGCCTGTTTCACCTCGTCGAAGAAATTCCGGGCCAACATCATCTCACTGCGTATCTGCTCTTCGTCCTCCACATAGGAAGCCATCATCATCAGTCCACAGATCTGCACATGCTGCAACGAACGCCATTCACCTGAAGCCAGCAGTTCGCGACAGGCGTCGAGCGTCAGGCCGTACTTCGTCTCTTCCTCGGCGATGTGGAGTTCGAGTAAGACCTTCACCACCCTGCCAGCCTTGGCTGCCTGCTTGTCAATCTCCTTCAACAGCTTCAGCGAATCGACGGCCTCTATCATTGAGATATAGGGAGCGATGTACTTCACCTTATTGGTCTGAAGGTGTCCGATGAAATGCCACTCGATATCCTTGGGCAGCGTCTCCACCTTGTGGCGCAGCTCCTGCTCATGGCTCTCGCCGAAGATACGCTGACCTTCGGTGTAGGCCGCCTCGATATATTCGTTGGGATGATACTTGCTGATGGCCACCAGACGTACACCATCGGGCAAGTCGGCCAGCACCTTGCGCAGGTTTTCCTTTACATTATACATTGACCTTAACCTTGACCTTGACGTTAACCTTACTCAGTCTTCACCTGATGTTCGAAGACATCCATGAACTTCGTCTCGCTGATGTTCGAGATGACGTAATCGATCATGGTGCCACCCATTGCCTCGTCGATATTCTTGACGGCACTATTCAGCGTAGAGGCCTGCACCAGATAGGTCACAGCTGTTCGCTTCTCCTTCTCGGTCTTCTCGTCAATGGTGATAAAGGCGAGCTTCGCCTTGTACCAGCGGTCATCGTTGTCGTTGTCGCTAAAGAATATCTCATGGAACACAGCGGGTGTGATGTTCTTCACCTCGAACTCACCGCTGATGTATGCAGACATCTCCTTTGTGATGGTCTCTTCAGCCTCACCGAAGCTCAACGCATCGACCACATAATACTCTGCTACTTTCTTCGGCATGCCATCTTCCATCGTCTTCTCGTAGCGGATGGCTATTTCAAACCAGTTTGCACTTCTACTTCTCATAACTATAAACAATAATCTATAATTAATAAACTCTAAACTCTCAACAAAAAAACTATTTCTGAACTCCGTGATACTGCAGTTTCTTCTTTTTCTGCTCCGTCAGGTTCTCAACGATCTCCGTGGCAATGAGCTGACTGCGTGCAGCACTCAAGCCTGCCTCGTCGCCGATGTTCACCTGCAACTTCAAGAGTTCCTCATTGACACTCGACATCTCCGACATGAACTTCTTCTCGCTGGAGTTCATGTGCTCGTTGTTATACACCTTCGACAAAACGCGGTCGGCCTCTGCGGTGAAACGCTTGCGGAAAATCTGCTCGGCTTTCGCCTCGTACTCTGCCTGACTACGACGTTCCTCTTCGGTCATAATCATCGTGTCGCCACTGACGACACCCAGTTCGGCCGGGTCGAAGCCGTCTTCTATCAAGTCATCGGTAGCCTGTCGCGGTGCGGGTTTCACGAACTCCACATCGGTCGTCTCAGGCAACAGCTCGAAGTAAAGTCCTACCAGCAACAACGCAGCTACGACGGCGACGAGCAATGTCAGTCCTGTCTTATGGAACTCACGTTTACGCTTCAGTGCCTTCCGCATGCTTTCGACACTCTGGTAACGGGCTTCAGGTACTTCGGCCTGGGCACGTTTCGCAATCTGCTTGTATTCGAAGGGCATCTCTGCCATCTCAAACATCCAGTCGATGAGCCGTCCCAGGGAATAGATGTCACAACGGTGGTCGATAGTACCTTCATTGCGTATCTCCGGGGCGATGTATTCCTGCATGTCCTCGTACAAGTCCATCCTGTTGTCCATACCCAGATAGAACGAGCCGTGATTCAGGAGCATCGGCGCATAGTCACCCTTGCGTACCAGGACGGTCTGGGGTGCATAGCAGATATGCCACACGCCCTGACTGTGCAGATATTCGGTCAGATCCAGCAGCTGGCTGACCACAGAGTCGATGAATCCCTTCTCGGCAACGATGGCCGGCTGTTCGGCAAGCAGCTGAGCCAGCGTGATGAAATTACCCTGTTCAACATTGAGCGTGGGGTGCTGACGGTCTTTGTCAACGAACTCAAAATGCAGCTGGTTCTTATGTTTCAGCTGAAGGTTCTTCTCACATTCAGTCTTCAATGCACCTTCGAACTTGATGCTGTCGAAGAGCTGTGGTCGCAGTTCCAGTATGTTTTGGTACTTCTCGCCTATCTTTTTCTTGCAGAAAATACCCAACGGGAGCCGCGCTCCCTTGACACTGGCAGCTGTCTTTTGTTCTAATAGTTCCTCGTAATTCATATTGTATTAACGCTTTTTCTGTTTTTTTGTTGTCATCTGTCAGCGGGAAAACCACTGACCACAGTCTGCCGTCCGTCGTCCGTTGACCGTTGACCGTTGTCCGTTGACCGTTGTCCGTTGACCGTTGTCCGTTGACCGTTGTCCGTTGTCCGTTATTAAAGCCTCACCTTCACCTTGACGGGCTTGCTCTCGTTCTGCAGACGGTTCAATGCCGTCACGACATAAGTATATTGCTGTGTGCCGTCGCCCAGCGGCAGACGGTAGAAGGTATCCGTAGTGGTGGCAACGATATGTGATGCGCTGTTGGTATCGACAGTCTCACCCTTGCGGAAGCGATAGATGACGTAACGGGTCGCCTCACGTTTCCAATTGTTTCCCTTCGGTGGAGTCCAGAAAATGACCTGTTCCGTCTCATCCATCCACAAGGCCTTCACCTTGCGCGGCTTCTTGGGAGCGGTCTTCGACAGGAACGGCATGAGTGGCTGTAAGGCCGGAGTGCGCCAATAGCGGTTCTGAAGCTGCGTGGCATAGCCGCCCACATTATCAACGGCAGCCTTGGCATACCACAGCACGGTGCCCTCCACATGAGGACAATCGGGATAAAGTGCCATCTTACGCTCCTGCTGACCGAACTTGACCGTGCGCTCAATGTCCTCACCGACATAGATCGGACGATTGGCAGCATGGCGGTTCCACCAGTGTATCAGCTCATCGTAGTCGGCAGCACGGTTGCCAATCTCCCAATATATCTGCGGCACGTTATAGTCAACCCATCCGTTGTTCACCCATAGCAGCACATCAGCATAGAGGTCGTCGTAGTTCTGCAGGCCGTTAGTGGCAGAGCCGTTAGGATCGTTCTTCTTGTTGCGGTAGATACCGAAGGGCGACACGCCGACCTTCACCCACGGCTTGATGTCGTGGACCGTCTCGTAGAGCTGCTTGACAAAAAGGTTCACCTGATGGCGGCGCCAGTCACCACGATCTCTGATACCATTGGAATTGGCTGCATAGGCAGCATCGTCCTGAATGGTCTGCCCTGCAACGGGATAGGGATAGAAATAGTCATCGTAATGGATGCCATCAACATCGTAGCGCCTGACGATGTCGGCTACCACGCTACAGATATAGTCGCGGTTCTCCTGCAGGCCAGGATTAAGAATCAGCTGATTGTCGTAGGTAAATACACGCTCAGGATGAAGCATGCTGATATGATTGGCAGCCAGTACACTCGTGGTCTTCGACTTCGCACGATAGGGATTGATCCATGCATGCAGCTCCATGTTACGGGCATGACACTGGTCAATCATCCACTGCAACGGATCCCAATAAGGGGTGGGAGCCTTGCCCTGCTGTCCGGTCAGGAAGCGGCTCCAAGGTTCAATCTCACTGGGATAGAGCGCATCGGCCTCCGGACGAACCTGGAAAATAATGGCATTGACACCCATACGCTGCAGGGCATTAAGCTGATCGGTCAGTGTCTGCTGCATCTTGGCAGTTGACATGCCCAGCCATTGTCCGTTGACACACTGAATCCAAGCACCACGAAACTCGCGCTTGGGTTGCGCTGAAATATTGAGAAAATGAGAGAATGAGAGAATAAGAAATACCAGGCACCCCACTCTCCACAAATTAACACATCTCAACTGTTTTCCGATTCTTTTTACTGTTTCCATCATATCATAATTTCTTAATATCTCATTTTCTTAATATCTCATATATAGCCTTCGTCCAGTCAGCACCATTCTCAGGACAGTAGGTGAACATTCCCATCTGACTGGCAGCTGCCACGTTGCGTGCTCCGTCATCAACAAAGAGTGTCTCTTCTGGCAGGATCTGTTCACCCATCAGCATCTTTCTGAAGATTAACGGGTCGGGCTTCATCACCTTCTGCTGAAAACTCAGGTAACAGGCATCCATATAATATTCTACGGGATGTCCCTGACCGTCAAATTCGCTGCTCGACACCCACTCCATCATATAAGGATTGGTATTGGAAAGCAGAATGACGCGATAGCCTTCACTGCGCAGACGCAACAGACAGTCGAGATTACGCTGCGGCACTTCACGCGCATAGCCCTGCCAGGCATAACAGCACTCGTCGTAGGTAACATCACGCCCCACCAGCTTGCCCAGCTCCACACGGAAAGTCTCCGCATCGATGGTGCCTCGTTCCAGGTCGCCGAAGATGCCACTCTGTGTATAGGCATCGAGACGCTGACGGGCATCTGCCAGTCCCAGCTCCTCGAAACGCCTGATGGCCTGATCCTGGTCGAGTGTGATAACCACACCGCCCAAGTCAAAGACTATATTCTTAATCATGCTCAAAAAGTTTCAGTTTGTTCTTACGCGCCTCTTCCAACGAGAGTAACTGCTGTTGTTCATTATCATAGTCCTCACGCAGACGGGCATATTTTTCTTTGAGTTCATGTTCGACCTGCCCCTCTTCTGTCATTAAACGAGTGGCAGCAAGCGCATTCTGCGAAGCGTCCTTCATCCATACCACCGGTCCGCCATAGACGGGTGCAATCTTCAGTGCCACATGCAGCTCACTGGTTGTCGCACCGCCTATCATAATGGGGATATGCAGGCCTGCCCTATCCAACTCACGAGCAACGTTGACCATCTCCTCCAGACTGGGTGTAATCAATCCAGACAAACCAATCATATCAACTTGTTCTTCCTTGGCCTTACGCACAATATCCTCGGCAGGCACCATGACTCCCATGTCGATAACCTCGTAGTTGTTGCACGACATGACGACACTGACAATGTTCTTACCGATATCGTGAACGTCACCCTTTACCGTTGCCAGCAGCACCTTGCCACGACGGGCCTCCACCGTAGAACGCTGAGCCTCGATGTATGGTTGCAGGATGCTGACCGCCTGCTTCATGGTACGGGCAGTCTTGACGACCTGTGGCAGGAACATCTTGCCCTGTCCAAAACGCTCTCCTACGATATTCATCCCTGCCATTAACGGTCCTTCGATGATATCTACGGCACGCGGATACTTTTGTAATGCCTCCTGCAGGTCAGCCTCCAAGTTATCACCGATACCACGAATCAAAGCCTGTTGCAGGCGTTCCTCAAGGGACACCGCCTCCCCTACGGCCCCCGAGGGAGCTTCATTACTTTGCCTCTGGACATTTGTGTCCCCCTCGGGGGACGAAGGGGGGGCCTCTATCAGCCTATCGGGCTTACCACGCAGAATAGCGTCTTCGATGACCTTCAACTGGTCGGCAGGAATGTCGCTATAAGTCACTTTCATGGCAGGATTGACAATGCCGAAGTCCATACCAGCCTGAATGGCATGATAGAGGAATACGGCATGCATGGCCTCACGAACGTAGTTGTTGCCACGAAAAGCGTAAGACAAGTTACTGACGCCACCACTGACATGAGCGCCAGGAAGATGCTGGCGTATCCATGCTGTGGCACGTATGAAGTCGGCCGCATAACAGTTATGCTCCTCCATTCCTGTGGCTATGGCAAGAATATTGGGGTCAATGATAATGTCAAGCGGATTCATCCCAACCTTTTCAGTCAGAAGTTTATATGCACGTTGGGCTATAGCAATGCGACGTTCATAGGTCGTAGCCTGTCCTTGTTCGTCAAAACACATGACAACTACTGCCGCACCATAGCGCATAACATCACGGGCATGCTGCAAGAAGACATCTTCGCCTTCCTTCAGCGAGATACTGTTGACGATACCTTTACCTTGAACACTCTGTAAACCGGCAGTAATCACCGCCCAGTCTGAAGAGTCAATCATGACGGGGACACGGGCGATATCCGGCTCAGCTGCCAACATATTAAGGAAAGTCCGCATCTCTGAACGGGCATCGAGTAGTCCGTCATCCATATTAATGTCAATGACGAGAGCCCCGTCCTCCACCTGTTTACGGGCAATGGACAATGCCTCGTCATATTGTTTTTCCTTGATAAGTCGCAGGAACTTACGTGAACCAGCCACATTACAACGTTCACCGACGTTATAAAATAGGGAATTCTCAATTTCCAGCAGTTCCAATCCACTAAGCCACATCCTTTCCGGCCTTGATGCCGGCTGATGAGGACGCTTGCCCTGAACAAGCGGCACATAACGACGGATAAACTCTTCAGTAGTGCCACAACAGCCACCCACAATGTTAACCAGTTCCTCGTCGATAAGCTGTCCGATCTTCGGAGCCATAGAGTCGGGTGTCTCGTCATAAAGCCCCATAGAGTTGGGCAGTCCGGCATTCGGATAGGCACTGATATAATAAGGTGCCCGTTTGGCAAGCTGACGGAGATAAGGTTTCATCTGGTCGGCACCAAACGAACAGTTGAGTCCGACGGAGAAAACAGGATAGGTACTGATACTGGCCAGAAAAGCGTCGAGCGTCTGTCCGCTCAAGGTACGGCCTGCATTGTCACTGATAGTAACACTTACCATGATAGGCAGCCCGACCTGTCGCTGTTGCATGGCTGTCACAGCGGCATCAATAGCAGCCTTGGCATTGAGCGTATCGAAAACCGTTTCAATCAAAATAGCATCAACACCACCTTCGATCAGTGCATCCATCTGCTCCTGATAGGCATCAAGCAACTGGGGATAGGTCAGCTCGCGACAGGCAGGATCACTGACATCGGGCGACATAGAACAGGTCTTATTGGTAGGACCGACGGAACCGGCCACAAAGCGTGGCTTCTCAGGTGTGGAGAAAGCATCGGCACAATGACGGGCAATGCGTGCTCCTTCCAAGGCCATCTGACGTGCATAATCCTCAAGATGATAGTCTGCCTCGCTGATACGCTGGCTACTGAAGGTGTTAGTGGTTATAATATCGGCACCAGCCTCCAGGTATTTGCAATGGATATCCTCTATGATGTGGGGCTGCGTGAGGTTCAGCATATCGTTATTGCCACGCAGCTGCCCCTGAACGCCGGCAAACAACGCACCACGGAAATCCTCTTCAGCCAATCCATATTGCTGAATCATCGTTCCCATTGCTCCATCAAGCACCAGGATGCGTTCCTTAACCAGTTCTCTAATCCCTTTTGCCATAAGCAGACAGGCCTTCAGCCCTCTAACTCTCTAAACTTATACCCCTTTCATCGCACGGTCCATTTCACGTCGGTCTTCCTTTTCCTTGAGCGTCTGACGCTTGTCGTATTGTTTCTTACCCTTGCACAAGGCGATGTCCATCTTGGCACGACCATGCTCGTCAATGAACACGAGAGTCGGCACGATGGTATAGCCTGTCTGCTTGGTCGCCGATGCCAGACGTTGGATCTCACGTTTGGTAAGCAACAGTTTACGGTCGCGCTTCGCCACATGATTGTTGTAGGAGCCGTAGAAATAGGTGGAGATATTCATGCCCTTTACCCATATCTCGCCGTTGATGATGGTGCAATAGGTATCGACGAGACTGGCCTTACCCATACGGATAGACTTAATCTCCGTACCTGTCAGCACGATACCAGCCGTCAGTTCCTCAATAAAGAAGTACTCGAAAGCAGCCTTCTTGTTCTTGATTTGTACAGGACTCTTCTTGCGAAGCAGCTGTTGTTCCTTATTCACTTTTATATTTTCAATTTCTTCGCTAATTATTTATCATTATAGGAGCTCAGGCGAGCATAGCTCGAAGTCCGTTGTCAGTTGACTGTCGTCAGTTGTCCATTATAACGGCAAAATGCTCAATATGATTATCTATATACTCAGCAATCTGTGCCGTCCATTCTTCTTCATGCTCTACAAACTCGTCATCCAAGTCGTCGAACTCAGGATAGTGCTCGAACATAGCCATGAATTCCTCGTCAGTACAGTCACGCTGTATCTCTTCACCATACTTGACATACAACGTATGTGCTGAATAGATGAGCTTTGACAAGTCACGCAATCCCCAGAGCTTTACGGCCTTGGCAAAGGGATTCTTGAAGACAAACGGACCATAACCGTTATGTATCAGCTGTATAAAGCCGCCATCCATCAGTTCCTCATGGATGGTGTCCCACGCCAGCAGTGTCACCTGATCGGCAGACAGCTGCGACATGGTTTCTGCTGTCAGCTCCCCACCAATGCTGTCACGAATAGCCTTGACAAACACTCCGACAAAGGCATCCATACCTTCTGAGGCGGCCTGACGCAGCACCTCGTCCTTAATCTTCACTTCATTCATTCTTCTGCTCCGTGGTTTAGTTCGTTCTCTTCCAGTTCAAAAAACTTTCCGTCACGGCCTATGCTATAGACCGAAACACCTTCCAACTCGCGTTCGTCATCGACATACGACTGGAACACGACCTGCATATAAATGACATAACGACTGGTCACGCTGAACTCAATACGGACTTTACCCAAATCCTCCTCGTCAACAAACTCGTCGTCTGCGTATTCTTCATCCTCTTCTTCTGGGTCCGACTGCTCATAGACAGCCAGCTTATCGACAGGTTCCCAACGAGGCGACAGGGTTGTCATATAGACAATGGGATCTCCCATCGCGTTCAATCCACCAACCAACACGACATGTATGCTGTCCTTGTCGGGCAGGCGGATAGCCTTTGTTTTTGTCAATCCGCTGACACCCAGCAGCGACGGTACCATGGTAGGAGCAATCTCTTCGAAACCTGGCAGCGACTGCTCGAAGCCTTCTTCATAGGTAACCGGCAGCGTCCGATAGGGCAGCTGCATCAGCATCTCTTCTTCTGGTGAGTCATACACACGTGGTTTCTGCTGGCGCGCCAGACGCTCCAGGCTGTCCTGCCTGAGCAGTTCTTCCTGTGTAGGCAGCGGACGCCGGCTGTTACATCCAACAACAGACATCACGACAAGCGCCAGCACCACCATTTTCCATTTCATGCCGCAAAAGTAACACATTTATTTCGAACCTCCAAAT
>CAJOQT010000025.1 GCA_905236875.1 uncultured Prevotella sp. | reverse complement strand
TGGCAGAGTGATCGATCGCGCTGGACTCGAAATCCGGTATACCCTTTTCGGGTATCGGGGGTTTGAATCCCTCACCTTCCGCTGAAACTGGAGAAGCAGCCGATAAAAGGTTTCTTCTCCTTTTTGTTGATAATCAGTTGTTTAGTCGTTCGTGCATTCGTAAGGCGTTAAGTTTTAACCCTTTATAGGGGATAGAGGTCTTAACAAAATGATGCGTCAATATGCATCAATATGCGTCAATATGCGTCATAAATGTTTTACCTTATTTTTACCCGAACTAAAAGGCGTGGGGCCCACTACGCTTAAATATGCAAGAATGGCTTTCAGTCATTTTGGACTTGTGTGGACTGACGAGCCTTGTGAAACTGACAAAGATTCAGAGACTGCAAACCATGAATAAATATATAAGAAACACAGCGGAGACCCCGTTGTGTAATGAATGAATCGGAGTGACGGGGCCTTGGCGAAATACTGACTTTTCTAATTGCTTAAATATCTGTTTGCTATGCAAGGTGCAACCTTTTGCGGAGGTTACCTTTAACTTCGCTGTTACAAAACAAGTTGTTTTGTCAACCAAAAGCTATGCTTTGGTTGAACAAGAGCATAGGTTTTGCAACACAAAACAAGTTGTTTTGTTAATTCAAAGCACCTTCCTACGATTCTGAATGTAAGACCTTTGTTCTGCCATCATGCGATGGAAGAATGACGAAACTTGAGGGTTGAAAGCTGAAGGGGGGAGCTACAGCTCTGCGGCGAGGAACTGTTCTAATTCTCCGGCATTGATGTCGTTCCTGACGATGCGGCCCTGCTGGTCGATGACCATCATGTGGGGAATGGCTCGGATGTTGAAGGCCTGTGCGATGGCATTGTCCCAGCCTTGCAGGTCGGAGAGCTGCGTCCAGGTGATACCCAGTTCCTTGACGGCATTAAGCCAGGCCTCCTTGTCGTTGTCGAGCGAGATGCCAATGATGCCCAGTCCCTTGTCGTGGTACTGAGTGTAGAGGGTAACTACCTGGGGCATGGCGCGCCGGCAGGGGCCGCACCACGATGCCCAGAAGTCGATGACGGTGAGCTTGTTCTTCTTTACCTCGTCCAGCAGGCTGACCTGTTTGCCGTCCATGTCGCTCATAGTGAAGTCGCTGATCTGGGCTCCCTCGGCGGTGCTTTGCAGGTTCTCAAGCATCTTGGCTATCTCCTTGATCTTCGGACGCTGGCTCAGGGCAGCTGGCAGCATGTCGATCAGCTCCTTGCGGCGGTCGGCAGGAATGACTTCCTCGTTGTAGAAGGTGAGGATGAAATAGCCGAACTCATTGCTGATGTTTCTTTTTGCCGTCTTGTAGATGAAGTCCTTGAAGCGTTCGTTCAGGCGTTCCATCTGTGCCTGTTTCTTCGACTGCTCCTCCAGGTTCAACTGACCGCCATACATCTGACTGACCAGCTGGTTCATCTCCTTGCTCATCACGGCCATCGTGTCGTTGACTATCTGCCATTCGGTATTACACTGGGTGCCCGATACGCGGCGCTTCTCTTCGTCGGCAGGCAGGTCCATCTTGATGGTGCCCGGCTCTACGAAAAAGGGTACTGCCAGATGGTTGTCGGATGCGGAATAGAGCAGGCAGAAGAACGTGGAGTCGGTCTCGCCCCTTAATTCAAACTTTCCGGCTTTGGCGATGATGGTATCGGTGGGTGTCAGTTCTGTCAGGTCGGTTGTCAGGAAGAGGGTGTCACCTTCCTTGATGGCATCGCCGCTACCTTCGATGCGATAGCTGTTCTGTTGGCAGCCTACCAACATAGCTCCTAAGAGCACCGTAGTGAATATCGTCTTTGTTCTCATTTTTTCTTGGGGAGTTAAGAGGAGTTAGGGGGAGTTAAGAGGAGTTAGGGGGAGTTAAGAGGAGTTAGGGGGAGTTAAGAGGAGTTAAGAGGAGTTAGGGGGAGTATTATATCAGATACTGGTTGCTGATGCTCTTGTTCTCGATGACCAGACGGATGGTCTCTGCGAACAGGTCGGCAACAGAGAGCTGCTTGACCTTAGAGCAGCGCTGGGTGTAGGGAATGGAGTCTGTGAACACAATCTCTTCAAGTGCCGAGTTCTGTACACGCTCGCTGGCGGGTCCGCTCATGACACAGTGGGATGCACAGGCCCGTACCGTCTTGGCTCCTGCGGCCTTCATGATGTCGGCGGCCTTGGTGATGGTGCCTGCCGTATCTACCATGTCGTCGATGATGACCACATTCTTTCCTTCAACGTCACCGATAATCTGCATGGAGTCAACGACGTTGGCGCGTGCACGGGTCTTGTTGCAGAGCACGAGGGGACATCCCAGGTACTTGGCGTAGGTGTTGGCACGCTTGGAACCGCCTACGTCGGGCGATGCAATGCAAAGGTCGGGAATGTTCAGGCTCTGCAGGTAGGGCAGGATGACGTTTGAGGCGTAGAGATGGTCCAACGGCACATTGAAGAATCCCTGGATCTGGTCGGCGTGCAAGTCCATCGTGATGACGCGGTTGACGCCTGCTGCCGACAACAGGTCGGCCACCAGCTTGGCACCGATGCTGACACGCGGTTTGTCCTTACGGTCCTGTCGTGCCCATCCGAAGTAGGGGATGACTGCGTTGATGTTACGGGCTGATGCACGCTTGGCTGCGTCAATCATCAGCAGCAGTTCCATCAGGTTGTCGCTGTTGGGAAACGTGCTCTGTACCAGAAACACATCGCGCCCACGGATAGATTCCTCATAACTCACGGAAAACTCACCGTCAGAGAACTTCGTGATTTGCAGTTTTCCTAACGGACAACCAAGGCTTTGGCAGATTTTCTCTGCGAGGTATCTCGTGGCCGTGCCCGAGAATACCATGAAAGAGTTTGTTTGACTCATCGCTTTATATTGAAAATGTATGTTGCTCTATCAATTATCATTTGTCAGGGGAGAGAGGGCCATCCATCCCGTCATCCCGCCGCTTTCTTCAGCTTCTCGAAGTGGGCTATCAGTTCTTTGAAGTCCGTCTGCTGGTGGATGTCGAAACGGTTCCACAGGTCGCCGCATATCACTACTCCGCCAAAGCCCAGGTCCTTTACGAGGCGGATATTGTCGATGTTGATGCCTCCCAGGGCATAAACCTTCTTGTCTATCAGCCCCTGTCTGGCGGCAGCCTTCAGCTCCTCGGTGGTAAACGACTGCGTGTCATTGGGATTGGTCTGGCTGTCGAAGATGTTTTGCAGGAAGACATAGTCCGAGCGCTTCTTGGTATCCTTCAGCTCGTCGAGCTTTCTGCAAGTACGGCTCAGCCTTCCCTTATAGCCGGCAGGAGCCTCTGTCGTAGTGTCATTGATGTGAATGCCGTGCAGCTTGTATTCCTCTTTCAGGTAGAAATGATCGTGTACGGTAATCTTACTGTAGAACTCCTGCGGCAGCAGCGTCAGCAGACGTTCTGAATACATTGGTTCTGAATCAGGCTTGTACAGATGCAGGTTATCAAGCCCTTCCTCGAAGAGCGAGGAAATGATTTTATCTTCCTCCACAAAGAAGGTCGATTTGGTCATGACGATAAGTTTCATGCGCAGTATTTTCTTTTCTACGTGCAAACTTACACATTTTTTTTGAACTATCGTTCACTTTCTCTTATTTTTTTGCATCATACCCCGTTTTTTTTGCCATACATTAAAATATCCGCCTTTTATTTGGTGGTTAGGGAAAAACTTGGTAATTTTGCAATATTTTAAAGGAAAGTGACTTAAATAGTCAAATGGTAAATCGTCAAATAGTGAAATAGTAAAATGACAAGATGAAAGGGCGTTTGGGCTTCCTGGTGAAAACATTTCTTTGGACGGTAATGGTGTTTATTATCGCCAAGGTCGGCTTTATGCTTTCCTGCGGACACGACTACTCCTATTCCTTCGGCGACATCGTGGATGTGAGCGTACACGGTCTTTCCCTCGACCTTTCTACGGCTCTTTATTTACTGATATTTCCTCTTCTGGTCGTCCTGGTCAGTTACTTGTGGCAAGGCAAGGTAATCATCAGAATCCTGCAGGGGTATTTTCTGTTGATTTCCATAGCCTTTGCCCTTGCTTTCGTCGCAGACGCCAGCCTCTATCCCTTCTGGGGCTTCAAGCTTGACGCTTCCTGCCTGCAGTATCTGGACAGCCCTGACGAGGCTATGGCCAGCGTCAGCGTGGGGTATCTTGTTGTCAGATTCATATTGCTTGTCGTCATCTCGGCAGCTATCTTCTATCCGTATCATTTCATCACTTCCCGAAAGCCTTTTACGCCACGTCCGCATTTTCTTTCTATTCTTCTGTTTCTTCTTTTCATCCCGGTTTTCATCGTCGGTATTCGTGGCGGAACAGGAGAGTCAACGACGAACATAGGACAGGTATATTACTCACAGAATCAGTTTCTTAACCAATCTGCTGTGAATCCTATCTTTAACTTCTTCTATTCGATGAGTCACACCCTTGGAGACATCGGACAGTATCAGGTGATGAGTGAAGAAGAGTGCAAGAAGTGGACGTCGAATGTCTATACAACAGAAAGCATAGACAACGATACGCTGCTGAAGACAACCCGTCCCAACATTCTCGTCATCCTGATGGAAAGCACGGGTGAGGAACAGCAGAAAGCCATGCCATACCTTCAGCAGCTGAAGAGTGAGGGCATCTATTTTTCCAACTGTTACGGCAATTCCTGGCGTACTGACCGAGGCACCATCTGTGCCTATAGCGGCTATCCCTCCTTCCCCTCGGTCTCGGTCATGAAGATGCCCCAGAAGAGTAATTCCCTGCCCAGCATTGCCAGCAGCCTGCAAGCAGCAGGATACAGTACGTCTTTCCTCTATGGCGGCGACATCAACTTCACCAATATGCGCTCCTATCTCCTTGCTACGGGATGGGAGCATCTGTACAGCATGGATGACTTCACATCTGAAGAACAGGAAACAAGTGCATGGGGCGTACGTGACGACATCACCTTCAAACGGCTCTTTGACCACCTTACGGGAAAAGCCGAGGCCTCTGACACCAGCCGTTTCCTCTGGGGATTCTCCACGCTGAGCAGCCATGAGCCTTGGGATGTTCCCATCAGGAAGTATGACGACGAGGTGCTCAATGCCTTTGCCTATCTGGACCAGTGCCTTCAGAATTTCATAGAACCCCTGAAACAGACGCCTGTCTGGAACGACCTGCTGATTATCATGCTGGCAGACCACGGCCTGAACTATCGTGACATCAATCAGACGAAGCCTGTCGAGAGGAACCACATTCCCCTGCTCTGGATAGGTGGTGCGGTCAAGGAACCCCGTCGTATTGACACCATCTGCAATCAGAGCGATCTGGCGGCAACACTTCTTGGGCAGCTCCGAATCAGTCACGATGCCTTTACTTTCAGCCGTGATGTGCTTTCTGCTTCTTATACATATCCCACAGCTGTTCATAACTACAACAACGCCCAGTTAATGATTGACTCTACGGGCTATATCCTCTACGATTTCGATGCGCGTAAGCTCACCATGTGCCGTAGTACGGACAGCCTGCGGTTGGTCAGCGTGAATAAGGCCATTATGCAACTAACCACCAAAGACCTGAAAGAACGATGATGAAGAAAATCGGTTATTACCTGCTCTACGGCTACGTCTATTGCCTGTCGCTGTTGCCGTTCCGACTGCTCTACCTGCTCTCCGACGGCTTCTATCTCTTAGTGTATCATGTCGTCAGATACAGGCGTAAGATAGTTTGGAAGAACCTGACGGCATCGTTCCCCGATAAGCAGGAACAGGAGTTGCGTAAAACGGAGAGACAATTCTACCACTGGTTCTGCGACTACATCTTCGAGACATTCAAGATGCTGAGCATGTCAAATGAGAAGATGTTGCGTCATATAGAGTTCCGCAATACTGACGCCTTGCAGGACTGCTTTGACAAAGGTCAGAACTGTGCCGCTATTCTCGGTCACTACTGCAACTGGGAGTGGCTGTCGGCTACGGGGCTGTCATTCCATCGTTATCCCGAGGCCTTCGTCGGACTCATCTATCACCCGCTATATAACGCAGCCTTCGACCAGCTGTTCATTGATATCCGTTCGTCACAGGGTGCGACATGTGTTCCCAAGCAGGATATCCTGCGACATCTCGTCAGCATCAAGCGGAACAAGCAGAACTACCTGTTCGGGTACATCAGCGACCAGTCTCCACGCATGCATAACATCCACCTGTGGCTCACCTTCTTAAATCAGGAAGCACCGGTGTTCACGGCTGGGGAGCGTATCATGAAGAAGATGGATGATGCCGTCTTCTATGTGGATATGGAACGCCCCTGCCGAGGTAAATATATATGCACATTCCGACTGCTGTCGGCACATGCTGCCCAGGAGGATGAGAATGCGATTACTATTCGTTTCTTCCAGATGCTGGAGGAGACAATACGCCGTCAGCCGGCCTTCTATCTGTGGACCCACAACCGATGGAAACGAACACGTGCTGACTTTGACCGCGAATACATCATGGTTAATGGCAGGGCCATATTACGGAAGGACATTGACGAATGAAAAGAAGAATAGAGATAAAACCGACTTTCGAGTCTATGCGCAGCTATATCGAACAGCTGCCGGACATCATGGAAACCAGCGGCACCTATCTGTATGGCGGACGCCGTAACCTCATCAAGAGCTTTACCGCTCCTGACGGTACAGAACTGAATGTCAAGCGTTTCCGCCAGCCTTCTTTTCTGAATAATATCATCTATTCTTCTGGGATAAGAGTAGCCAAGGGACGCCGTGCCTTCAGCTATCCGGACCGGTTGCTGGAAAAAGACGTTGAAACCCCACGGGCTGTGGCTTATATCGAAGAACGTAATACGCTGGGGCTGCTTGGACAATGCTATTTCGTCAGTCTGCAATGTCCTTATCGCCATCAGCTCTATGAAATGGGTGATGCCACGCCGGAAGCCTATGAGCCTATGGCTATAGCCCTGGCGCACTTTGCCGCCCACATGCACGACCAGCAGATCCTTCATCGGGACTTCTCACCAGGGAATATCCTGTGGGATTATTCTGACCAGCCGGAAAAGCAAGGGCAGAAAGAACCCATGTCGTATAAGTTCTCGGTTGTTGACATTAACCGCATGAAGTTCGGACCGGTGTCTATGGAAGATGGCTGTAAGAGTTTTTCCCGCCTATGGGGACCCAAACGCTTCATCCAGCTGCTGGTGGAAGAATATGCCCGTCTTCGCGGCTTTGATCAGAAGGAAAGTGTCATGATTGCCATGAAGGCACGCGCAGCTTTCTGGAACCGCTACCAAAAGAAACATGAAATAGAATTCAAACTGGAGCTATGATCAGAATACTTGTTGTACGTTTCCGCCAGATGGGTGATGCTATCCTGGCCACACCCTTGCTCAGCACTCTTCGGGCAAACTTCCCTGATGCAGAGATTGACTTTGTGCTCAACGACCGTATCGCACCGCTCTTCCAAGGACATCCGGCTGTCAATCACATCATCAGGTTTACTGACGACGAGCGTCACTCGTTCCTTACATATATTAAAAAGGTGTGGCAGACGGTCCATCATACCCGCTATGATGTCATCATCGATATGCGTTCCACAGCGAATACGATGCTGTTTGCCCTTTTCTCGCTCCGCTCAAAGTACCGCATCGGTATCAGTAAGCCCTATACATGGGGCATATTCAACCATCGTATTGAGGGTTGCAGGGACGACGAGGGCATGATCCGTCACAACCTTCGACTGGCAGAACCTCTCAAGAAAATGGCAGACGGCAGGGAGTGGAAGGAACACAAGAACCTGACATTGAGCATCGAAGAAAAGGAGAAGCAGGATTTCCGCCAGTATATGCAGGAACAAGGCGTTGATTTCTCACGTCCCGTCATGCTTGTCGGTGTTACGGCAAAACTGGCTGACAAAACATGGCCGGAAGACCGTATGACAGAAACACTTCGCCGTTTCATCAGCACCTTTCCCCAATGGCAGCTTATCTTCAATTATGCTCCAGGCCGGGAGGAAGAAAATGCCCGTCGTATCTATGACAGTCTTGCTGGTCAGGCTGCTGATGAATCGTCGTCATCGTCTGATACTCACCGTTCCTCCTCCATCTTCCTCAATGTCAAGGCAACGTCGCCCCGTCAGTTAGCAGCTATGGCCGCCAACTGCACAGCCTACTTTGGAAACGAGGGTGGGGCACGCCATATCGTTCATGCTATGGGGCGTCCTTCATTGGTCATCTGTTCTCCTGGTGCCAGCAAGAAGACTTGGCTGCCACAGGACACGGACATCCTGACCCAGGGTATCGCAGCTTCTGACATCGCATACGTCACCGGACTTACCCGTCAGGAACAATACAATCTGATTACTGAAGATATGGTTTGGAAGCAACTACAGACCTTTTGCCAACAACTGGCGGTATAAGGCTACATACTGTTCTGTATATTGCTGATAGTTGAAGCCTTCTGAATAGGCTTTAGCCTCGTCTGCTTCCCTGGAGTCCTTTCGCCAGATATCCAGTTCCTTGCTGACTACGGCAGCCATTGTCTCGGGAGAATAGTCGTCCCAGTAGGTGGCATGATGGCTACAGACTTCGGGCAGGCTGCTGAATCGGGAAGAAAAGACTTTGCAACGGAAGCGCATGGCCTCCAAGACAGGAATGCCAAAACCCTCCAGACGGCTTGGGAAGAGGAAGGCCTGGGCATGTTCGTAGAGCCAGCATTTCTCCTCATCCTTGATTTTTCCGGTCAGGAAGACACGTCCCTCGCCTTCGTCCTCTATCTGCTGTCGCAACTGCTGGGCAAAGGCAAAATGGTCATCACCACAAATATATAGCTTATGATGGGGGAAATAGTGCATCATCGGCACCAGTTTCTGAAAGTTCTTCTTCTCCCTGATCTGTCCGATCGTGAAGAAGAAGGGTTCGTCATCAGACTGAATGAATGACGGCCGTTGCTGGGGCTCTGTCGGCTGGGTGGCAATGCCATTGTAGATAACGTCAAGCGGTTTGTGCCTGAGGTCGTAATGTGCCAGGATGTCGTCCTTTACATACTGGGAGATACAGGTCAGATAATGGCTATGGCGCATACGCCACTTGAGTTGAACGATGTGGCGCCAGCGATGCAACCCCTTTTTCTCTCGCAGGAAGTTCAGGTCGTGGATAGTAAGCAACTGGATGGTTTGCCTGTCACCGCCACGCCATCGGAACTGCTGGTCTGTGGCGTGCCACAAATCTATATGCTTGCCCAGCCGACGCAAATCCTTGCGTTTGTGATGACGGCGGATATAGTCTATATGTGGGCCAAAGGAACCGACAAGCTGTTCAGGAACAATATATATCAGATGCATGTCTGACTGTTGCAACTGAGCCAGAAGGGGGGCATAATGACGGGCAATCTCTCCGAAACCATTCAGGTCGGCCAGATGGGAAAAGTCAACCAGGACATTCTTCATAAACCTATTTGAAAACCCTCGTGTCGTGATAGTCGTGATACGAATGTTCAAAATCTACATAGTCGAAGCCATGAATACGGCGCTTGTTCTCTGGTGGCAGTTTCATGTAGTTGCCAAAGACCGTCTTCAGATATTGGTCGGGATGTTCAACGCCCAAAAACTCATGACCTTCAAACAGGATGGGAGTCGGTGTTCCCATCACTTCATGCTTCATCACACTGCGCTCACCGGTGTCGTAGTCGGCAATGAGCGGTGCTTTGTCGTAGTCATAGGCTGTCTGAATACGTTTCTTTAACCGTTGTAGTGTGATGTTCTTCACCATAGCCTGCAGCAGTCGGGGAAGCCATGAGGTATAACCGCGTCCGCGTTTGTAGGGATCCCTGCTGCGCAGATAGATCAAACTCTTCACGAAATGGAACAGGTCAATGCGTATCTTACGGCGCCAGCGTTGGGCAGGAATACCGTCAATTGGACACACATCAATATATACGCCTCCGACCTGATTCAGTGACCAGCGCTCAATGAGTGTGGTGCTGCCATCGACAACCTTCAGGAAGGCACTGGTACAGTTCTCATCCTTCTCGAATGTCTGCAGCTCGAAAGGCTTGGGCAGCCACTCTTCGGCATGTTTCAGGAATCGCTCATAGTCAGGGCGGGGCATGGCTATGTCTGCATCGTCGTCCCAGGGAATGAACCCACCATGACGCACAGCTCCCAGCATTGTTCCGTCAGAGAGCCAATAGCGTATATTGTGCTCACGGCACACCTTATCTACAACCACCAGGACGTTCAGAATACACTTGTGGATATCTTCTATTTTGTAATCGGCCATTGTTTTTTCTCAATTTTGCCGCAAAGTTAGAAAATAATTATCAATTATCAGTTGTCAATTGTCAATTATTTTGTAACTTTGTGCCGAAAAAAGGCTTTTTTATGATTAGACTATCAAAATCGGTGGTTGGCCAGGAAGAGGCAAAGGCTGTAGCACATGTTATTGAAGACATTGGCTATCTGGGTATGGGGGCTACCGTGGGTGAGTTTGAGCAACAGTTGGAACAATATATCGGTGGTGGTCGCCGGGCCATTTGTGTCAATAGCGGTACTGCTGCCCTACATCTTGCAGTCCAGGCAGTCACGAAGCCTGGCGATGAAGTCCTGGTGCCTTCATTCACTTTCGTGGCAACCTATCAGGCTATCCGCGCTGCCGGATGTAAACCGGTAAGCTGTGACATACGCCCGGATACGCTGACGCTTGACCTGGAGGATGCCTTTCGTCGTATGACACCTCGTACAACAGCCATGATGCCTGTCTATTATGCAAGCAACTGTAACATGGCAGCCGATTATCAAGCCTTTGCGCGTGAACATGGCCTGCGTCTGATAGAAGATGCCGCCCACAGCTTTGGCTGCACCTGTGAGGGAAAGAAGATTGGTTCTTTTGGTGATGTGGTATGCTTCTCGTTCGATGGCATCAAGAATATCACGACAGGTGAAGGCGGTGCCATTCTGACAGCCGACGAGGATGTTATCCAGAAGGCCAGCGACGCCCGTCTGCTAGGTGTCCAGAAAGACTCGGAAAAACGATACACAGGACAGCGCAGCTGGCAGTTTGACGTGGTGGAACAAGGCTATCGCTACCACATGAGCAATATCTTTGCGGCTATCGGAAAAGTTCAGCTGTCACGTTTTGAGACAGAATTTGCCCCACGTCGCCGCTACATTGCCCAGCGATATACCGAGCTTCTGAAAGATACTCCCTATGTCAGGCTGACCTCTATGGACTATGCACACGACATTGTTCCACATATCTTCGCCTTGCAGATACTTGACGGCAAGCGTCCGCTCCTGGAACAGAAATTCAAGGAACACGACATACAGTATGGCGTTCAGTATGCCCCCAATCATCATCTCACGTTCTTCCATGAGGATGTGGAACTGCCCGTCACCGACGAAACCTATGCACGGATTATCTCTATTCCCATGCACCCTGAGCTTACTGACGACGATATCCAACTTATTTGCAAACTTATAAACAGCCTATGAAAACCGTAATACTGGCCGGAGGATTCGGCACACGTCTTTCCGAATACACCAAACTCGTCCCCAAACCTATGGTAGAGATTGGCGGTAAACCGATACTCTGGCACATCATGAACCACTATGCCCACTACGGCTATAAGGACTTCGTCGTGGCCTTAGGCTACAAGGGCGAGGTTATCAAGGACTACTTCTTGCAGTATTATGCACGAAACAACGACTTCACCATCGACCTGAGCAACGGGTCTGTACAATATATTAATGAATACGCACGTGACTGGAAGGTGACACTTGTCGATACAGGTGCCTCATCCTTGACGGGTGGACGTGTGTTGAGACTCAAGAATATCATTGGTCAAGAGGACTTCATGATGACCTACGGCGATGCTGTTGCCGACATTAACATCACAGAATTGGTAAAGCGCTATCATGAGGCAAAATGTCTGGCTATGGTGACTGCCGTACATCCTACGGCACGTTTTGGAGAGCTTCAGATTGACGATGAGGACTTCGTACGTTCCTTCAAGGAAAAACCACAGGTCAACCAGGGGTGGATCAATGGCGGATTCTTCGTGCTGAGTCCTAAAGTGTTTGATTATATTGAAAACGACTTTACTACTTTCGAGGCAGAACCGTTGGAACGTCTGGCAGCCGAAGGACAATTGAAAACCTACCGGCATGAGGGCTTCTGGCAGTGTATGGATACTGCCCGTGACCGGGAAAAGCTCAACCAGATGTGGGATGAGAACCGCGCACCCTGGCGACTCAAATAATGCACAATTCATATTCAGAATACATAACTATCCGATAATTACATCAAAATGACTATTTTACAGAACGACATCCAACATACGCTTAATGGACTTTCCGTTGACGAGCGTGCCAAATTCAACGATTCTACCGTATTAATCACCGGCTGTGCCGGTTTCCTGGGTTACTACATGATGCAGTTCTTTGCAGCTGAGGCAGAGGAACTGGGCATCAAGAAGATTATTGGCCTTGATAACTTCATGCTGGGACAGCCCGGCTGGATCAAGAAACTTGAGGAGAATCCGCGTGTCATGCTTCGTAAGTTCGACATCATCAAGGACAATATTGCCGATGTGGATGGTGCTGATGAAGCCGATTTCATTATCCACATGGCTTCCATCGCCTCGCCCATGTTCTACCGCAAGTATCCCATTGAGACCCTCGATGCCAATATCTGGGGACTGCGTTCTTTGCTTGATTTCTATGCACCTCGCAACGTTAAGGGTTTCCTGTTCTTCTCTTCGAGTGAGCTCTACGGAGATCCAGACCCAGACCATGTGCCGACATCCGAAGACTACAACGGCAATGTCTGTGCGACAGGTCCGCGAGCATGTTACGATGAGTCGAAACGCTTCGGAGAAACCATGTGCATGTTGTTCGCACAGAAGTATCAGATGCCTGTTGGAGTGGCCCGTCCGTTCAACAACTATGGCCCTGGTATGCGCATTGGTGACAAGCGAGTTCCTGCCGACTTTGCCCTGGCAGTCATGCAGAACCGCGATATAGAGATTCTTTCGAACGGCACGCCGACACGTACCTTCTGCTATATTGCCGACTCCGTATGCGGGTACTTCAAGATATTGCTTCATGGAAAATACGACTACTTTAACATCGGCATAGAGAAACCGGAAATAACCATTGCCCAGCTGGCAGAGATCTATGCCAAGGCTGGTAAGGACATTTTCGGATACACAGGACAGGTCAAGTATGCTGTGTCTGAAGACAAGGAGTACCTCACCAACAACCCGCAACGGCGTTGCCCGAACATTGACAAGGCACGTCGGCTGCTGGGATACAACCCCACAATACACGTAGAAGAAGGTGTCACACGATTCCTGCAGTATCTGAAAGAGAGTGAGAAAAACGAGTATTCATGGTAAAGAAAAAGAAGAAAGTCTGGCTATGGGGTTCGCTTGTCCTGATTGCCGTGCTGGCTGTCTGGATAAGTAGCCGCTGGAACGCATGGTTCCATAATCCTGAAGAACTTCCCTATACGCCATTGGCAGTACCTCACCGTGTGCTGCTCACCTTTGGAGACGATAGTGAACTCTCGCGTGATGTCAGTTGGCAGTGTGATACGGTTCTCTATCCCTCGCATCTGGAACTACGCAGTCTGACAGACAGTACAACACAGATGGTAGAGGCCAAAGGTGAAGTGTTCCGGTCACGCCAGGGACAGGCTGCCTTCTATGTGGCACGCTTGCGAAACCTCAAGCCTGGCCAGCATTATGTCTATCGTGTAGTGACAGACGGCAAAGCCTCATCGTGGTATGACTTCCATACGTATCCTGAACATCGCGATGAGGTGGAATTTCTATATGTTGGAGACGTACAGGATACACTTGGTGGGATGGCAAACCAGATCATGCGGCAAGCCTTACAGAGGCATCCGCAATGTGAGTTCCTCGTCTGTGGCGGTGACTTCGTGGAACGCCCCACTAATCAGCACTGGGACATAGCATTCAATGACATTGACAGCATAGCACAGCATATTCCCATGCTTTGTGTTACTGGAAACCATGATTACCTCAAAGGGATTATCATGCAACTCGAACGTCGTTTCACGCTTACTTTCCCGTATTTCCTTGATTCCAAGATCGGCGACAATCATGTCTATGCGCTGTGCTACGGTCCCATACAGTTCTTCCTCCTTGACAGTAACCGTGAATTGCCTCATCTGGTTACACAGCGCAGCTGGTTGAAAGAGCAGCTCGAGAAAAGTAAAGCTAAATGGAAAATCGTCGTACTCCACCATCCGCTATACTCCATCAGGGGCAAGAACAACAACCTCATACAGCGTTATATGTTCGACGACCTGATACAAGACTATCATGTCGATCTTGTGCTGCAGGGACATGAACATGCATACGGACGCATGACGCTAACCTCTGACGACTCACAATTTACCACGCTTTACACCATCAGCCACTGTTCTCCAAAGAACTATCGCATCTCTGATTCTGCTGAAGAACGTTTCGAAAAGATTGGAGCTGAAGGACGCTACTATCAGACGGTATCCGTCAAAGGCGATACGCTGACAATGGTGGCGTACGAGGCCAGTCAGCACACACGCTTCGACTCACTTGCTGTTATTAAGAAAGACAACTGCCCTCAATAGGGACAACAAAACATTTCAATTATAGTTATGACAATTACAGTTTTCGGATTAGGCTTCGTTGGACTCACTACCAGCCTTGGATTCGCAGAATACGGACATACCGTCTATGGCGTAGAAATCAATCCTGAACGTCTCAACACCATTAGGAACGGGCAATTGCCTTTTCTTGAACCAGGACTCGATGACGCACTCATACGCCATCTTGACAATCGCTTCTTCCCGATAGGTATTGACCGACTGGCGGAAGCCGTCGCAGCCAGCGACTGTATCTATTACTGTGTGGGCACCCCATACGGCAAGGATGGACAGGCAGACCTTACTTATCTCTTCTCTGCCATCGACCAGACTTTGGAGAATGGAAAATGGAAAACGGAAGAAGGGAAACGGGAGATGGACTTCAAGGTTCTTGTTGTCAAGAGTACCATACCGCCATCGACCACCTCACAAAAGATTATACCATACCTCGAAGGCAAGGGTATGAAGGTGGGACAGGACCTTGGTGTTGCCAACAATCCTGAATTCCTGCGTGAAGGCCATTGCTGGGACGATTTCATCCATGCTGACCGTATCGTGCTCGGTGTCAGCGACGAGCGTTCGGCCAATGTGCTACGTCAGATTTATGCCTCTGTTTCCGAACCGGTATATTGTGTGTCGCTAAACACAGGAGAGTTTATCAAATATCTTTCCAATACGCTCCTTGCCACACTCATCAGCTACAGCAACGAAATGAGCATAGTAGCCGACACCATCGGTGGCATTGATGTTGCCGAAGCGTTCCGCATACTCCACATGGACAAACGATGGGGTGGGGCAACGATGTCCAGTTATGTATATCCTGGATGTGGATATGGTGGCTACTGCCTGCCCAAAGACACCAATGCGCTCTATGCTGTCAGCCGCACAGCCGGCTTCGATCCGAAGATACTCAAGAACGTCATTCAGACGAACGATAACATGCCACAGGCTATGGCCAACAAGATCATACGTGCCATAGGTCCCGACAAACAGCAGGTCATCGGCATTCTTGGTCTTTCATTCAAGCCAGGAAGTGATGACGTGCGTGATACACCAAGTGCAAAAATCATACGCGAGCTGATGGCACAGGGATATACGAATATCTGTGGTTACGATCCTGTTGCCAACGCAGAGTTCAGACGCTATTATCCCGATTTGACCATCACATACGCTGATACCAGTCGGCAACTGATTGACAGGGCCGACGCACTCGTCATTGCTACCGCCTGGCCAGAATTCAAGGATGTCAGAGAGCAGACCTCCAAGACCATTATCGACTGTCGCTATATGTTATGAGCTTAAACGTCGAAAAATGTCACGTTGGCTTGACAATGTGATAGGTTTTTAGGGCAATTAGGTATATTTATGTTCAAAAGTTTGGTCGATTGAAATAAAAAGTGTAACTTCGCGGCGCAAAAGCAAAAGTGACATTCCAAAGAATAAACAATAGGATTCATTCATATTTTAAACAAAACAATTAAAATGAAAAAGTACAACTTTAACGCAGGTCCCTCGATGCTTCCCCGTGAAGTCATAGAGAATACTGCTAAACAGTGTCTTGATTTCAATGGTTCAGGTCTCTCTCTGATGGAGATCAGCCATCGTGCAAAGGATTTCCAGCCCGTTGTTGATGAGGCTGTAGCTCTGGTAAAAGAGTTGCTTGACGTGCCCGAAGGCTATTCTGTCATTTTCCTTGGTGGAGGTGCCTCTCTGGAGTTCTGCATGATTCCTTACAATTTCCTGATTAAAAAAGCTGCTTATCTGAACACCGGTGTGTGGGCAAAGAAGGCCATGAAGGAAGCCAAACTGTTTGGTGAGGTTGTCGAGGTGGCTTCTTCTGCCGATGCCAACTATACATTCATTCCAAAGGACTGGACGGTACCTGCCGATGCTGACTACCTGCATATCACGACCAACAACACCATCTATGGTACGGAAATCCGTAAGGACCTTGATGTGGCTGTTCCCCTGATTGCCGATATGTCTTCCGATATCTTCAGCCGTCCCATCGACGTGAAGAAGTACGATGCCATCTATGCCGGTGCCCAGAAGAACCTGGCTATGGCCGGTGTGACCATCATTATCCTGAAGGACGAGAAGCTGGGCAAGGCACCTCGTGAGATTCCCACGATGCTCGACTATCGCACACATGTCGATAAGGGTTCCATGTTCAACACGCCTCCTGTAGTACCCATCTACTCAGCTCTTGAGACCCTCCGCTGGATCAAGAAGAGCGGTGGTGTCGAGGCTATGGACAAGCTGGCTCAGCAGCGTGCAGAGATCGTCTATGGCGAGATAGACCGCAACAAGATGTTCCGTGGAACAGCTGTCGAGGAAGACCGTTCGCTGATGAACCTCTGCTTCGTGATGGCTGATGAGTACAAGGAACTGGAGATGGACTTCCTCGACTTCGCCGTATCTAAGGGTATGGTTGGCGTCAAGGGTCACCGTTCAGTTGGTGGCTTCCGTGCTTCCTGCTATAATGCACAGACCATCGAAGGCGTCAATGCCCTCGTTGCCTGCATGAAGGAATTCGAGGCTAATCACTAATACATTAAAATTAAACATTAAACATTAAAATGAAAGTATTAGTTGCAACAGAAAAGCCGTTCGCAGCTGCTGCCGTGAACGGAATCAAAGCAGAAGTAGAGGCAGCAGGCAATGAGCTTGTGCTGTTGGAGAAATATACAGAGAAGTCTCAGCTGTTGGACGCTGTGAAGGATATTGACGCATTGATCATCCGTTCGGACAAAGTTGATGCAGAAGTGCTCGACGCCGCCAAGCAGTTGAAGATTGTGGTACGTGCAGGTGCCGGTTACGACAATATCGACCTCGCCGCCGCTACCGCACACAACGTAGTGGCTGAGAATACCCCAGGTCAGAATGCCAACGCTGTAGCCGAGCTGGTGTTTGGTCTGCTCGTGATGGCCGTTCGCGGATTCTACAACGGTAAGAGCGGTAGTGAGCTGTTAGGCAAGAAGTTGGGAATACTGGCTTTCGGAAATGTTGGACGTAATGTCGCCCGCATTGCCAAGGGATTCGGTATGGAAGTCTATGCTTACGATGCCTATTGCCCTGCAGAGGTCATCGAGGCTGCTGGCGTTCATGCTGTCGCAAATCAGGATGCCCTGTTCGAAACTTGCGACGTCGTGTCACTACATATTCCCGCTACGCCTGAGACCAAGCAAAGCATCAACTACGCCCTGGTAGGCAAGATGAAGAAGGGTGGTATTCTGGTGAATACAGCCCGCAAGGAGGTCATTAATGAGCCTGAGCTCATCAAGCTGATGGCTGAGCGTGAGGACCTGAAGTTTGTCACTGACATCATGCCCGATGCCAATGACGAGTTCCAGAAGTTCGAAGGCCGTTACTTCTCAACGCCCAAGAAGATGGGCGCACAGACAGCCGAGGCCAACATCAATGCAGGTATCGCTGCCGCTAGGCAGATCAATGCCTTCTTCAAGGATGGTGATACGAAATTCCAGGTGAACAAGTAATTCCCCTATCTCATATAACAAAAAAGGTCTCCCGCAATCGGAAGACCTTTTTTGTTGTCCAGTATGAACGTATTATTTCACGATGACCTTTTTCCCGTTATGGATGTAAATGCCCTTCGGTAACTGACCATTGGCTATTGAATTTTGATAATTGGCAACACAGCGACCATTGAGCATGTACCAACTGCCGTCCGTTGGCTGTCGTCCGTTGTCTGTTATCGTCGAGATAGCAGTCGTTGCGTTGGCCAGTAGCACTTTGTTCATGCGCAGTCCATGACCTTGTAAGACAATGCCTTTCTGGGCGATTAAGTTATAGATTGACTCTTCGAAGGTAAGTATTGAGGTACAGCTTTCACCACTACCTACACCATGGACTTTGTTGGGTTCGAACTCTTTGGTGTATGTCATACCGTTGATGATGAATGAAGGGGTTTTTGTCTGATCCCAGTCCCCATAGTACAGCTGAAGCACACAGTAGTCCGCAAAGTCAAGGGTGTATTTCAGAATCAGTCGCACGTCCTTTCCCTGTGCCACAAACTCGGAAGCCGGAATAGGCAACTGCAGACCACTTCCCCAGTCCATGACGGAATTGCCTTCCCAGAACAAAGTACCCTCGGGGTCGTCTGGATTAGGCTTTTCTGGTTCCTTGTACTCCACACCAGCTCCTTCACAGATACCTTTCAAAGGATATTCGTTTCCGACCGAAATACCACTCGTGGTACGTCTGAAGATGCCGAATTTCTCTGTGCCGCTGCCGAAAGCATTGTTATCCCACGCAAACGCTGCAAAACCTCGTTCACGGGCTGCACTGACCATACATTTGTAGTAGTACTGCAGGTTCTCCATCTGTGTCTGCTTGTCGCTGGAATTGTAGTGGCAGGTAGCACCATACTCGCCCAAGACGACACCGAGGCCATTCTTCACCCATTTGTAGTAGATTTGGTTGAAGTAGTTGGTCATGGTCGATTCGTCACTCGTAGGAACAGACTTGCCCATGTCCTTGTACTTCTTTCCCCAATAGTAGTACGCGCCACTGCCGGCATATTCGTAGGGGTCGTAGCAGTGGAACTCCACGCTCAGTCGGCCTTCCACCACGTCAGTAGGAACGATTAAACCGCCGTCAAGTCCGAAATGGCCGTTGCACGCATAGGTCTGAACCACAAGGTGACGGTAGTAGTTCTTGCCGCCAGTAGCACGTACAGCATTCACGAATGTCTGGTTATAGCTATTCTGTACATCCTGCCATTCTGCTGTTGGTGCACCCCAGTTCTCCTGTCCGTTAACCAATGCTATAGTCTCGTTCGTTCCGGCAAAAGCCAGACGTTGGTCGTAGTTGCGGAAGAAGGTTGCAATACATTTCCACAATGCTGTCAGCTTCCTGGTGTTTTCCGCCTTTTTGGAATAGAACGGATTACGGTCGAGCCAAGCCTCATGATGCACATTAATAATGACGTACATATCCTCGGCCAGACACCAGTCAACAATCTCCTTGACACGATTCAGCCATGCTGTCTTGACTACCATGTTCGTCTCGTCGGAGAGTTGTTCCGTCCATCTGACAGGAACTCGTATGGCATTGAAGCCCTGGGCTTTGACATATTTAATCATGGCCTGGGTAGTAGCCGGGTTGCCCCATCCGGTCTCGCCGCCGCTGCTTTCCAGCGAGTTGCCGAGATTCCATCCCATCACCACGTTCTTGTCCCATTCCTGTGCGGACAGGGTCATTCCCGTGTTGTCAGGTGTAACGTCTGTGCTTTGTGCATGAACAGCCAGTACAAACAACATTGTACAGGCAGTCGTCAGTAGTCTTCTTAACATGTTTTCTAAGCTTTAGTAATTATTCGCCTGCAAAGTTAGTGCAAACCGAGTGAATTACCAAAGAAAAAGCAACTTTTTTCCCTTCTTCCCTTCTTGCGTTTGTCCGGGAGCCTTCTTGCGCTTGCCCGACAGCCCCTTTGCTCTGCTCGAAGACCCTTCTTCCATATACAAGAAGGCCTCTTAGCAATCGCAAAAGTGCCCTCCGAGGATCGCTAAAGTACCCTCCGGATATTATTGAATCATTTCTGGAAGATGCCGATGGGTTGGGTGATGCCCTGCGCATTGAGCGACTTGAGAAGATAGATGCCGGGGGCAAGGCTGCTGATGTCTATCTGCGACTGATTCTGGTGGGTGGCGATGATGGTACCCTGAAGGGTCTCAATGGCCAGATAGGGTGCCGACTCGTAACCGGTGGGAACGGTGAGCGTCTGCCCGTTGACGGAAAGCATATCCGACAAGCCAGCCGTCAGAATCGGCGATACGGGCTGAAGGGGAACATCCTGCGTAGCCGTGCTCTCATTGCCGTAGCGGTCGATGGCTGTGACGGCATAGTGCTTGAAGGTTGGGGGGTGAGAGCGAAGCATTGAGAGTTGAGGGTTGAGAGACGTTCCCATGATGCGGGTGGCAATGAGGTTACGAGGATCATCGGTATCGACAGGCGACTGTTCAGAGGCATATACATTATATAATATATAGGACTCAGCGGACGTGACGGGAGACCACGAGAGGCTGACGTTGCCGTTGGTATTGCTGACATGGAGCGATGCCGGTGCTTCGGGAGTCTGACTGCTGGCCCACGTCATGGGCGGAACGAGGGCAGGGTAGCGGTCGAACTCCTGCGTCGAGAAGTCGTAGATGCCCTTGGTGTTATCTGTGAAGAACTTGCTGCGGAAGTGTGCGTGACCCAGTCCGAGGTCGCGTAGCACGTACATCTCACGCTTCATGATGTCGAACGACCAGTTCTGCTGGCTCTTGTCGAGCATGTAGGTGCCCAGTCCGGCAGCGATGATGCGTCCGCTGGTGTGCTGCTGCCAGTCGATGGCGAAGGGATAGAAATGGTCGCCTTTGAAGTACATCATGGGGAAGAGGGCGTCCATGAGGTCATCACGCAGCCATCCCTGTGCGTCCTGGCACACCTTGGTGTAGGCATTCCAGCCCCGGCTGCTGTAGCGGGTGAGATCATCGAACTTTCCGATGGGCGAACAGCTGAACATGACCCAGGGCTTGATACCTTTCACGACATCGTGGATGGTCCGGACGATGTGGGTGATGTGTCGTCGTCCCTCGTTGTGTGGAACGGTTATCTTCCACGTTTCCGGATAGCGGATGTAGTCGAGGTGTATGCCGTCGATGTCGTATCGTTCGGTTATCTCACGGCAGATGCGGGCAAGGTAGGTAGCGGTCTCTGGCCGTTCCGGGTTCATGTATCCCTCGTCGCCGATCTTTCGGATGTTGTTAGGCATAAGCTGCCGTAGCTGCTTGGTAGGCAGACTGTTCCACTTGCCAACAGGAATGGTGACGACCCAGGCATGCAGCTGCATGCCACGCTTGTGACACTCATCGATGGCAAACTGCAGGGGGTCGTAGCCTGGCGATACTCCTGCCTTGCCACTCATGACGTAGTCCCACGGCTCGATGTCAGAGGGGTAGATGACGCTGGCTCGGATGCGTGTCTGTAGCATGACGGCATTGATGTTGGCTGCCTGTAACTGGTCGAGTATGCGGCAGAGCTCCTGCTGCTGGGTGCGTATGGATGCGGCATTAGTGGCTCGCGAACGGGGCCAATCGACACCACCGATGGTGGTCAGCCAGACGGCACGCATCTCGTGTTTCACTACTGTGGGCTGTGCCGTCAAGGGTACAACCATGAAGTATAATAGGGCTATTATCGTCAATATTTTTCTCATAATGGGTGCAAAGGTACAAAAGAATGGAAGAATAAAAAAATAAAAGAATAAAAAAATAAAACATGAAGAATGGAGAATGAAGATTTTTTGTTACCTTTGCAGCTGTAAAGAACAATAATTAGCGAAAAGATGATTTCATTTGTGTTGAGCTTGATAGCTCTGGTTTTTGGTTATTTCTTCTATGGCCGCTTTGTGGAACGTGTTTTCAGCCCTGACGACCGTACAACACCAGCTGTGGCGAAAGCCGACGGACTGGACTACATCGTACTTCCGAACTGGAAGATTTTCATGATTCAGTTCCTGAATATTGCAGGTACAGGTCCCATCTTCGGTGCCATCATGGGTGCGAAGTTCGGACCGTCAGCCTATCTGTGGATAGTGCTGGGCTGCATTTTCGCCGGTGCGACGCACGACTATCTGTCGGGTATGCTTTCGATGCGTAACGGTGGTGCCGGACTTCCAGAACTCATCGGCAAGTACCTGGGTAAGACGACAAGGTCTGTGATGTTGGTGTTCACGGTGCTTTTGCTGATCATGGTGGGTACGGTGTTTGTCTATTCGCCTGCTGAGATCCTGCACTCTATCGGCGGTGAGACGATGATGTGGGTGGCTATTATCTTCTGCTACTACATCATCGCGACAATGCTTCCCATTGACAAGATCATCGGCAAGGTTTATCCGTTGTTTGCCTTCTCGCTGCTTTTCATGGCGGCTGCACTCATGGTGGTGCTCTTCATCAAGTGGCCTGCTATTCCTGAAATATGGACACATTTCTATAATATGGGTATGGCGGCAGAACCTGACAAGTGGACTGATCAGATATTCCCCTGCCTGTTCATTACGATTGCCTGTGGAGCTATCAGCGGTTTCCACGCTACGCAAAGCCCATTGATGGCTCGTTGCGTGAAGAGCGAAAAGACAGGTCGCCCCATCTTCTACGGTGCCATGATTACCGAGGGTATGGTGGCACTCATCTGGGCAACGGTAGCCAGCTACTTCTTCTACGGTGAGCCAGCTCCCGGCTACCAGTTGATTGAAGCTGCCAAAGAGACGGGCTTCCATACTTCAGCCCCTGCAGTTGTGAATATCATCTGTAATGACTGGCTGGGTGTTGTCGGTGGCATACTCGCCATGCTCGGTGTCGTTGCTGCTCCTATTACCAGTGGTGATACGGCATTCCGTTCGGGCCGACTCATCGTTGCCGATTGGCTGAAACTGGACCAGCGCCCCATAGCGAAGCGCCTGTATATCTGTGTGCCGCTCTTTGCTGTCAGTATTGCCATGCTTGTCTGGCAGGTTGAGAATCCTGATGGATTCAACACCATCTGGCAGTACTTCGGTTGGTCGAATCAGGCATTGTCGGTATTTACCCTATGGACGCTGACGGTCTATCTGGTGCGTGAAAAGAAGCCCTTTATCATCACGCTTATCCCCGCGCTGTTTATGACGACGGTCTGCTCGACGTTCCTGTTTATATCGAAACAGGCGTTCCACTTGCCGGAAACCATCGCCTATCCGTTGGGCGGAGGGTGCTTCGTCATCGCTCTGGTTTGGTTCTGCGTATGGTATGGGATAAACAAGAATAAAAAGGTGAAGTAAAAGAGTAAAGACAAAAGAATAAAAATTTAAAATAACTTGTTAGCGCTATGAAGAAAATTGCATTATTCGTGATGGCACTGATGATATCAGTAGCCGCCAACGCTCAGTTTGAGCAAGGAAAAAAGTACACTGGAGCCTCTCTCTCTGGACTGGACCTCAGCTACAGCGGTTCAGAAAAGGGACATCTGAACCTGCAGGCCAAGGGCGGTTATCTGCTGATGGACAACATCATGGCAACCGGACAGCTTACTTATGAGACACAGACAGACATTTCTGACTGTATTAGTATTGGGGCTGGCGGACGTTACTACATCGTTCAGAACGGCATCTATCTCGGAGCCGGTTTA
The DNA here is from genome assembly GCA_905236875.1 of uncultured Prevotella sp. Taxonomy (GTDB): domain Bacteria; phylum Bacteroidota; class Bacteroidia; order Bacteroidales; family Bacteroidaceae; genus Prevotella. Next base: position 16,179 of record CAJOQT010000025.1, on the reverse strand, counting down.
AACTACAAGCATTCAGATGGCTACGACGATCTGCTGCCTACGGTACAGGTGGGCTATGCCTTCTTCCTCAATGGTTCTGTGACCGTAGAACCTGAAATCTACTATGAACAGTCGTTCAAGAACCACAAGGACTTCAGCAAGGTAGGTTTCCGCATCGGACTGGGTATCTACTTCTAATGGTCAAATAGTAAAATATATCAATCCATACTATGTTATCAGTAGAAGAATTAGTTGACAGACTGATTGACCTCTCGTTTGCAGAGGACATCGGTGACGGCGACCATACCACTTTGTGCTGTATTCCGGAAGATGCGATGGGCAAGAGTCACTTGCTGATCAAGGAAGACGGCATACTGGCAGGTGTGGAGATTGCCAAGGAAGTATTCCACCGCTTCGACCCGACGATGCAGGTTGAGGTGCTGATGGGTGACGGTACGCGAGTGAAGAAGGGCGACATTGCCATGATTGTGACTGGCAAGGTCCGTTCGCTCTTGCAGACCGAGCGTCTGATGCTGAACATCATGCAGCGCATGAGCGGCATTGCCACCATGACAGACAGGTATGTGCAGCGACTGAAGGGAACCAACACCCGTGTGCTTGACACTCGTAAGACCACGCCTGGCATGCGTATGCTGGAGAAACAGGCCGTGAAGATTGGCGGTGGATGCAACCATCGCATCGGACTGTTCGATATGATTCTGCTGAAGGACAACCATGTCGATTTCTCTGGCGGCATCGTCAATGCCATTGACCGTTGTCACGCATATTTGAAGGAGAAAGGACTCGACTTGAAGATTGAGATCGAGGTACGTTCGTTCGACGAGTTGCAGCAGGTGCTGGATCACGGCGGAGTCGATCGGATTATGCTCGACAACTTCTCTGTGCCTGATACGAAGAAGGCCGTCGATATCATTGCTGGACGGTTTGAGACAGAGTCGAGCGGCGGCATCACCTTCGATACCATCCGCGACTATGCCGAACAGGGTGTTGACTTCATCTCTGTCGGAGCCCTGACACATAGCGTGAAGGGACTCGACATGAGCTTTAAGGCATGTTAACTCTCATAACAAGCCTGCTTCTGACTATCTATACTCCGCCAATGGGTCACGAGATTTCGTTGGCGGGTAACTTCGGTGAGCCGCGTCCTAACCATTTCCATGGGGGACTGGACTTCAGGACCGAGGGCGAAGAAGGCAAGTGCGTGATGGCTATCGGCGACGGCTATGTCAGTCGTCTCACCGTAGGAATGTATGGCTTCGGCAATGCCGTCTATGTTACTCATCCTGACGGTCATACCAGCGTCTATTGCCACTTGCAGCGTTTCGCGCCACGTCTGGAAAGACTATTGAAGAACTGGCAGTATGCACATGAGCAGCATGAGGCAGACATCCGTCTGAAGGCTACCGACTATCCGGTAGCGCAGGGACAGCTCATTGCCTTCAGTGGCAATACGGGGTACAGCTTCGGACCTCATCTGCATCTGGAGTTGCACGATACCCGTTCCTGGGATATGCTCGACCCGCTGGAGTATCTGGGTGGCTTCGTCAACGACACTTTACCGCCTCAGATTCATGGTATCAGGGTTTATCCGCAACAGGGCAGGGGAGTGTATAATGGCTCTGCCGACACTCAGGAACTCACCGACAGCGCTACAGCGTGGGGACAGGTGGGATTTGCGATATATGCCGACGACTACATGCAGAATTCGCACAACTACTACGGCATCCGCAGGACACAGCTGCTGGCCGACGGACGCGAGGTGTTCAGTTCCGATGTCAACGGCATTCCCTACAGTTGTAACCGCATGGTCAACTCGTGGGGTGACTACGACTACTATCACGACCATTCGCACTGGTACCTCAAGTCGTTCATAGAGCCGGGCAACACGTTGCCTTTTCTTGCCGCAGATGAGCATCGCGGAATCATCGACATCAACGAAGAGCGTGACTATCATCTGGAGTATGTGCTGACCGATTATTTCGGCAACCAGAGCCGTCTGCAATTTGTGGTGAGAGGCCGGAGTGAGACCATTGCCCGTCAGCCTTCTCACTCACAAAGGGGAGCTTTAGGGGGAACACTCCTCCGATGGAACAGGACCAATGTCGTTTCCCTGCCAGGTATGCAGTTGGTTGTACCTTACGGCTATGTGGGCAAGGACACACCGTTGCAGCTGTCAGCAGAACAGATGGGTGAACTGTCGTTCGTCTATACATTGACGAAACGCTCCAGTCCGCTGTTCTACGATGCGGAACTGAGCATTGCCGTACGTAAGGACGTGCCTGATCCCTCGAAACTCTATGTCGTCTGTCACTTCGGAAATGATATCAGCCTGGGCGGTGACTATGCCGACGGATGGGTAAAGACCCAGGTACGTGACCTTGGCGGCAGCTACGAATTGTACTACGACGACGAGCCGCCTGTTATAGAACCGAAGAACACCGATACGGAGCTGTTACGCTTCAGTATCAGCGACGGACAAAGTGGTGTCAAGTCGTTCAAGGGCTATATCGACGGCCGCTTCGTACTGTTCAAGCCGCAAACCCAAAGCCTGACCGTCAAATCTCAAGGCGAGACTCTCATTGCCTGCCGACTCGGCGACACTCCCGTCAAGCCTACGGGCAAACAGCACCGTCTGCAGCTTATCGTCACCGACAACCGTGACAACCGTCAAACGTATGAAACAACAATTAAATACTGAGATATGAAAAAAATCATGCTAATCGCCATGTTCATCGTGGCAGCAGGCTATGCGATGGCTTGCACAAACTTTATCGTTGGCAAGAAAGCCAGTGCCGACGGTTCCGTATTCTGTACCTACAACGCCGACAGCTATGGTGCTTTCATGCCGCTCTACCATTTTCCGGCAGGCAAGCATGCACCTGGCACCATGCGTCAGATATACGACTGGGACACGAACAAGTACCTGGGTGAGATACCTGAGGCAGCCGAGACCTACAACGTCATCGGTAATACCAACGAGTGGCAGGTCACCATTGGAGAAACCACTTTTGGCGGACGTGAAGAGATGGTTGATACAACGGGCGTTATTGACTATGGATCACTTATTTATATTGCCCTGCAGCGTTCCAGGACAGCTCGTGAAGCCATCCAGGTAATGACGACGCTGGTAGAACAATTCGGCTATTGCAGCGAGGGTGAGACGTTCTCTGTCTGTGATTCCAACGAGGCCTGGATTATGGAGATGATGGGTTGCGGTAGTGACCGTAGCATATCGAAGGAACGTACTGTGTGGGTTGCCCTTCGCATTCCCGACGACATGATTTGCGCCCATGCCAACCAGAGCCGCATCCGACAGTTTAACATGAAAGATAAGCAGAATGTGCTCTTCTCGAAGAATGTTGTCAAGTATGCACGTAAGATGGGATGGTTCGACGGTAAAGACGAGACGTTCAGCTATGCCGATGCCTATTGTCCGGCCGATTTCGGTGCCCGACGCTGGTGCGAGGCACGTGTTTGGAGCTTCTTCAACCGTTTCACGGACGACTTTACGGCGTACCTGCCGTGGGCTATGGGCGAAGATCCCAATGCACAGCCGATGCCGCTGTGGCTCAAGCCCAACAAGTTGCTGACCTTGCAGGATTTGCAGGCCGCTATGCGCGACCACTTCGAGGGCACTCCTTTCTCACTCGACCAGGATCTGGGCGGTGGTATCTGGGATATGCCTTATCGCGTCAGCCCGCTACAGTATAAGGTAGATGGTGAGACATACTTCAACGAACGACCCACCTCAACGCAGCAGTCGGCTTTCTCGTTCATCTCGCAGATGCGTTCATGGCTGCCGCGTCAAGTCGGCGGTTGCTTCTGGTTTGGCAATGACGACGGCAACATGATCAGCTACGTTCCCATCTATTGTGCTAATACACGTCAGCCGCTATGTTTCAATACGCCCGGAGCAGACGACATTCACTTCTCGATGGATAATGCCTTCTGGGTCTGCAACTGGGTCAGCAACATGGTTTATCCACGTTACTCGCTCATGTTCCCCTCGTTGAAGCAGGTTCGCGACTCGCTCGATGCCTCATTCGCCCAACAGCAGCCCGTCATCGAAGCCGAAGCCGTAGCCCGTTATGGTAACGACGACCAGGCTCTTGCCAACTATATGACGGAGTATTCTTGTCGCAAGGCAGAACAAATGATGGACCGCTGGCGTCAGTTAGCCTACTTCCTCATCGTGAAGTATAACGATATGGTGGAGCGTCCCGACCGTGACGGTCAGTTCTACTACAATAAGTACGGCTTGGGGGCAACCGTCAAGCGTCCTGGTATGTCTTCGAGGTTTGCACGAGAGATGAACCGTCACAGTGGCCAGCGCATGAAGATGCCAAAATAGTTCAAAAACTTACAAACTCAATAACTTATAAATTTACAAACTCAAGCAAATATGGTTAAGCACATTATTTTATGGACACTCAATCCCGAACTTTCGGAAGAAGAGAGGAAGGCTGTTAAGGCCGGTATCAAGGCTGGTTTAGAAGGTCTTGTCGGTAAAGTCCCCGGACTCATTGATGTCAAGGTTCACATTGACGGACGTCTGGCTTCATCGAATGCCGACGTGATGCTCGACAGCACATTAGAAAGTGAAGATGCCCTGAAAGGCTATGCCATTCATCCCGACCACGTTGCAGTGGCTAACGGCAAAGTGCGCCCCTACACCGTACAGCGCAGCTGTCTGGACTTTGAAATTTGAGTCTTGACAAAAAAGGATTAGGTTTCTTTGTTTTGCGCTCAACTTTTCGTAACTTTGCACTCAATAAGAAAGAAAACAGTCTATGAAGAGGTATTTTTTTATTGCAATTACATTCTTTGCCGTTCTGTCGGTTTCGGCACAATCCACCAGTCGTCCGCAGTTTGGCGAGCAACCTAAACTTGTGGTGGGCATCGTAGTCGATCAGATGCGTTGGGACTATCTCTCACGTTATTATGAACGGTTTGGCGATGGAGGCTTCCGTCGGCTGATCAGTCAGGGCTACAGCTACGACAACTGTCTGATTAATTATCTTCCGACCATTACGGCTATCGGTCACACCAGCGTATATACCGGAACGACTCCCGCCTTTCATGGTATATGCGGAAACAACTTCTACATGGACGGACATAAGGTGTATTGCTGTACTGATACGACGGTAATGCCTGTAGGTTCTGACAACATGAGTGCCGGGCAGATGTCGCCTGTCAATCTGGTGGCTACTACTATCGGAGACCAGCTGCGTCTGCACACTGACTTCCGCTCGAAGGTAATCGGTATTTCTTATAAAGACCGTGCTGCTATCCTGCCTGCCGGACATTCGGCCAATGCTGCCTACTGGCTCGATACGAAGAATCGTCAGTTCATTTCCAGCACTTACTACATGCAGGAACTTCCCCAGTGGGCCAAAGACTATAATGCACAGTTAATCAAAAATGCAGAGTTCAAGAAGGTGGGCGCTGATGTCGGATTATATCCGCTGACGGGACATATTACTACCGATATGGCTATAGCTGCCCTTCACGGTGAAGGGCTGGGACGTGGTGAGGTTACTGATATGCTTTGTGTCAGCTATTCAGAAACCGATGTTATTGGGCATAAGTGGGGTACTCGTGGCGAGCATACTGACGAGGCCTATCTGGAACTTGACAAGGATATTGCCCGCCTGCTGTCAGCACTTGACGAGCAAGTAGGCAAAGGCAACTATCTCGTCTTCCTGACTGCCGACCACGGTGCCGCCCATAACTGGAAGTTCATGCAGGACCATAAGCTGTCTGCCGGTCCCTTTGTGAGCGATGAGATGAAGGAACGTATCTACGATGAACTGGACAGCGACATGGGTGATGTGCGCGGTGTCATCGGTGACATCATGGACTACCGTATTTTCCTCGACTGGGATAATATTCGTTCGCAGGGACTCATCACTGCCAATATGCCCAACCAGATTGTCTGTGCAATGAAGGAGGAGAAGGACGTCATCTTCGTTTCCACCTTCGAAGATCTTGCCACAGCAGCCCTTCCGCCACTGTTGCGCTACCGTGCCCTCATGGGATATTATCCTGGACGTTCGGGTGACATCATCTACTTCCCCAAGCCTAACTACTATGAGTATGGCTCGTGGTCGTCACCCGTCGGTACCACACATGGTGAGTGGAACCCCTATGATGCCCATATCCCTATGCTGTTCTACGGCTGGCATGTTCCTCACGGTAGCAGTTCTCGTGAGACCCATATAACAGATTTTGCTGCTACGGTATGTTCCATGCTGCACATTCAGCAGCCTAATGCATGCATCGGTGAAGCGCTGATGTTTGAATAGATTATTCGCTCCTGCTTAACGTAACATGAAGAAACAGCTATATAGCAGATTTGACAAGACAGCCATTGCCGAACTGGAACCCATTCAGTTCGAAGGACGCATCATAGTCGTGCTGAACGAAAGGGATGCAAGACAGGCTGTACGCTATCTGCTATCGCAGAAAATACTTGGCGTAGATACAGAAACCCGGCCGTCATTCAAGAAAGGGGCAACTCATCAGGTGGCACTCCTACAGGTATCCTCCCACGATGTCTGTTTCCTCTTCCGGTTGAATTATTTGGGAATATCTCCATCCATCAGAAAACTGCTGGAAGATAAGTCTGTTCCAAAGATCGGTCTCTCATTACGCGACGACTTGATGATGTTGCACAGGCTGGAAGCGTTCGAAGCTGGAGGTTTCATTGATTTGCAGGATCGGGTGCGTGAAATTGGTGTAGAAGATTTGAGTTTGCAGAAACTCTATGCAAACTTCTTCCATCGAAAGATAAGTAAGCGGCAGCGACTGAGCAACTGGGAGGCTGATGTGCTGAGTGACAAGCAGAAGCTATACGCAGCTACTGATGCCTGGAGTTGTATCATGCTCTACGAAGAATTGCTTCGATTGGAAGAAACTGGTGACTATGAACTGATCAAAGTAGAAGACAATGTACAAGACGATTCAGCTGAAACGAGGTAAAGAGGAAAGTCTGAAACGCTTTCATCCCTGGGTGTTTTCCGGGGCTATTCAGCGTGCGGATGAGGGTATAAACGAAGGAGATATCGTACGAGTGCTGACTGCAGACGGCGAGTTTATTGCCGTTGGACATTATCAGCAAGGCTCCATCATGGTACGTGTGCTGTCGTTCAGGGACGTGACTATCGATGCTGCGTTCTGGCGGTCACGGCTGGCATCGGCACTTGCTATGCGTCGTGCCATTGGTCTGGCTGACCGTTCCGATAACAACACCTACCGTTTGGTTCATGGTGAAGGCGACAACCTGCCTGGGTTGATTATTGATGTTTATGGACAGACAGCAGTCATGCAGGCCCATTCTGTCGGTATGCACTTGAGCCGTCAGCAGATTGCCGCCCAGCTTATGACGGTCATGAATACTCCTCATCCCGATAGTTCCATCGACCCCATTAGCCCCATTCACCATATCTACTATAAGAGCGAAGGCACATTGTCGTTCGTGGAGCCCCAGAACGGTTTTCTCGTTGGTGGCAGCGATGACAACACTGCTATTGAGAATGGGCTGAAGTTCCATGTGGATTGGCTGAAGGGACAGAAGACCGGCTTCTTCGTCGATCAGCGTGAAAACCGTGCCCTGTTAGAGTGTTTTGCCAAGGGACGCAAGGTTCTGAATATGTTCTGCTATACGGGAGGCTTCTCTGTCTATGCCATGCGTGGTGGTGCTGAGCTGGTTCATTCGGTAGATAGTTCGGCAAAGGCCATCGAGCTGACGCGTCGAAATGTACAGATGAACTTCCCTGAAGACCACCGCCATGAAGCGTTCTGTGAGGATGCGTTCAAATTCATGGAAGGAATACCATCACTTACCTCTCACCTCTCACCTCTTACTTCTTATGACCTGATGATACTCGACCCGCCGGCTTTTGCCAAGCATCGCGGAGCCCTTCACAATGCATTGAAAGGTTATACCCGGTTGAACCAGAAGGCGTTTGAGAAGATTGCTTCCGGCGGTATTCTGTTCACGTTCTCCTGCTCACAGGTGGTCACTAAGGACCATTTCCGCAATGCCGTCTTCACGGCTGCTGCGCTTGCCGGACGTAAGGTACGTATTCTGCACCAGTTGCACCAGCCTGCCGACCACCCTATTAACATCTATCATCCTGAAGGTGAATACCTGAAGGGACTGGTGGTCTATGTTGAATAAGGTCCAAGCATATATCGAAGAACACCAGCTGCTGCACCACGATGGCCGATATCTGGTAGCATTGAGTGGTGGAGCCGACAGCGTGGCGCTGCTTTTGCTCATGTTAGAGATGGGTTACTATGTGGAGGCGGCTCATTGTAACTTCCATCTGCGTGGAGAGGAGTCTGACCACGATGAACAGTTTGTCGTACAGCTATGCGAGAGTAGGGGAGTTGTCCTGCACCGTGCCCATTTTGATACCCGCGAATATGCCCGGCTGCATCATGTCAGTATCGAAATGGCAGCCCGCACGTTACGCTACCGTTATTTTGAACAATTGTTTCAGGATCTTCAGATGGATGGCATTTGTGTGGCTCATCACCGCGATGACTCTGTTGAGACATTACTGATGAACCTGATTCGCGGTACGGGACTTCGCGGTTTACAGGGTATCCGTCCTAGAAGCCAGTCAATCCTCCGTCCTCTGCTTTGCGTCAGCAGGAAGGATATAGAGCAATACTTACAGGCAAAGGGACAAACGTTTGTTACGGATAGTTCGAACCTCATAGACGATGTTGTACGCAACAAGATCCGGCTGAACATCATCCCCATGCTACTCGACATCAATCCTTCAGCTGTCGAGCATATCCAACAGACGTCCGAATATGTCAGCCGTGCGCTGGAAGTCTATGATGATGCTATCGGGCACCAGCGGCAGCAGGCTGTCGTCGCGCAGACAGAGCACCGTCTGGTGCTCGATGCCGAATGTATCACTTCTGAGCCGTTGCTCTTCGAGATACTCAAGGATTATGGTTTTAACCGTTCGCAGGTGGAGGACATCTATGAACGGCTGTGTAGTGCTGAGGATGCTGTGGGGCGCTGTTTCCCTGCTGATGACTTCACGCTGGTAATTGACCGAGGGCAGATTATCGTAGAACAAAACAAAGAGCCGATGAAGGTGCTGGTAATTCCCGAAGAAGGGAATTATAATTTGGGAGGCTATGAGTCTGATAATGATATTCTTCCCTTAAGTGCCAGGCCCAATATCTCAGTCATGCTCTTTTCCCGTCCTGCAGACTTCATGCCCTCCAAGGAACGGGGGCTGGTTCACCTGGATGCTGCGCTCGTGAAGTTTCCGCTGAAGCTCCGCACGGTGGCTGAAGGCGACTGGTTCGTGCCGTTCGGCATGACGGGACGCAAGCTCATCAGCGATTACCTGACCGACCGGAAGGTGAACCTGCTGGACAAAAGAAAAGCGCTTGTCGTTTGTGATGCGACGAACGCTGTCCTATGGTTGGTGGGCTATCGTACCGATAACCGCTTCCGCGTCAGTGAAGAGACCGGGCAGATCCTTCAAATAAAGTTCTAGGAAGTCCTAGGACTTCCTAGGACCTCCTAGGACTTCCTAGGATATCCTAGACTCCTATCCATTCATCGACAATAGGAACTCCTCGTTGTTCTGCGAACGTACCAGACGGTCGCGAACGGTGTCCATTGCTTCTATCGGTGTCATCTCGGCGATGAACTTGCGGCAGATCCACATGCGGTTCAGTGTTGTCTGATCCTGTAGCAGATCGTCGCGACGAGTACTTGACTGTACCAGGTCGATAGCCGGGAAGATACGTTTATTCGAAAGCTGGCGGTTGAGTTGGATTTCCGAGTTACCGGTACCCTTGAACTCTTCGAAGATGACCTCGTCCATCTTACTGCCAGTATCGACAAGTGCCGTAGCAATGATCGTCAGCGAACCGCCCCCCTCAATGTTTCGGGCAGCTCCGAAGAAACGCTTGGGTTTCTGTAGGGCGTTTGCATCTACACCACCAGTGAGCACTTTACCGCTGGCCGGAGCCACCGTGTTGTAGGCACGTGCCAGACGGGTGATGGAGTCGAGGAAGATCACTACGTCATGTCCGCATTCCACCATACGCTTTGCCTTCTCGAGTACAATGCCTGCAATCTTCACGTGGCGGTCAGCCGGCTCGTCGAAGGTCGAGGCAATCACCTCTGCATTAACGGTGCGGGCCATATCGGTAACCTCTTCCGGACGTTCATCGATGAGTAGCATCATGATGTAGGCTTCGGGGTGATTGGCAGCGATGGCATTGGCAATGTCCTTCATCAGTATGGTCTTACCGGTCTTGGGTTGTGCCACGATGAGTGCGCGCTGGCCCTTACCGATCGGTGAGAACAGATCGACGATGCGGACGCTCGGATTAGTCGTTGCCTGATCACCGCACAACGTGAATTTCACGTCGGGGAAGAGCGGTGTCAGATGTTCGAAGCTGACACGGTCGCGTACCTCGGCAGGCTCACGTCCGTTGATGCTGTTGACGTTTGACATCGCAAAATACTTCTCGTTGTCGTGAGGAGGACGAACCGTGCAATCCACTACGTCGCCAGTTTTCAGACCGTATTTCTTGATTTGCTGCGGCGAGACATAGATGTCATCGGGTGACGACAGGTAGTTGTAGTCGCTGCTGCGCAGGAAACCATAGCCGTCCTGCAGGATTTCCAATACACCGTTGCCGGTGATCAGGTCTGCAAAGTCATATTGCTCCTGCTGTTGTACGTTGGTGTTGTTGCGGATAGGTGCCTCGTTCTGTTGTGGTTGTTGTACGATAGGACGGTCGAAAATGTCGAGTGTCGGCATAGCTCCCTGATCCTCAATGGGTATATCTACCACTGTGATGAAGTCGGTGCCGTCGCCAGGATCACCAGGCCAGATGCCGTCAACAGCAGCCTCACCGTTATAGCCGGCTGGCTCAATCTGCTGGCGCTGGGCCATTCTTTCCTGCAACTGTTCCAACAGGTTGCGGTCAGCCTCTTCGCCTGTTGCCTCCGGGATATTGTCTGCTGCCTCTGGAACAGGGGGCAGATCGGCGGCTTCTACATTGTCGCTTTCCGCTTTTTCATGAGTGTCTGCTTCTGCTGCGGCGGCAGCCTCGGCTTCAGCTTCTGCTGCGGCACGTGCGGCAGCCTCCATAGCTTCCTTCTCTGCCTTCGACTTACGACCACGTTTCTTGGGTGCAGGCTTCACCTCTGGTGCCGGCTCTTCAGCAGGCTGCTCGGCTGGTTTCTCTACGGGAGTCTCTACTGTCGGGGCGACAGGAGCCATTACTTCGTCGCTAAACAGCGACGGTGCCTTCTCCTGTTTGGTGGTGGCACGTCCGTTCTTGACATCGTGGTTCTCTCCTTCGTTACCATTGACAGTATATACGTGGTTCGTATCTTTCTTTGCTATACGTGTACGTTTTCGCTTCGGAGCGTCACTAATACTGGCTGCACTATTCTCTGCGGCTTTGTCGAGAATGGCATAGATGACGGTCTGTAATTCGTCCTTCGGCTTAACCTTAACACCTAATTCTGCGGCGATTTCCATGAGCTGGGGAATCTCCATAGCTTCTAATTCTTCCTTCTTGTACATAACAATATACAGTAATGGGGTTATTGATTCAATAATGTTTGCATGTGATTTGGAAAGAAAGTGCTTCACGGATGGAAACACGTTTTTCTGAAATACGGCTGCAAAGGTACAAAGAATAATTCAAACCACCAAACATTTCTCCGTTTATTTCATGTTGTATTTTTTTCAGAATTGTTTTCTTTGTTTTATCACTTATTTCATCAAAATTCCGTACCTTTGTGGCGTTGTTCTTGGTAAAAGATGAAACAGAAGATATACATATTTAATATAATCATGGCAGCCATTCTGACGGTTGGCTGCACGGGAAAGGACGGTCAGAACCTGAGCGATATTCCCGACGGTCAGGTAATTAACCACAGCGACAGCCTCGTTTTCGCCGCCAGAAAAACCGGAGACTTCAATCGCGTGCCCGCCGTCATTGACAGTCTCGCCGATGCAGGAGATTTCTCTCCCATCCATGCTGACAACTACCGGTGTGAACCCTATTTCTTCCTGGGGCAGACAGAGAAGAGCCTGGAGTGTCTTCGTTGCGCCACCGCTGACAACAATCCTCCTGCCGAAGACTTTTGGTTTTACATCAATTGTGGGGTGAACCTCGCTATGTTGCAGGATGGGCTCAGCGACCACGAAGGGGCCATTTCTACCGCCCTCCGCTTCATCGGGGAGCTGCAGCAGGTGAAGAGTCCCTACCGCGCCAATGGGCTGAAGAGTTTCTACTTTTTCCTTGGCAACGCACAAATGAATCTGGAGCGCCATGCCGAGGCTGCCGAAAGTTTCAACGAAGCATACCGCTGGCTCCGACTCCTCATAGAGAACGACTCCACGGGTTCGCTGATGCCGGGCACCATGCTGACCTTAGACAACACCGCCATCGCCTATTTCGGCATTCAGCAGCCCGACGAGGCTGAGAAATGGGTCAACCGCGAAGATTCGTTACTTGCCATCTATCGTCAAAACCCCAAGGCCGATTCCACGGAGATGGAGGTCTTTCGTGCCTACATTCTTCTTGACCGTGCCAAGATCTGTCAGGCTCGCGGACAGCAGGATCAGGCCGACCGCTATTACGCTGAATATACGCAGACAGACAGGGGAAAGGAGACACAAGGATATATCTTCGGCGCTCATTACCTGATGCAGGCGCATCGCTACGCCGACGCTGCTGATGTCTATCAGCAGCTCGATCATTATCTGGGCAGTTATGGCTTTGACTACAACCTTGAGATCATTGGTGACGAGATGTTTACCAAGTTCTACGCCAACTACTATGCTGGGCGTAAGGACTCGGCGCTGCAGGTGGCGATGAAGATTGCTGAAGTGTATGACTCGGCCCTCGTCATGCAGAAGCGTAGCGATGCTGCCAACCTGGCCACGCTCTACGACGTGCAGGGCAAGGAGCGCCAGATTGTGGAACAGCGTGCCGGCAAGCGTCTCTTTACGGCCATCAGCATTGCCTCGGGCATCCTGGGATTGCTGGTTCTGGCCTTTGCCGTCTATGTCTTCCGTCAGTGGCGTACCACCAAGGAGAAAAACCGCATCCTCGCACAGCAGATTACCGAGGCTGTGGAGTACAGAAAAAGTCTCACTTCCAACCCCTCTTCCCAAGGCCCTCGTTCTGGCGAATTTGCAATTCACCAGCAAGGAGAAGGGAATTCCAAATCCCCTGATTATGACAGCCGAATTGCAAATCTGGCAAAACCCGATACTGGTGAGGCTGTCAGTATCTCCGACTTTACTATGCTTACCGATGAGCAGTTGTTCCTTTGTCTCCGTGACCTCATCGAAAACGAGCAACTATTCCTGCAGCCCGACTTCGGGCGTCAGGCCCTCATCGACTATACCGGCCTCTCGAAGGACCGCATCGGTGCAGCCTTCGCTCAGGGCAGCGATAGCCGCTCGGCGACGATAGAAGACGCTTGCCTAAGCAAGAATTCCCTGCCGGCTTACGTCCGTGATCTGCGTCTCGACTATGCCGTCCGTCTGATGAACGACCAGCCAGACCTTACCGTCGAACTGGTCAGCCAGGCCAGCGGCTTTACCAGTGCCGATACCTTCACCCGTAATTTCCGCACCAAGTACGGCATGACACCTACCGCCTATCGTCAGACGAAATGACAGAGATATAGGTCTGTCCCGTGATCGGCTGTGTCACAGCCGACACTTTGTCGTGTCGTCCGACTATTTGTCGAAACCGTCCAACATTCCTTCTTTTGACCTTTGGTCGAAGGTACTCCTGCTCGAAAGTGCTCAAATATAATTTGGCATTTTGCTCGCTTATTCGTACCTTTCATCCGATTATTTGTCTGAAACCATCCGACTATTTGTCCGTTCCCTTGTGGGTACGGACTTTTTGGTGTACCTTTGCGGCCGTAATTGAAAGATTGTCTAATAGAGTAAAATTGTTAAAAAGTCAAATAGTAAAATACAGTAATGGAAACAACAACATTGATGATTCTGATGGCAGTAGCCTTAGTGGTTATGACTATCGTGGTGGGCCTGCTGATGTTGCGCCTGTTCCACAAGAACGATGAGCTGAAGGAAAAGAACGACGTCATCGTCCGTGAGATTCGTCGCAACCAGAGCCTGATTGATAAGGCCGTGCAGAACGGTGTCAAGCGGTCAGCCATGCTATAAAAATGTTTCATTCTGATATGCAGCCTGATAATAATAGGTCTAAGTTCTTGCATTTAAAATAAAAAGTATAATCAAATTATAGTAACAATGAAAAAGATTTTATTAATGGTAGTAGCCGCCATGATGGCTACAGTGAGTGTTAACGCGCAGGACGAGTTAAAGCATGAAGTGGGTGCGTTCTATGGTATAGGATCAGCCTCAAACATCTTTTCAGCCATCACGAGTTCTATTTCAGCCGCCGCAGGCGACCAGAGTTCGTTCTGGGGTCCCGTCGGTGTGGAGTATTATTACCATGTCTCGCCCGTTGTAGGTGTAGGTGCTGTGGCAGCATACGCCGGTTGTAAGGCAGAGGACGAGAAAACCCATAAGGATGATCTGACTGAAACCTTTATCACCGTCATGCCGTCGGCGAAGTTCAACTGGCTGCGCAAGAAAAACTTCGGTATGTATTCCGGTCTTTCTGCCGGAGTTATGTTCGTGTCGGTGTCAGCCAACGACAACGCCAAGTCTGCTGATCCGAAGGCCAAAGACGAGACGGTGGCAACGTTTATGTTCCAGATTACAGCATTAGGTGCAGAGTTCGGTAGTGAAACCTTCCGTGGATTTGTAGAGGCAGGCCTTGGTGAGAAGGGTGAACTTTGTGCCGGTTTGCGCTATAAGTTTTAAACATGAATAGGGCAGTTATCGTCCTCTTGTGTTGTCTGGGAGTGTTTGTTTCCTGTACGAAGGAAGACGCAGGACAAAGTCTGCAACCAACGCCAGACACTCATCAAGTGACGGTGGCTGTGGTGGCACCGTTGTCCGACACGTGGTCACCACCGCCATGCTCATGTATCAGGACGAGGAATACAAGAACGACCAGGATATCGCGAATACGATTGCCGAACTGGCCAACCTCGTCACCAACGTCGCTTCCAACCCGGAATTGTTCGCCGAACTGACAGCACTGGTTAACAAGTAATTTGTAAAGACATGAAGAAGATTATATTAATGGCCTTCGTCGCCATGATGGCTGCGGTGAGCGTCCGGGCACAAATCCCCGCCGACGTAAAGCTGGTGCTGGATAAGTGCGGCGAGAAGATGGATAACCCCTCGGGACTGGTGATGGACATCACCCTGAAGATGAAGATGGTGATATTCTCAGGAAATGGCACCATGAAGTGGTACATGAAGGGCGACAAGAGCTTCTGTGTCATGAACGTGAGAGCCATGGGGCAGGAGATGAGAGAGGAGTCCGGGTTCGACGGCCAGCAGGAATGGGAATTCACGGCTGCCATGTCCAAAAAGGAGAGGGACTCGCTGATTATTACCAAGACCTCTGTTGCCAGGAAGAACGAGTACGGCATGGATATTGATTATGCTAAGTCGTATAAAAAGGCAAAGATGCAGGAAAAGGGCCTATTCTACGTCATTGAGCTGTCGGACCGTATTGATCCCGATCTGCCGAAGAAAATGACGCTGAAAATAGCCAAGGACTCCTATTACCTGCGCGAGATCTCAACTTCAGTAGGTCCGGCCAAGGTGACCCTGACCATCACGAAGGTCACCGTAGGCTGTAACGACAACTGCTTCCGCCTCGACATGAACCGGTATAAGAACGCCGTCGTGGTGAGGAAATAAAAAACTCGTAACATGAACTCAAACTACACACCCCGAAGAGTCTGAAGGCTGGCAGCGGAATGTCATGCAGTATCTGTATGTCCTGTGCAAGCAGATGATGGAAAATACTAACAGCACCCCCGTCACTCTGAACGAATCGGAATGGCGGGGATGTTGCTTGTATGACTTACGGCCTTGGCAAAACACTTGCTTTTCCAATTGCTTAAACAGCAGTTTGCTATGCAAAGCGCAACCTTTTGCAGAGGTTACCCTTGATTCCGCTGTTACAAAACAACTTGTTTTGTCCACCAAAAGCTATGCTTTGGTTGAACAAGAGTATAGGTTTTGCGACACAAAACAAGTT
>CAJOQT010000024.1 GCA_905236875.1 uncultured Prevotella sp. | reverse complement strand
TTTTGGGGTACGACGGAGAATGCAGTCCGCATACAAATCAGTGTGGCCATTATCACGTACTGTCTCGTGGCTATTGTCCAACATGATTTGCGATTGGAACGCTCGACCTATGAGGTCTTGCAGATCCTTAGCATCTCACTAACAGACAAAACTCACCTTCGAGACCTGTTCGATAAGACTAATTTCAACGATGTCAAAGATCAATTTGGTCCCCTTATTCCGGGGTTATTTGATTAATATTTTAACACGTCCCATTTTAACGGGACACTAATGTTCATATATGATGAACGGTTTATTCCCGATGATGTATTATTATGGATTTGCTAACGGAAACACACGCAGGGCATTTGCAGTGGTTTGACGTGCTACAGTTTCTTCACTCACTTGATAGGCTTCTGCCAATCGGGAAATAATGTGACGGACGTATGCCGGCTCATTACGCTGGCCGCGCATGGGGACGGGAGCCATATAGGGTGCATCGGTCTCCAACACGATACGGTCGAGGGGAACGGCTTCCGGCAACACCTCTGGCAGGTGTGACTTCTTGAAGGTCAGCACGCCACCGATACCCAGACAGAAGCCTTCGAACTGCAACAGCTCGGCGGCCTCGTGTTCGTTGCCCGTAAAGCAATGGAACACACCGCCTGGCAGTTCATGCTTGTATTTCTTTAAAATTGCTACGAGTTCGTTCTGTGACTTTCGGCTGTGTATCATCAACGGCAGACGTGTCTCTACCGACCAGCGTACCTGTTCCTCGAAAGCTGCTAACTGTTCCTGCTCAAACTCCCTGCTCCAGTAGAAGTCAAGACCAACTTCGCCGATAGCAATGGGAGCCTCTCCCTCCGCCCTCTCCAAAGGGAGAGGGAGCTGAAGCAGAGCGCGGATAGCGGAAAGCTGCTCGCGCCAGTCATTGTGCACCTCTTCGGGATGCAAACCTGTCATGGCGTAACAGAAACCTGGATAGCGACGGCCAAGGTCGGCAGCCGCCTGTGACGACTTGAGGTCGATGGCAGGCACAAAGACTTTTGCGGCACCAGCCTCACGTGCTCGTGTCATAACGGCTTCCAAGTCTTCTGCAAACTCCTCGCCGTCCAGATGACAATGCGTGTCAATAAAATACAGCGGTAGCAAACTTTTTTCTCTCAATACTAAACAAATGTCTCTCAACTCTCAATACTCAACTCTACACTCACTTATCCCGATGCATCATCTCGTTGGTAAAGTCGATAAGCGGCCGCTTGCGTTCTTCTGGCACATTGATGCGTGTCAGATACTGACGGGCCTGCTCGAAATAGTAGTTAATCTTTTCTTCACAAAGCTGACGGATGCCAATCTGGTTGTACAGTTCAGTGACGGCACTTACCTTCTCCTTCCGGTCGAATGTCTTGGCACTAACCCATCGCGTCAGTTCCTCACGCTGCTGGTCATCGGCACGAAGGAAAGCATTGATGAGCATATAGGTCTTCTTGTTCGACGTGATGTCTCCGCCGATGGCCTTGCCAAACACGGCAGAGTCGCCATAGACATCGAGCAGGTCGTCCTGCAACTGGAAGGCCAGTCCCACCTGTTCGCCAAACTTATAGAGGATGTCTGCCTCCTCGTCGCTGGCACCTGCCAATATGGCACCCATCTTCGTGGCACAGGCCAGCAATACGCTGGTCTTCAGACGTATCATCTCGATGTACTCGTCCTCACGCACATCGTTGCGACGCTCAAATTCCATGTCGTACTGCTGTCCCTCGCCAATCTCGAGTGCCGTCTCCGTGAAGAGTGACAGCACGGCAGCCAGCTTGTCGGCAGGAACCTGTGCCATACGCTGGTAGGCGAGCACCAACATCGAATCGCCTGAAAGTACTGCCGTGTTTGCGTCCCACCGCTTGTGTACGGTGGCATGTCCGCGTCGCAGATCGGCATTGTCCATCAGATCGTCGTGCAGCAGTGTATAATTATGATATGTCTCCAATGCTACGGCAGGCATGAGTATGCGCTCCGGGTTGTCCTGATAGAGCTGGTAGGCCAGCAACATGAGTGCTGGACGTATGCGCTTGCCGCCCAGCGAAAGCACATATTGGATAGGTTCATAGAGCGAATAGGGCTTGCGCTCGTAAGGCAGTTGGTCGATGAACGCGTTGATGCGCTCGAGAATTTCGTTGGGGGTGTTCATATCTTTCTTTATCACTTATAACTTAAACACAATGGGAATACAAACTCTGGTACGGCAGGGCTTGTCGTTCTCGACGCCTGGTGTCCAACGCGGCATCATCTGTAGCACACGCAATGCCTCGCGGTCACACTGTGGATGCAGACGCTTGGTGAGTTTCAAGTCACTAATGGAACCGTCAGTGTTGACGATAAACTGCGCTACCACCTTGCCTTCTATTTTGGCATTTTTGGCGGCAGCAGGGTATTTCAGGTTGGTGGTCAGCCACTTCAGGAAGGCTACGGCACCTCCTGGGAACTGTGGCATGTCTTCTACCACGCGGAACTTCTCTGGATTGTCGCGTGGGTTAATCTCTGGCGGTGCAATGTCCTCCATATCGTCGAGCAGATCTTCCACCTTCTTGTCGTCGCCTTCGCCTTCGGTGTTGTTCTCCGTATTCAGCTGCTCCGGCTGTAGTTCGGGTGTCTCCTCAACTATGTTGATGTGTTCGGCTGGCGCGTTCTGCTCTTCAGGGGCCAATAGTACGAGCTGCTGTTCTTCTTTGAAGAGCGGTGCCAGTTCGGCATTCTCCTCAGTATCACTAAACAGATCGTCAGGGTCGAAACCTAACGCTGCCGTCATGTCAAACTCCAGTGCCACAAACAATAAAGCCGATACAAATACCAGCCCCAGCAGGAATCCTGTGGTGCGTCGGCGATCGAGGTCAGCCTGTGGCAGTTTCTTTTGTTCCATTTTTGATAATAATCTGCGCTCATTTCCGTTATAAATAACAAAAAGGCGCATTTACTTCTGCAAATTTAGTGCAGATATTTGAAAAAAGCAGTATCTTTGCCAAGAATTTAGACAAATTTAGATGAAAAAAGTAGTTTTTGCCCTTCTCGCAATAGTTTTTGCCACTGAAATGAAGGCACAGGAGAGTCAGACCATGTACAACTTCCTGCGCCTACCGGTCAGTGCACATGCTGCTGCGCTGGGCGGCGACAATATCACCATAGCTGATGACGACCCGTCACTGGTCTTCCATAACCCGGCACTTCTGGCTGGGGTCAGCGACAAAAGCATCAACCTAAACTATATGACCTATATGGCTGGTACTAAAACCGCCAGTGCAGCTTTTGTTAAAGCTGCAGGTGAGCGGGCCACTTGGGCTGTTGTGGGACAATACCTGGACTATGGCGATTTGAAACAGACCACAGCCGACAATATTCAGCTGGGCACCTTCTCTGCCAAGGACATCATGGTAGGTGCCACGCTTCAGTACAACCTGGGAGGACTGTGGTCGGGTGGTATCACTGCCAAGTATATCTCGTCGAGTATGGCGGGCTACAGCTCTGCAGCACTGGGCGTTGATCTTGGTGTCAACTACTCCGATGAAGACTTGGGACTGTCTTTCTCTGCCGTCGCCAAAAACCTAGGCGGACAGATCAAGGCCTACCAAGACAACTATGAGAAGATTCCCCTCGACTTACAGTTGGGCTTCTCCAAACGCTTTGACAAGGCACCCATACGTCTCTCGGCCACGATGTCGCGCCTGAATAACTGGGAAGGACGTTTCGGCAACCATTTTGCCATTGGCGCCGATGTCTTTCTCGGACAAAATATCTACGTGGCGGGAGGCTACAACTTTCGTCGTGCCGACGAGATGAAAGTGAGTGACGGCGAGAATGACAGTGCCCATGGTGCAGGTCTCTCCATCGGCGGCGGTCTGCAGCTACAGCGTTTCAAACTCAACGTGGCATACGCAAAGTATCACGTATCCGCCTCTTCATTACTTTTCAATGTCAGTTATAGTCTATGACAATAGAGAAATAATTATATGATGAAAAAGATTACTATCGCCATCGACGGCCACAGTTCATGCGGAAAAAGCACTATGGCCAAAGACCTTGCCCGCGAAGTGGGCTATGTCTATGTTGACACTGGAGCCATGTACCGCAGTGTCACACTTTATGCCCTGCGCAATCACCTCTTTGAAGGCGACACCATTGACGTCGATGAGTTACAACGTCGCATGGACGATATCCGTATCACGTTCCAATTTAATCCAGAGACAGGCAGACCCGATACCTACCTGAACGGTGAACTGGTTGAAAAAGACATCCGCACGATGGAGGTCAGTAACCGCGTAAGTCCTATTGCCACGCTCGCTTTTGTACGCGAGGCTATGGTCGCCCAGCAGCAACAGATGGGCAGAGACGGTGGCGTTGTCATGGATGGTCGCGACATTGGTACCGTGGTCTTTCCGAATGCTGAACTGAAAGTATTTGTCACCGCCTCGCCAGAGGTGCGTGCCCAGCGTCGTTACGATGAGTTGAAGGCGAAAGGCATGGAGGCTGATTTCGACGATATCCTGAAAAATGTGCAGGAGCGTGACTATATTGACTCCCATCGCGAAGTGTCGCCTCTCCGACAGGCTGACGATGCCCTGCTGCTTGACAATTCCAATATGACCATTGCCGAACAGAAGGACTGGTTACTCCAACGTTTCAGGGAAGTAACGGACGGTTTATCGGCAGCAACACCCGCATAAGCAACGGCATGCTCTTAAAAAGTGTAGAATTATTTGGTGTTGTGATAATAAAATCATAACTTTGTAGCTCGAAACAATTTATTACTCTAAAAAATATCTTTTATAAAATGAAAAATGTACCTGTAATCAAAATCGGTATTGTTGCGGTAAGCCGCGACTGTTTCCCCGAGTCACTGGCTGTTAACCGCCGCAAGGCCGTTATCGCTGAGTATGAAAAGAAGTTCGGTAAGGAGGGTATCTATGAGTGTCCTATCTGCATCGTTGAGAGTGAGATTCACGCCAAGCAGGCCCTTGAGGATATTACGAAGGCTGGCTGTAACGCCCTCGTTGTTTATCTCGGCAACTTTGGTCCTGAGATTTCAGAGACTATGCTGGCTGACTGGTTCCAGGGTCCCGCTATGTTCTGCGCTGCTGCTGAGGAGACTCAAAACGATCTCATTGACGGACGTGGCGATGCTTACTGCGGTATGCTGAATGCCAGCCAGGCTTTGGATATCCGTAAGACCCGTGCTTATATCCCAGAAGAGCCCGTTGGTGACGCAGCTCATTGCGCTGAGCTGATTCATGAGTTCTTCCCTATCGCTCGTGCTATTGTGGGCCTTCGCAACTTGAAGATTATCAGCTTCGGTCCTCGTCCCAACAACTTCCTGGCTTGTAATGCTCCTATCCGTGCACTCTATGATCTTGATGTGGAGATTGAGGAGAACTCGGAGCTTGATCTGCTCGAAGCTTTCCAGAAACATCAGGGCGATCCACGTATCGACGACGTTGTGAAGGATATGGCAGCTGAACTGGGAACAGGTAACCGTATTCCTCAGGTGCTGCCGAAACTCGCTCAGTATGAGCTGACACTGACCGACTGGATCGAGGGTCACAAGGGTTCTCGCGAGTTTGTGGCAATGGCCAACAAGTGCTGGCCTGCCTTCCAGACCATGTTCGGCTTCGTTCCCTGCTACGTCAACAGCCGTCTGACAGGCCGTGGCATCCCCGTAGCTTGTGAGGTTGATATCTATGGTGCTCTGTCTGAGTACATCGGCACCTGCATCACTCAGGACGCTGTGACCCTGCTCGACATCAACAACACTGTACCTACCGATATGTACGAAGAGAGCATCAAGGGCAAGAAGTTTGCTTGCGATACATACACAGAGAAGGAGATATTCATGGGCTTCCACTGTGGTAACACCGCTTCAACGAAGGTTTGCAACTGCCAGATGTGCTTCCAGCGCATTATGGCTCGTGCTCTGCCTGTTGAGGTTACCAACGGTACCCTCGAGGGTGACATCCAGCCAGGTCTGGCTACTGTTTATCGTCTGCAGAGTACAGCTGATACCCGTCTCCGCGCCTATATCGCTCAGGGCGAGGTTATTCCTGTAGCTACACGCTCATTCGGTTCTATTGGTATCTTTGGTATCAAGAACATGAGCCGCTTCTATCGTCACGTCCTCATTGAGAAGCACTACCCACACCACTGCGCCGTTATGTTC
>CAJOQT010000023.1 GCA_905236875.1 uncultured Prevotella sp. | reverse complement strand
TTTTGTCCACCAAAAGCTATGCTTTGGTTGAACAAGAGTATAGGTTTTGCGACACAAAACAAGTTGTTTTGTCAGTTCAAAGCACTTCCCAACGATTCTGAATGTTGAGCCTTTGTCCTGCCGTCTGCTATCTTAAACACAAACGGACGTTAGATATTGTTGAGCTTCTCTTTCAGGTATTTTCCTGTGATGCTGGAAGTGCAGCGGGCTACTTCCTCAGGGGTTCCGCAGACGACCAGCTCGCCACCTCTATCACCGCCGTCAGGGCCAAGGTCGATGACGTGGTCGGCACACTTGATGATGTCGAGGTTGTGCTCGATGATGAGAACGGAGTGCCCGTGCTGGATGAGCGCATCGAACGAGCATAGCAGTCGTTTGATGTCGTGGAAATGGAGGCCGGTGGTCGGCTCGTCGAAGATGAAAAGGGTGGGTTCCTGTTTCTCCTGTCCGATGAAGTAGGCCAGCTTGACGCGCTGGTTCTCACCGCCTGACAGCGAACTGGAGTTCTGGCCCAGCTTAATATAGCCTAATCCTACGTCCTGAAGGGGCTGAAGACGGCGGACGATAGAAGCCCCCCTCTGTCCCCCCGAAGGGGGGATGAGCAAGTCTTCGCCGCCATTCTTCCCCCCTTCGGGGGGATTGAGGGGGGCTCCAAAGAACTCGATGGCTTCGTTGATGGTCATGTTGAGCACGTCGTCGATGTTCTTGCCGTTGTAGCGGACGTCGAGGATGTCGTGCTTGAAACGGTGGCCGTGACAGGCTTCGCACTCCAGTACAAGGTCGGCCATGAACTGCATCTCGACGGTGATGGTGCCTGCACCCTTGCACTCGTCGCAGCGTCCTCCGTCGGCATTGAACGAGAAATACTGGCTGGTAAAGCCCATCTGCTTCGACAGCGGCTGCTCCGCAAAGAGGTCGCGAATGGCATCGTAGGCCTTGACGTAGGTGGCGGGGTTGGAACGGGTTGATTTGCCGATGGGGTTCTGATCGACGAACTCCACGTGCTGTATGCTCTTGACGTCGCCCTCCAGTCCGCGATATTCGCCTGGAGCATCGAAGGCATCGCCCATGCTGCGTTTCAGGGCAGGGTAGAGGATGCCCTTGATGAGACTCGACTTGCCGCTGCCGCTGACGCCTGTCACGACGGTCAGCACGTTGAGGGGTATCTTAACGTCGATGCCTTTCAGGTTGTTCATCCTTGCTCCCTTGATGCCGATATACTGGTTCCAAGGGCGTCGCGAAACAGGTACAGGGATGGTTTCCTGGCCAGTGAGATAGCGGAGGGTGTGGGAGGCCCCCCTCAATCCCCCCGAAGGGGGGAAGAATGGCAGCGGAGACTTACTCATCCCCCCCTCGGGGGGATTGAGGGGGGCTCCTTCATACACGATCTCACCTCCCAGCCGTCCTGCGTCTGGCCCTACGTCGATGAGGTGGTCTGCAGCGCGGATGATTTCTTCGTCGTGCTCGACGACGATAACTGTATTTCCTAATGCCTGCAGTTCCTTTAATACATGGATGAGGCGGTCGGTGTCGCGGCAATGCAGTCCGATGCTTGGCTCATCGAGAATATAGAGTGAGCCTACGAGTGACGATCCAAGCGACGTGGCGAGGTTGATGCGTTGGCTCTCACCACCGCTGAGTGAGTTTGACATGCGGTTGAGCGTCAGGTAGCCCAGTCCCACGTCGAGCAGGAACTGCAGCCGTAAGTTGATCTCCGTGAGCAGGCGCTTGCCAATCTCCTGCTCCTGTTCTGTCAGCTCCAGGTGTCCGAACCATTCTTTCAGCCGGACGATGGGCATCTGCACAAGGTCGGTGATGCTGCGTCCGCCAATCTTCACGTATTCGGCTTCAGGCTTCAGACGTGTGCCGTGACACATCGGACAAGTGGTTTTGCCGCGATAGCGGGCCAGCATCACACGGTACTGTATCTTGTACTGGTTCTCCCTGACCATCTGGAAGAAAGAGTCGATGCTGACCTGTTCGTACTTGTCGCGCTGCTTGTCGCCGGGCAGCCCATGCCACAGCCAGTCCTTCTGCTGCTGCGTCAGGTTCATGTAAGGCTCGAAGATGGGGAAACCGACTCCGTTGGAATCACAGTTTTCCTTTAGGGCGGCCCGACGGCAGAACTCGTCTTTCCACATGCCCATCTTCTCACCACGCCAGCATACCACGCAGCCTTCATAGACGGAGAGTGTGGTGTTGGGGATGACCAGGTGCTCATCAATACCGATGATCTTTCCAAAGCCCTGACACTTAGGACATGCACCTACGGGTGAGTTGAACGAGAACAGCAGGTCGCTGGGCTCTTCGAAGGTCATGCCGTCGGCCTCGAAGCGCTGGGAGAAGTCGTAGGTGATGCCTGACGGATAGACCATCAGGCGCATTTCGCCGTTGCCTTCGTAGAACGCTGTTTCTGTAGAATCGATGAGGCGCGAGATGCTGTCCTTGCTGTCATCAATAGAAAGGCGGTCGATGACGAGGTATATTGGAGAGTTGAGAGTTGAGAGTTGAGAGTTGAGATTTGAGATTTGAGATTTGAGAGTTGAGAGCGGAGCGTCTTCCTCTTCCAGATAATCGTCTATCCTTTGAAAGTCGCCATTCACGAAGATGCGGGCATAACCTTGTAGTATCTCGGCCTTAAGCTGCTGCTGGAGCGAGCGTCCTTCAGCAATCTTGAGTGGTGCCATGACTACGAACTTCGTTCCCTTGGAGTACTGGCTGACACACTCGACGATGTCTTCTGTAGAATGTCTCTTCACCTCCTGTCCGCTGACGGGCGAGTAGGTATGGCCGATGCGGGCAAACAGCAGTCGCAGGTAGTCGTAGATTTCTGTCGAGGTTCCTACGGTGCTTCGCGGATTGCGTGCAATAACCTTCTGCTCGATGGCAATGGCGGGAGGTATGCCCTTGATGTAATCGCACTCGGGCTTGTTCATGCGACCCAGGAACTGTCGTGCATAGCTCGACAGGCTCTCGACGTAACGCCGCTGTCCCTCGGCATACAGCGTGTCGAACGCCAACGACGACTTGCCACTGCCGCTGACACCAGAGATGACCACGAACTTGTCGCGTGGAATCTTGACATCAATGTTCTTCAGGTTGTTTACCCTCGCACCTTTTATCTCAATATAGTCACCCATGTGTGTTGTTTCTTTTATGATGAGCAGACAAAGGTACGAATAAGTGAGGAAAAAACCAAGAGAATCTTGAGTTTTTTCGAGCGTGAGGACCTTCGACTATCAGGTCAGAGGTACGAATAAGTGAGGAAAAAACCAAGAGAATCTTGAGTTTTTTCGAGCGTGAGGACCTTCGACCATCAGGTACACAAAAAAAGCAGACCAACCCGAAGGCTGGCCCACTTCTTACTAATACCTATTGAATCAAATTAAAGAATCGTTTTTACGGCCTCGAGCATGCCCTTGTCCTGAATGAGGTCGAGGTACTGCTTGACGAGGGCGTTCAGGCCCTGTATCTTGTTGAGGTCTTCCTGCCAGATGAACTCTGCGCCAAGTACACCGTCGGCCACCTTCTGTGTGTCGCCGGTTGCCCAGAGGTCGGCAAGCAGCTGCATGATCTTCTGGTCGTCGTTGGGGATGATGTCAGCACCGTCGGCACGCTTGCCACCCTTGTAATAGGTGATGATGGCGGCCAGACCGAATACGAGTCCCTTGGGCAGTTCGCCCTTGCGCTCCAGATAAGTCTTCAGGCCGGGCAGGTCGCGAGCCTGGAACTTGGGGAACGAGTTAAGCATGATGCTCGTCACCTGATGATCGACAAACGGATTGTCGAAGCGCTCGAGTACGTCGCCGGCAAACTTCTCCAACTCGTCCATCGGCAGGTCGAGGGTCTGCATCAGCTCGTCGAACTGAACCTTGTGGATGTACTTGCCGATGACCTCATGCTGGCAGGCATCGCGGACGATGTTCACGCCGCTGAGGAAGGCGACGGGCGACAGTACGGTGTGGGGACCGTTGAGCAGCGTCACCTTACGCTTATGGTAAGGCTCCTCGCTGGGAACGAACAGTACGTGCAGTTCGGCCTTGTCGGCAGGGAACTCCTTGGCGACTTCCTTTGGAGCCTCGATGACCCAGAGGTGGAATGTCTCGGCCTGTACAACAAGGTTGTCGCGATAAGAGATTTTTTCCTGAATCTCGGCAATCTCCTTGCGGGGGAAGCCTGGCACGATACGGTCAACCAGAGTGGCATAGACACCGCAGGATTCCTCGAACCACTTCTTGAAGCCCTCGCCGAGCTGCCATAGCTCAATATACTTATAGATGCACTCCTTCAGCACGTGGCCGTTGAGGAAGATGAGCTCGCAGGGGAAGATGATAAGTCCCTTCGTAGGGTCTCCGTTGAAGGTCTGATAGCGACGGTAGAGTAGTTGTACCAGCTTGCCAGGATAGCTGCTTGCAGGAGCATCCTCCAGTTTGCAGGCAGGGTCGAAGGCAATACCGGCCTCTGTAGTGTTGGAAATGACGAAACGGATCTCGGGCTGGTCAGCCAGAGCCATGAAAGCGGCATTCTGGGTGTAGGGGTTCAAGCAGCGGCTGATGACGTCGATGCGCTCCAACGTGTTGACAGGCTTGCCGTTCTCACGGCCCTGCAGATTGACATGGTACAGGCAGTCCTGGGCATTGAGCCAGTCAGCCATACCTTTCTCGATGGGCTGTACGACGACGACGCTACCGTTGAAGTCGGTCTTCTGGTCCATGTTCCAGATAATCCAATCGACAAATGCACGAAGGAAATTTCCCTCGCCAAACTGAATCACTTTCTCAGGCATCACGCTCTTCGGCGCAAACTGTTTGTTTAACGGTTTCATAATGATAATGTATTGTTTTATTTAGATTGTTTTTAATTGTGTTGCAAAATTAGACAAAAAAAATCAGAGCGCCAAATTATGACGCTCCGAAGTCCGTATTTTTTGCGTAAAGGTTTGCGGATAAACCTCTTTCGCTTACACAATGTATAGGACTACACAATGCCCTGACTCATCATGGCATAAACCTTGGCTTCGCCGAGCTTACACAATGCCCTGACTCATCATGGCACTGGCAACCTTCATGAAGCCGGCGACGTTGGCACCCTTCACGTAATTGATGTAGCCGTCGGGCTGTGTGCCGTACTTCACGCAGTTCTCGTGAATGTCGTTCATGATGCGCTTCAGGTAGTCATCGACCTCCTTGGCTGTCCAAGAGAGACGCTCGGAGTTCTGTGACATCTCGAGACCTGATACTGATACACCACCAGCGTTCGATGCCTTACCAGGAGCATAGAGAATCTTGGCATCCTGGAAGATCTTGATGGCCTCAGGCAGTGAAGGCATGTTGGCACCCTCAGCAACGGCAATGACACCGTTGTCAATAAGAGCCTGAGCCTGCTCACCATTGATCTCGTTCTGTGTAGCGCAAGGCAGAGCGATGTCGGCCTTCTCATGCCAAGGACGCTCACCTGCATGATATACTGCGTTGGGATATTCCTCTACATACTCCTTGATACGTCCACGCTCGATGTTCTTCAGCTCCTTCACATACTCCAGCTTCTCCTGGGTGATGCCGTCTGGATCGTAGATGTAACCGTCAGAGTCGGACAGCGTCAATGGGGTAGCACCCAGCTGGATACACTTCTCACAGGCATACTGTGCAACGTTACCGGCACCAGAGATGAGCACCTTCTTGCCCTTGATGTCAATATTGCGTGTGGCCAGCATAGAAGTCAGGAAATATACACAGCCATAACCCGTTGCCTCAGGACGGATGAGTGAACCGCCGAAGGGGATTCCCTTACCTGTCAGCACACCCTGGAACTGGTGGGTCAGCTTCTTGTACTGTCCAAACAGATAACCTACCTCGCGGCCGCCAACACCGATGTCACCTGCAGGAACGTCCTCGTCAGGACCAATGACACGATAAAGCTCGTTCATGAAGGCCTGGCAGAAACGCATGACCTCAGCGTCGCTCTTACCACGCGGTGAGAAGTCGGAACCACCTTTTGCACCACCCATCGGCAGTGTGGTCAGCGAGTTCTTGAATGTCTGCTCAAATGCGAGGAACTTCAGGATTCCCAGGTTGACAGACAGATGGTAGCGCAGACCGCCTTTGTACGGGCCAATGGCGTTGTTGTGCTGGATACGATAACCCATGTTTGTCTGTACGTTACCCTTGTCATCTACCCATGTAACACGGAACTCTAGGATGCGATCGGGGATGCACAGGCGCTCAATGAGGTTGGCCTTTTCGAACTCCGGATGTTTGTTGTACTCTTCCTCAATAGTAGGAAGTACCTGACTGACGGCCTGGATGTATTCAGGCTCGTTGGGGAAACGCTGTTTCAGTTCTTCAACAATTTTAGCTGCATTCATAATCTATTACTTTTTTTAATTGGTTATAATAATATTTTGTGTTGAATCATTTGTTTTGCGTTGCAAAGTTAAAGCAAAAACCATAAATTACAAACAATTTGTCAGCTTTTTTGACGCAAACGTTTACTTTTTGTCACTTTATTGATATAAATCAAGATGGTTTTGAGATTTGAGGTTTAAGATTTGAGATTTGAGGTTTCTTGCGTCCCTCTGGTAGCAAGCGGCCGCTCGACGCTTGCGGCGTTTATTCGAGCTTGCGAGTTTTGAGAAAGCCGAGCGGAAATTTGAAGTTTCTTACGTGGTTAGAAGTTGATACAAAGTTGGAAGGGACATAAAAAATGAGGTTTGGGATTCTGCATATTGCCTAAATCTCAAACCTCAAATCTTAAACCTCAAATCTATTATTATTTATATAGGTATCGCTTGATACTCTTTTTGGGTGTCTTTTCGAACTCCGATTCGCGGATCTCGATATCCGTGAGCTTGGCATAAGCTGGCAGTATCTGGTTCAGCTGGGTCCGGTTCTGTTCCATTACGCCACGGATGTCCTCCTGCGTGAAGCCCATTTTACGGGCTTCGTCGTAGTCGGGATAAACAATGGCGACCAGTTTCTCGGCGCGTTGCACGACTACGCTTTCGACCACCAGTGCCATTGAGTTGACTTTGTCCTCAATCTCTTCCGGATAAATGTTCTGACCGTTAGATCCCAGCAACATATTCTTGGATCGTCCCTTGATGAAGACATTACCGTATTCGTCCATTGTGCCTAAATCACCTGTATGATACCAGCCGTCCTTGTCGATGGTCTGCGCCGTGATCTCTTCGTTCTTGTAATAGCCCAGCATGACGTTGAGTCCGCGTGCCAGTATCTCACCGGGAATGAGTCGTGGGTTGGGAGAGTCAATCCTGACCTCCATGTGCTTTACTGCCCGTCCGCAAGAACCCTGTGCGAAGGTGTGCCAGTCGCTGTAGCAGATGATGGGGGCACACTCTGTTGCTCCGTAGCCGACGGTATAGGGGAAGTTGATGCGTTTGAGGAACTGTTCTACCTCCTGGTTGAAGGCTGCTCCGCCAACGATAATCTCGTAGAACTCTCCACCGAAGGCCTTGGACACCTGTTCGCAGATTTTCTCATATACCTTGAGGTTGATGACGGGCATCTGCATGAGAAGTCGCATACGGTTATTCTGTATTTGCGGGAATACTTTTTTGCGTATGATTTTCTCAATGACCAGCGGCACGGCAATGATGATAACCGGCTTGATGTTGGCAAATGCCTCGGCGATGATGGCTGGCGAAGGAATACGGCTGAGGTAATAGACATGACAACCGTAGATGAACTCGAAGATAAACTCGAAAGACATGCCATACATGTGCGCCATAGGCAAAATGCTGATGACACGGTCACCGGCCTTGATTTTCTTACCCAGTACGCAGACGGCAAAGTCATAGTTCGACCATAACGCACGGTATGGAATCATGACACCCTTCGAGAATCCCGTCGTTCCGCTGGTGTAGTTGATGAGTGCCAGCTCGTCGGGCGACTGTTCGATGTAGTACTTCACATGTTCCTTGCGGAAATACTTGGGGTACTTCTTGCCATACAGCTCGTTGAGGTGTTCGCGGGCATAAGTCAGGCGTTCCGACCTTGATACGAACAGAGAGTAGTCGGGATTGTTGATGATACCCTCCAGGCTTGGCATGGCATCCGGGTCAATGACCGTCACTACGTGGTCGCCCACAAAGAGCAGCTTAGCCTCGGAATGGTTAACAATGTTGTGGATTTGTTCTCCATTGAACTCATGCAGAATGGGTACGGCAATGGCACCGTAGGTCAGGGTGGCCAGGAAAGCCACTGCCCATTGCGACGAGTTACGTCCGCAGAGTGCAATCTTGTCACCTTTTTGCACACCGCTGTTCTCGAACAGGATGTGTAGTTTCTCAATCTTGCGTGCCACATCGTGGTATTGCAAGGTTGCTCCCTTGTAGTCAGTCAGCGCATCAGCGTCCCAGTGGTCGATGATGCTCTGCTGAATGAGTGCATTGAAACTTGGTATGTGTTCCATATTTCGATTTGTTTAGTTGTTTCTTGCTATTTATAGATCTTGATAAAGATAACGCTTGATACTCTTCTTTGGAGTTTTCGCAAACTCCTCGCTATGCAGGCGGATGTCTGTCAGTCGGCTGTATGGGGGCAACAGACCATTCAGCTCCTTACGGTTCTGTTCCATGATATTCTCTATGTCTTCAGTGGTAAAGCCCATTGATTTGGCCTCGTCATGGTCGGGATATACCAATGCAATGAGCTTGTCGCCTTTCTGCACTACGATACACTCGCTGACCAGGGCCATAGAGTTGAGCTTGTCCTCGATCTCCTCTGGATAGATGTTTTGTCCATTGGCCGTAAGCAGCATGTTCTTGATGCGTCCACGAATGAAGACATGTCCGTCGCTGCTCATGGTGCCCAAGTCGCCTGTGTGGTACCAGCCATCGCTGTCGAGGACTTCACGAGTGGCTTCCTCGTTCTTGTAGTAGCCCAGCATGACGTTGGTGCCGCGAGTGACAATCTCGCCTGCTACATGTTCCGGGTCATTGCTGAGTATTTTTACCTCCATGCCAGCGACGGCTGTTCCGCAAGAGCCGGGTACGAATTCCTTGTAGTCACTGAATGTAATGAGTGGCGCACACTCGGTGGTGCCGTAGCCTACGGTGATGGGGAAGTGGATGTTATAGAGGAACTGTTCTACCTCTTGGTTGAGTGCCGCACCGCCGACGATGACCTCGTAGGCATTGCCACCCATAGCGTTATAAACTTCACGACAGATGCGCTCCTTCACCTTCTTGCTGACCACAGGCATCTGCAGCAACAGTCTGATGACGTTGCTTTGTGTATGCGGGAATACGCGTTTGCGGATAATTTTCTCGATGATGAGCGGCACGGCGATGATGACAGCAGGACGGATGTCGGCAAAGGCCTTGGCGATGATGGCAGGTGAGGGTAAACGGGTGAGGAAGAACAAATGGCTTCCAGAGCAGAACGGGAAGATGAACTCGATGGCCATGCCGTACATGTGGGCCATAGGCAGGATGCTCAGTGTGTCACAATTCTTCTTCAGGTGAATGCCCAGGTCACTCATACAGAACAGCAGATTGCCCAGAAGTGCACGATAAGGTAGCATGACTCCCTTCGAGTGGCCTGTCGTTCCGCTGGTGTAGTTGATGAGTGCCAGCTCTTCCGATTCGTCCTTATGCCAGTTGACGTGCTGTTTCTCAAAGACCTTGGGATATTTCATGCCGAACAATTCATTTAAATGTTCGCGTGCGTAGGTGAGCGTTGCCGAACGGGAGAGAACGAGTGAGAAATCAGGAATATAGACGATGCCTTCAATGACGGGCATCTCTTCAGACGTTATCTGTGTGGCTACCACATCGCCTACGAATAGGAGTTTGGACTCCGAGTGGTTAACGATGTTGTGTATCTGCTCTGCGTTGAACTCATGCAGGATGGGTACAGCAACAGCCCCGTAGGCCAGCGTAGCCAGAAATGCTACGGCCCAGTGGGCGGAATTACGTCCGCAAATTGCAATCTTGTCACCTTTCTTTACGCCGCTATTTTCAAAAAGAATGTGTAGCTTCTCTATCTTGCGGGCAACGTCGTGGTATTGTAACGTTGCTCCCTGATAGTCAGTCAGGGCATCCAGATTCCAGTTTTCTATGACGCTTCGTTCGATATATGAGTTGAAACTTTCTGTCATTACCATTGCACAATTGCAAAAATTTTGTGCAAAGGTAATACCTTTATTGCACATTCGCAAATTTTTTGTGCATTTTTTTACTCGTAGCGCATAGATTTTGCCGGATGGATGAAAGAAATAAGGTAACTGGGGGCAATTAATATGAATACACAAACCAGCAAAGTGGCCAGATTGAGTACAATAATCAGGGGGATGTTCAGCTCCATTGGAGCCTCTCGGACGTAATAGGTAGCAGGGTCGAGTGTGATGAGTCCAAAGTGCTGTTGTAACAGTACGATGCCAATGCCGATGACGTCGCCCAGCAGCATACCGCGTCCGATGATAAAGGCTGCGAACCACAGGAAAGTATGACGGATAGTGCCGTTGCGTGCTCCCAAGGCCTTAAGTATGCCAATCATCTGTGTACGTTCCAGTATGATGATAAGCAGGCCGGATATCATGGTGAAGCCAGCTACGCAGACCATCAGTGCCAGAATGATCCAGACGTTCAGGTCGAGTAGCTCCAGCCAGGTGAATATCTGCGGATAAGCCTCGTGTATGGTTTTCGAGCCAAGTGCCTCCAATGGGTTTTCTATGCCGGCATTGATAATCTTCACCTGTTGTGCCACGTCAAGAGAAATGGGTTCCAGCAGGTCAAAGTCGGTCACCGACATCTCTGCACCCGAATAGAGATCAGTTCCTTCCCAGCCGTTCAACTTGCGCGTGAGATACATATCGGTGAAGCACAGTGCCATGTCAAACTTTGTCATGTTCGTCTGGTAGATGGCTGCTACGGTGAACCGTCGGGCCCTGACTCCGCTGTCGGTGATGAAGTAGGCATATACCTTGTCGCCAGCCGACAGCTGCAGCTTGTCGGCAGTCAGCTTCGATACGAGCAGTTGGTTCAAACTCTTTTTCCCGCTGAATGCAGGCATCTTACCGCTGGTAAGGTGTTCATTGAGGAATGTCATGTCATAGCCTTCATCGATTCCTTTGAAGGCAACACCCAGAAAGTCGGAGTCTGTCTTTAGGATACCTTGCGCCATCGCGTAGCGTTGGAGATGCTTGACGCCTGCCATGTGCGATAGGATGTCTGTCGTAGAGTCGCTCATCTCCACCTGTGTACCGATGAGCATAAGGTTGTCTATTTGAATGTGGGAGCCGAATCCTATCACCTTGTCGCGTATGGTGTGCTTAAATCCCAGCACTACCGCTACTGTCACAATCATTACAGCCAGTCCTATTGCTACGCCAAGTGTTGCAATACGTATGGCAGGACGGCTTACCTTACGCTGGTCACCGCCCTCGCTGTAAATCTTTCTGGCTATAAATAGTGGTAGGTTCATTTATAAAGTTCTCCCAGGATATGCCTCTAACGCTTTTTGTAATACGAAGAGGGCACGCTCCAGATCTTTCTTTTTCAGTACGTAGGCAATACGTACCTGGTCAATGCCGGCACCGGGCGTGGTGTAGAAACCTGCGGCAGGAGCCATCATCACCGTCTCGCCCTCGTAGTTGAACTCTGCTAGACACCAGCGGCAGAACCTCTCCGCATCATCCACAGGTAGCTTTGCTACTGTATAGAATGCTCCCATAGGTATGGGAGAATAGACGCCAGGTATGCGGTTCAGACCATCAATCAGGCATTTACGACGTTCCACGTATTCGTCATAGACGTCGCGCAGGTATTCTTCTGGTGTGTCGAGCGAGGCCTCGGCTACAATCTGTCCGATGAGGGGGGGGGAGAGGCGTGCCTGACAGAACTTCATCACGGCCTTGCGGATCTCAGCATTTTTCGTAATAAGTGCGCCAATACGGATGCCACACTCCGAGTAACGCTTCGAGACAGAATCGATGAGGATAACGTTCTGCTCGATGCCCTCTAAATGGCAGGCAGAGATGTAGGGTGATCCAGTATAGATGTACTCACGATATACCTCGTCGGAAAACAGGTATAGGTCGTACTTCTTCACAAGGTCGCGTATCTGGTTCATCTCGCGGCGAGTATATAGATAACCCGTCGGGTTGTTGGGATTGCAGATCATGATAGCACGTGTGCGGTCGTTGATCAGCTCCTCAAACTTCTCCACTTTCGGCAGCGAGAAACCCTCGTCAATTGTTGTCGCAATGGTTCGAATCTTTGCACCGGCAGAAATGGCAAATGCCATGTAGTTGGCATAGGCTGGTTCAGGCACGATAATTTCGTCGCCAGGGTTCAGACAGCTCAGAAAGGCAAACAGCACAGCCTCCGAGCCCCCGCTGGTGATGATGATATCGTCAGCAGTTACATTGATGTTGTATTTTGCGTAATAATCCACCAGCTTCTCGCGATAGCTCAGGTAGCCTTGCGAAGGTGAATATTCCAGTATAGTACGGTCGATGGTCTTCAGCGCATCCAGCGCTACCTGTGGTGTGGGCAGGTCGGGCTGTCCTATATTCAGGTGATAGACTTTTATTCCGTCTTGTTTAGCTTTTGCAGCCAGTGGAGCGAGTTTCCTGATAGGTGACTCTGGCATCTCCAGTCCGCGTACTGATATTTCCGGCATCTTTTTTTTAGTGTGAAATTTACGTAAATCGCCTGCAAAGGTACAAAATTTCTCTTTGTCCGCCAAGCTTTTCACCAATTTGTTTCAAATTGGCACCACAAAATTATCCAAGTGGGCAGTAGAGCTGGTAGTATCTGCCATGTTGCGACAAAAGTTCTTCATGGGTGCCGTGTTCAATGATACGGCCGTGATCAAGGACGATAATCTGGTCGGCGTTACGGATGGTAGAGAGACGGTGGGCAATGACGAAGGTAGTGCGGCCCTGCATCAATGTATCCATACCCTGTTGAACGAGCCGTTCCGTACGGGTGTCGATACTGGAGGTTGCTTCATCGAGGATGAGTACAGGCGGATTAGCTATGGCGGCACGTGCAATGGCCAACAGTTGGCGCTCACCCTGACTGAGGTTACTGCCGTCACCAGAGAGCATGGTATAATATCCGTTGGACAGTCGTCGGATGAAGTCGTCGGCTCCCACCAGACGTGCTGCCTGTCGGCATTCCTCGTCAGTGGCTTCGAGCCGACCGTAGCGTATATTGTCAAGTACTGTTCCTGTAAAGAGGTGTGTCTCCTGTGGGACGACAGCCATACTTCGGCGGAGCGTGTCCTTTGGTATTTCGTTGATGGGGATGCCGTCGTAGAGTATGGTACCGTTTTGAATGTCGTAGAAGCGGTTGATGAGGTTGATGATGGTAGTCTTCCCGGCTCCTGTCCCTCCAACGAAGGCAATCTTCTGTCCGGGGTTGGTGTTGATAGTGATGTCGAAGAGTATCTGTTTCTCTGGAGTATAGCCGAAGTTGACATGCTGGAAATCGACATCACCGGCCCATTGACCGTCCTCGATGATCGATGAACCGTGATCTTCTTCGGGTTCGGCATCCATGAGGGTGAAGACACGCTCTGCACCTACCGAGGCATTGAGCACACTGTTGATCTGCTGGCTTACCTGCGTGATGGGCTGCGTAAAGCTCTTGTTCAATTGCAGGAAAGCTACAATCGTTCCCAGCGACAAAGTAAACTGTAAATTGAAAATCTGTAAATCGTAAATTGCAATGGCGGCACCTACGACGGCAATGAGTACATAGCCGAGATTGCCTAGGTTGCCGTTGACGGGCATCACGATATTGGCAATCTTATTGGCGTTGTAGGCCGAAGAGCGTAACTGCTCGTTGATACGCTCAAAGTCGTGGATGGCCTGTTGTTCATGGCAGAACACCTTGACCACCTTCTGTCCTGTCATCATCTCCTCTATGAAGCCGTTGACCTGAGCCAGACTCTGTTGCTGGGTACGGAAATAATTGCGTGAGTGCTTGCCGAGCCAGGTGGTGACGAACATCATGATGACGGCCATGAGTATGGATACCAGCGTGAGTGGAATGCTCAGTACGACCATCGATGTGAAGGTGGCCACAATGGTGATGAGCGACGAGAATACCTGTGCCATAGCCGTCGAAATCATTTGTCGTAGTGAATCGACGTCGTTGGTATAGACCGACATGATGTCACCATGCGAACGCTGGTCGAAATAGCTGAGTGGCAGACGCTCCATACGTTCGAAAATACTCTTCCGCAAACGTTGCATGGTTCCTTGTGAGATATTGATCATCAATCGGTTATAGACGTATGAGCAAATGGTTCCGAACAGCAGGATTATTCCGAGTTTGAAGAGTACCTGTGCCAGTGATGCGTATTCAGGATTGGTAGTTTGAGTTAGCGGAACGATATAGTCGTCGATGAGTGTTCGTGTAAAGAGCGACGACACGAGCGACGTGAGGCTTGTGACCAGGATGCAGAGCAGCACCAGTACCATCTGCCACTTGTAATGGTGCCAGACATAGCTGGTCATGCGCAGCAACACGTTGCGCTGCTGCTTGGTGGCTCGTTGGAAGCCAGCTTGTGTACGGTCTCGTGGCGGACCGCCGAATGGCTGTCTCATGTCTCACCTCCTTTCTCCTTCTCCGACGTGAAAACCGTCGGACACTCTTTGAGGGTGTCGAAGTCGCCCGCGTTCTCGCTTTGTATGGCGTTGATCTCCTGATAGAGGGCATTCGACTTCAGAAGGTTTTCATGTGTGTCGAAGCCGGTGATACAACCGTTGTCCATAACGAGAATACGGTCACAGTCCTTGATACTGACAATACGCTGGGCAATGATGAGTTTCGTCATGTCAGGCAGCTGCGTGCGCAGCGCCTTGCGTATCATGGCATCAGTGGTCGTGTCGCAGGCTGAAGTTGAGTCGTCGAGAACAAGAATCTGTGGCTGTTTCAATAGTGCCCGTGCGATGCAGAGACGTTGCTTCTGACCACCGCTGACATTGGTGCCACCCTGTTCAATATGGGTGTCGTAGCCGTTGGCCATCTGGTCAATGAACTCGTCGGCACAGGCCAGTCGGCAGGCTTGCTGACATTCCTCGATGGTCGCATCGGGTTTTCCCCAGCGCAGGTTGTCGAGAATGCTGCCACTGAATAGGATGTTCTGCTGAAGCACTACCGAAACGGCAGAGCGCAGGGTAGTGAGGTCGTACTGCCTGACGTCATGTCCGCCCACGAGTACTTCACCCTGTGTGGGGTCGTAGAGACGGCTGATGAGACTGACAAGCGTCGATTTTCCGCTGCCCGTTCCGCCGATGACGCCAATGGTCTCACCACTGCGTATGCTGAAGTTGATGTTGAATAGTGCCGAGCGCTTATGGGGCGTCTCATGAACCTCATTAGTCCCATCAGCCTTATTAGCCTCATAGTCAAACCTGACCCTACGGAACTCGATGCTGCCGTCATGAATAGCCGTGATAGGTTGATCAGGATTCTCGATGTCCGTCTTCTCTTCTATCACTTCTGCCACACGCCTGGCAGAAGCTGCACTCTGTGTCAGCATGACGAAAATCATGCTGAGCATCATCAGCGACATGAGGATAGACATGATATAGGTGAAGAGTGACGTCAGTTCACCTGTGGTCAGCGTGCCATCGACAATGTAGTGAGCACCAAACCACGACAGGGCGATGATGCATCCATACACCACCATATTCATGATGGGATGGTTGAGGGCCATCAGACTCTCGGCCTTCACATACAGATG
Organism: uncultured Prevotella sp.; assembly: GCA_905236875.1. Taxonomy (GTDB): domain Bacteria; phylum Bacteroidota; class Bacteroidia; order Bacteroidales; family Bacteroidaceae; genus Prevotella. Next base: position 18,705 of record CAJOQT010000023.1, on the reverse strand, counting down.
GTAGAGTCCGCCAGCGGCTTTTGCAAACTTCTCGTTCTCGTAGCCTTCACGTACAAAGGCCTTGACCACACGAATGGCAGCGATGTTCTCCTGTACACTTTGGTTCAGCTCGTCGTACTTGACGAATACCTGTTGGAAAAGACGTGCTACTCGCGTGATGATATGGTAGAGCGAGAAGCTGAGGATGACGAGTGCGAGAGCGAAGATGAGCGACAGACGGGCATCAATGACCATACACATAACGATACTTAGCAGCAGACGGAAGGGAGCACGGACCGTTATGCGCAGTATCTGCTGGAAAGCATTCTGCAGACTGTTCACGTCGGTCGTCATGCGAGTCACAAGGCCGGAAGTGGAATATTTGTCAATGTCGGAGAAGGCAAACGTCTGTATGTTCCTGTACATGGCGCTGCGCAGATTGGCCGCAAAGCCCGTTGAGGCATAGGCCGAAAAACGTCCGGCCAGAATGCCAAAACCCAGACTGAGAAATGCCAGACCAATCATCACGGCACCATAGAAATAGATCTGCTGGATGTCACCTGCGTTGATGCCGAGGTCTATGAGCGATGCCGTCACGTAAGGTATCAGCACATCCGTCACTACTTCAAGTGCAGTGAAGACGGGCGTCAGTACCGATGCCGTACGATATTGTCTGATCTGTCTGTATAGCGCCTTCAGATACATGCTGATTTCTTTTTCCTGTCTGTTCTTGACAGGTCTTTTCGATGGTTTGGACTTGTTTTGTTGGCAAAAGTACAAAATAATTATGAACCAAATGTCACGAACAACTATAAAAAAACTAAAATAGTGGGTAATTATGAATTGTAAATTATGAATTATTTTGTACCTTTGTCCCCGTGTTAGCAGACTTTTGTCGTAAAGGACAAACCTAAAACAATAAAAACTGGCATGTCAGGACAGCAGAACACGGATAGAAACGGATCGAGGCTTCCACTCGGCACCATGTTGCAAAAGGGCAAGTACCGCATTGATGGATATATCTCATCAGGAGGTTTCGGTAATACATACGTTGCCACCAACTTCGAGATGGAACAACAAGTGGCCATCAAGGAGTTTTTTATGGGGGAAGTCAGTCATCGTGATGAATCGACTGGGGTATATGTCCGCGAAGAAGATGCCAGACAGGAGTTTATACGACAGAGACGGAAATTCCTGAAGGAAGCAAGACGACTGCGCAAACTCCATAACGACCATATCGTCAGCGCATACAACCTCTTCGAGGAAAATGGGACGGCCTACTACGAGATGGACCTGATCAGGGGAGAGACTCTGAACGAACACCTGAAACGCACAGGACAGCCGTTCACTGAACACGAGGTACTCGACATCCTTGACCAGCTGCTCGACGGACTGGCTGCCGTGCATGAGGAAAAACTCGTACACCTCGACTTGAAACCGTCGAACATCATGATAGACGAGGACGGGCGTGTGCTGTTGATAGACTTCGGAGCATCCAAACAACTCAAGGAAGCAAACGGCAGCGGTGCATCCACTACCTCAACATTAGCACTGACACCAGGCTATGCTCCCCTCGAACAGGTTGATCTCAATATCAAGAAAATCGGACCCTGGACAGACTTCTATGCGCTGGGAGCCACCATCTATAAGCTCCTCACCACCGATTCGCCTCCTTCTGCTACAGAGATGCTGGACCGCGGGACCACACTCACATTCCCTGCCACAGTCACCACACAGATGCAAGAACTCATCCTTTGGATGATGAAGTCCAGCCGTATCGAACGACCCCAGAGCGTCTGCGAGATCCGGGATTATCTACTCCGTCATTTTAAGTCCGAGAAGACACATTCCATGTTTCCCAGAACCACCTCGCTGCAGGACAATGCCGACGAGGATGTCGAGGTGATCATGGTAACCCCACCGCTAGTCATGCCGTCATCGTCTGCCATGTCGTCAAATCTGCAAGCCAACGTACCCCAGCGAAGACGAAAGAAAGGAGGAAACACATGTCTCATCCTATTTCTCTCTTTTTTCCTCGGACTACTCTTCGCTGCCGCTATCGCCTCCTTCTTCATAATATTATAATACACATACCCCCCTCAAAAAAATTCCCTAAAAATAAAAATACATCAATTATGGAAGACAAAACGAAAGACGTGATTGCCGCAGGCGGTGCAGCCATGGTAGGCAGCGCAGTAGCAGGCAGTGCAGCAGGCATGGTTACCGACAGCCTGTTGAGTGACAGCGATGTCGAGGTAGTAGTTAATAACCAGCAGGACGACCCGGAGATGACCGTTCGTCCAGGCATGAACCATCAGAATGACGTAGAGATTCATCATGAAGATGTTGTAATAGAACATGAGACAGTCATTCATGAAATCAATGCACTGCCCATCGACACCATTTCCGACATCATCGACCCCGATCCCCCTGTCTGCGTCTATGCAGGTCCTGGCGGATTCGACGATGAGGACCCTAACTTTGATCCCCCCATCGAAGACTTTGATGCTCCGGCAGAATAACCATGAATGAGAGCCAATACGCACAACTCGAACACATGGTGCGTGAGCGCGAGTGGTTGAAACAGAACCATCCGTTACGTGTCCTGTTCTGGGAGTGTACCCTGCGCTGTAACATGGCGTGTCGTCACTGTGGAAGCGACTGCCGAAAGGTAGCCCTTTCTGACGACATGCCGTTGGAGCGTTTCACTCCAGTGCTTGATGATATTGCAGCACATACCGATCCCAGTAGAATCATTGTTTTCACAATAGGCGGTGAACCGTTGCTGCGTGAAGACCTCATCGACTGTGCCAATGCTATCACACAACGAGGCTTCAAGTGGGGCTTCGTGACGAATGGACTGCTGCTCGACCGTCAAATGCTGGAACGAGTGGTGGCTGCGAAGGTGAAGTCGATAGCTGTGAGCATCGACGGACTGGAAGACAATCATTGCTGGATGCGCGGCCATAAGGACAGCTTTAGGAAAGCGGTCGAGGCTGTGCGCCTGCTTACCTATACCCGTCATGTGGCGTGGGATGTCATCACATGTGTCAACCGTCGCAATTATAGTCAGCTGCCCCAGCTGCGTGAGTTCCTCATCAGCATAGGTCTCAAGCACTGGCGAATCTTCACCATCTTCCCTGCAGGACGGGCCGCCAAAGACCCGCAGATGATACTTACGTCAAAAGAGTACAGAGGAGTGATGGACTTCATCCGGCAGACACGGAGTGAGGGATGCATCGACCTGAGCTACAGTTGCGAGGGATTCCTGGGCGACTACGAGACGGTAGTACGCGACAAGCCTTTCCGTTGCGATGCAGGACTGAGCGTTGCCTCCATATTGGCCGATGGCGGCATCTCTGGCTGTTTAAGCATTCGTAGCAACTACCGACAGGGAAACATCGCCACTGACCAGTTCTGGGACGTGTGGCAAAACCGTTTCCAGCTGTATCGTAATCGCACGTGGCTGCGTACAGGTCCGTGTGCCCATTGTGAGATGCTGCGCTACTGTGACGGCAATGGACTACACCTGCGCGATGAAGACGGACAGCTCACCTTATGCAATTATCATAGGATAATAGACCGGCACGAAGGGTGCCCATAAACTTTCATATAAGTCAGCTCCATTGACCCGAAAATACAAAGAAAAACAACTTTTTCTTTGGTGTTTTGCTCGGTTTGCACTACCTTTGCCAGTAAATACAGAAAACAATGGATATCAAGCAAGCAGAATTTACACTATCGGCACCAGTGGTATCGATGTGTCCGAAGGATACGAAACCTGAGTATGCCTTCATTGGAAGGTCGAATGTAGGCAAGTCGAGCCTCATTAATATGTTGACCAACAATAAGAAACTGGCTAAGACTTCCGCTACGCCTGGAAAGACGTTGCTGATCAATCATTTCCTTATCAACCGCGAGTGGTATCTCGTGGATTTGCCTGGCTATGGCTATGCCAAGCGCTCGAAAAAGGAGGTGCAAAGGCTCGATCAGATGATTCGTGGCTATATATTGCAGCGCGAACAGTTGGTCAACGTTTTCGTACTCGTTGATGTGCGTTTGGAACCACAGAAGATCGACTTGGAGTTCATCCAGTGGCTCGGTGAGTCGTCTGTGCCTTTTTCTATCGTTTTTACCAAGGCCGACAAACTGTCTGCAAGCAAGGTCTCTGCCAATGTCGAAGCATTTAAGAAGACTCTGCAGGAGACATGGGATGAGCTGCCCCCGATGTTCTTGACAAGTGCCGAGAAACGACAGGGACGTGATGACGTGCTCGACTACATTGATGGCATCAACAAGGAATTAAAGGCAAACACATAAATAGTCCAATCGTGAAATAGTCCAATCGTCCAATAAAATGGTTCCCTACTTAGACGTCCAACATCTCAGCAAGTCGTTCGGTGCCCTCATACTCTTTGAGGACATCAGCTTCAGCATCGGAGAGGGACAACGTGTGGGACTGATTGCCAAGAACGGAACGGGTAAATCGACGCTGCTCTCTATTCTTGCAGGGCACGAAGGCTACGACAGCGGGGATATTGTCTTCCGGCGTGACCTGCGTGTGGGTATTCTTGAACAATCGCCGAAGTTCGACCCGCAGGAGAGCGTGCTCGATGCTTGTTTCAATCACGAAGGGGTAGAGGAGAAGATTCTAAAGGCCAAGCAGATTCTAACGAAGCTTCATATACGCGACCTACAGCAGCCTATGGGACAGTTGTCGGGCGGACAGCAGAAGCGTGTGGCACTGGCTAACGTGCTGATTACAGAGCCGGATCTGCTCATCCTCGATGAGCCGACCAACCATCTGGACCTTGAGATGATAGAATGGCTGGAGGGTTTCTTGCAGCGTGGCAACAAGACATTGTTGATGGTGACTCACGACCGTTTTTTCCTTGACCGTGTATGCAATAGCATCCTCGAACTCGATGACCGTAAGCTATATACCTATCGCGGCAACTATGCCTATTATCTGGAGAAGCGGCAGGAACGCATTGATGCCCGTCGTTCTGAGATAGCCCGTGCCAATAATTTATACCGTACCGAATTGGAATGGATGCGTCGTATGCCGCAGGCTCGCGGTCATAAGGCAAAATACCGCGAAGACGCTTTCTATGAGTTGGAGCGTATTGCCAAGCAACGACTGGAAGAACGTCAATTACGCCTTGAAGCATCGAACGTCTATATCGGCAGCAAGATATTTGAGTGTCAGTATATTTCGAAGAGTTTTCAGGGCTTATGCATTCTGAAAGACTTCTACTATAACTTCTCACGTTTCGAGAAGATGGGCATCGTGGGCAATAACGGTACGGGGAAATCGACATTTGTCAAGATGCTCTTAGGTGAGATACAGCCCGACGAGGGACGTATCATTATCGGTGATACCGTTCGTTTCGGGTATTTCTCGCAAGATGGTCTGCAATTCGATGAACAGCAGAAGGTTATCGATGTGGTAACAGACATTGCCGATTATATTGATATGGGTGGACGCAAACTGACGGCTTCACAGCTGTTGCAGCACTTCCTGTTCACGCCCGAACAGCAGCACAACTATGTCTATAAGCTTAGTGGTGGTGAGCGTCGCAAGCTGTATCTTTGTACCGTCCTGATGCAAAATCCCAACTTTCTTATCCTTGACGAGCCGACAAATGACCTTGATATTGTGACACTTCAGATACTGGAAGAGTACTTGCAGGACTTCCCCGGCTGTGTCATTGTCGTCAGTCACGACCGTTATTTTATGGATAAGGTGGTCGATCACTTGCTGGTATTTCGTGGGAACGGCGACATCAAGGACTTTCCAGGCAACTATACACAATATCGGGAATTCGCTGCTCAATCGGACTCCGAGGGGGCGGCTGTAGCCAGTAAACCCAAACAAAAAGCAAACGTGTCCCCTTCGGTAAAAGAAAGAGGAACGTCTTCTTCTCGCAAACTTTCCTATAAGGAAAAGCGCGAGATGGAACAGTTGGAGCAAGACATCGCCGCGTTGGAAGCAGAGCAGAAACAACTGGAGGATGCGCTGTGCAGTGGTACGTTGAGCATCGGCGAACTGACAGAAAAAAGCAAGCGTCTGCCAGTACTGAAAGAAGAACTTGACGAGAAGTCCATGCGCTGGCTGGAACTGAGTGAAATAGCATAGGGGGTAAAATGATACAACAACAATATCCGTCACAACTGTTGGAGAAGGCCGTTGAGGAGTTCGCAAAACTGCCGGGCATCGGACGTAAGACTGCACTTCGTCTGGTACTCCATCTTTTACGTCAGGAGACAAACGATGTGGAACGCTTTGCCGAAGCCGTTACACGTATGAAGCATGAGGTGAAACATTGTCGTGTGTGCCATAACATCAGCGACTCCGACCTGTGTCCGATATGCGGCAGTCCGCAGCGTGACACCTCTGTCATCTGTGTCGTGGAGAATATCCGCGACGTGATGGCTATTGAGAATACAGCACAGTACAACGGACGCTACCACGTGCTGGGCGGCATCATATCGCCTATGGACGGCATTGGTCCCAGCGACATCGAGATAGAGTCGCTGGTAAGCCGTGTGGCAGAGGGTGGGGTGGCAGAGGTCATTCTGGCGCTCAGCCCAACGATGGAGGGCGATACCACCAACTTCTATATCTCCCGCAAGCTGGCTGCCTACGATGTGAAGCTGAGTGTCATAGCCCGTGGCATCTCGGTGGGCGACGAGCTGGAGTATGCCGACGAGGTGACGCTGGGCCGTTCGATACTGAACAGAATACCATTTGAGGGAAAATAAAGTCATTCAATGAAACAGATAAGAAACCTATTAGCAGCCCTGTTCTGGGGCATATTGGGCATCGCCACGGTGTTGGCTGTGCTCTTTGAGACCGAAGTGTTGCCGTCTGGTTTGTGGTGTGAGCAACAGACGGCTGAGTTCCTCTGTCGCTGTACGATGGAAGTTGTGACTTTGGCCAGCATCTATCTGACCTTACGCCTGTTCAAGTTCCAGCGCGTACATGCTGATCTGGTAAAGCGCAAGGAACCTGCATTGAAGAAATGGGGAACGTTCCGGCTGCTCCTGCTTGAACTTCCGGGACTCGTCAACACCATATTATATTATATGTTCATGCAGGCCACTTATGGCTATATGGCCATCATTGCTGTTTTATGCCTGCCGTTCGTCTATCCGACGCTGGGTCGTTGTCAGGACGAAGTGCAGGAGTTGCCTACAACAGAAAAAAAAAACAATAAATAACGACAACCACATTGAAACTGTCTGTCATCATCGTCAACTATAATGTCAAGCAGTACGTAGAGAACTGTTTACAGACGGTATATGCTGCCGGCAAGGATATCGACATGGAGATCTTTGTCGTTGACAATGCATCGTCTGACGGCTCTGTCGAGTATCTGCGGGAGCGCTTTTCTGATGTCAAGTACATTGAGAACGGCGTGAACCTCGGTTTCTCGCGTGCCAATAATGTTGCTATCCGTCAGGCCACCGGCGACTATGTACTGCTGCTCAATCCCGATACTACCATCAGCGAGAACGTTCTGCGGGAATGTATCGCGTTTGCCGACGAACATCCCAAGACAGGAGCCATCGGCGTTCGTATGCATAACGAGGATGGAACCATTGCTCCCGAGTCACGACGTGCCGTTCCCACACCTTGGATTGCGCTGACCAAATACCTTGGACACAGCAAACGCTACTACATGAGTCATCTGCCGTGGGACAAGCCTGGACGTATTGAGGTGGTCAGCGGAGCCTTCTGTTTTCTGCGTCGTGAGGCTCTGATGCGTGTCGGCATGCTCGACGAGGACTATTTTATGTATGGAGAGGACATCGACCTGTCATACCAACTGCTGCGTCATGGTTATGAGAACTGGTATCTGCCACTCGACATCATTCACTACAAGGGTCGAAGCACCATCAAGACCAGTTTCCGTTACGCTTACGTCTTCTATAAGGCCATGCTTATCTTCTTTGTCAAACATTACCTGTCATTCCTGCATATCTACAAATGAACCAGTTGCCAACTATCCGACTCAGGGCTTTGGAACCCGAAGACCTCGACCTGCTCTATCGCATCGAGAACAATGACGCGCTTTGGAGCGTCGGAACCACCAATGTTCCCTATTCCCGCTATGTGCTGCATGACTATATTGCCAGTACAAGGAGTGATATTTATGCTGACCGTCAGTTACGGTTAATGATTGAAGACGACAGCAAACAGGTAGTGGGTATCATTGACCTGGTCAACTTCGACCCTCGTCATCTGCGTGCCGAGGTAGGTATTGTTATCGTGAGCGAGCGCCGCAGGCTGGGCTATGCCACAGCTGCAGTACGTGAAATACGTCGCTATGCCGCCGAGATTCTGCACTTGCACCAGCTTTATGCTGTTATCGCCAGCGACAATTTGCCTGCCATCCAACTGTTCCGCAATACACAGTTCAATAGGGAAAACCTGCTGCACGATTGGCTGGCAACAGGCGACAAATACCAGGATGCAGTCCTGATGCAAACTTTTTTTTAAAATTTCCTTCAAAAAATTTTGCGGATTAAAAAATAATAGCTACCTTTGCACCCGCAATCAAGAAAATGATGCAACCGAGGTGCGTTAGTTCAGTAGGTTAGAATGCCTGCCTGTCACGCAGGAGGTCACGAGTTCGAGCCTCGTACGCACCGCAAAATGAAAGCCCATTAGATTCGTCTGATGGGCCTTTTTGTTGAACTAAACGTCTTGCTACAAATGAAACGGATCCAATTATTCCTTTGTGTGCTGTTGGTTACCCTCGCGGCCTGTGCCCAGTCTTCAAACCATCGTTCAGCCTCGTCCTGTTGTTCTGATAAGAACATACAAACCGAGAACTTGAGACTTTCTATTCTCGGTGACTCTTATAGTACCTTCGAGGGCTATCTTACGCCCGACACCAATGCTGTATGGTACTGGGATCATGAGTGGGAATGTACAGACGTACGAAGTGTACGGGAGACATGGTGGCATCTGCTGTTACGTGAAACGGGCATGAAGCTGTGTGTGAATAATTCCTTTTCGGGTGCGACTGTCTGTCATACGGGCTATGACCGTGCCGACTATAGCGACCGTTCGTTCTGCACCCGTCTCAACCGTCTGGGTTCACCGGATATTATTCTGATATTCGGGGCAACTAACGATGAATGGGCCCATTCGCCCATTGGAGAATACCAATATGACTCATGGACCCATCAGGATCTTTACAGCTTCCGCCCTGCAATGGCTTATATGCTGGAGCATCTTATCGACCATTATCCCAACGTACGGCTCTACTTCATCCTCAACGATATTCTGTCAGACAACATCAACCAGTCGGTTGTGAACATTTGTCAGCACTATAACGTGCCCGTCATCCGTCTGCATGATATCGACAAGCAATGCGGTCATCCCAATGTTCGCGGAATGCAACAGATATGTGAGCAGGTCAAGGCTGCTATCCTTGATTCTTCTGTTGCCTTGTGAAGGTCAGTTCTTCCTTCTCGGGATGCTTGTCGATGCGTATAGTGTCGTTAAGGGCAAGTTCGCTGTTGACAATCATCTCCGAGATACCGTCTTCAATATAGGTCTGTATGGCTCGTTTCAGCGGGCGGGCACCAAACTGTACGTCGTAGCCCTTTGACGCTACAAACTCCTTGGCCTCTTCCGACAGCTCCACCTGATAGCCCAGCTGGTTGATGCGCTTCCAAAGCGATGTCAGCTCGATTTCAATAATCTGCTTGATGGCAGTCAGGTCGAGTTGGTCGAAGGTGATTATCTCGTCCAGACGGTTCAGAAACTCTGGCGAGAACTGTTTCGAGAGTGCCTTCTGCACGATGCTGCGTGCATGTTCCTTATCCTGTTCGTTGAGTGCCAGACCCAGACTGGGCGAGTTGAATCCCACACCACGGCCGAAGTCTTTGAGCTGGCGTGTACCGGCATTCGACGTCATGATGATGACGGTATTGCGGAAATCGACGAAACGTCCGTTGCCGTCAGTCAGTCGTCCTTCGTCCAGCACCTGTAGCAGCAGGTTGAACACGTTGCCGTGAGCCTTCTCTATCTCGTCGAGCAGCACGATGGAGTAGGGGTGCCGGCGCACACGCTCAGTCAGCTGTCCGCCTTCTTCGTAGCCTACATATCCCGGAGGTGCACCAATCAGACGACTGACATTGAACGACTCTGTATATTCACTCATATCGACGCGGATGAGTGCATCGCTGCTGCCGAACATGAATTCTGCCAGCTTTTTGGCCAGATAGGTCTTGCCAACACCCGTAGGACCAAGGAACATGAATGCTCCGATGGGGTGGTTGGGGTCCTTCAGTCCAACGCGGTTACGCTGGATGGCGCGTACCATCTTCTCGATAGCCGCATCCTGTGCGATGACGTGGGCTTTCAGCTCCTTCGCCATGCCTTTCAGCCTGACGCCTTCTTCTTCGGCCATGCGCTGCACGGGAACTCCGGTCATCATCGACACCACGTCAGCCACATCTGTTTCCGTAACGGTCTGGCGCTCGTTGGGGTCGCCCTCACTCCATTTGCGGTTCAGTTCTGCCAGTTCCTTCTCGAGTACGGTCTGATGGTCGCGATAGCTGGCTGCCAGTTCGTAATTCTGATTGTGTACGGCCGTCTGCTTCTGCTCCTTGGTATCGGCTATTTCCTTCTCCTTTTCGGTAATTTCCGGCGGCACCTGTGCATGGGCAAGATGTACACGTGAGCCAACCTCGTCCATTGCATCGATGGCCTTGTCAGGGAAGGCACGGTCGGAAACGTAACGTTGTGTCAATTTGACACATGCTGTCAGCGCCTCGTCGGTATAGTTGACATGATGATGATACTCGTACCGGTCCTTGATGTTATGCAGGATGTGCAGCGTCTCATCGGCAGTGGTCGGCTCCACCAGTACCTTCTGGAAGCGGCGTTCCAATGCACCGTCCTTCTCGATGGAGTTGCGGTATTCATCGAGTGTGGTGGCTCCGATGCATTGTATGGTGCCGCGTGCCAGTGCCGGTTTCAGGATATTGGCGGCATCCATCGAGCCTGGCGTCGAACCGGCTCCTATCATGGTATGTATCTCGTCGATGAAGACGATGATGTCGTCGTTCTGTTCGATTTCCTTGATGAGGGCACGGATGCGTTCCTCAAACTGTCCGCGGTACTTAGTGCCCGCCACAACTGCCGTCATATCAAGCGACACGATGCGCTTGCCGAAGAGAAAGGGGGAAGTGTGACGGTTGGCAATCAGTTGGGCCAGTCCTTCTACAATGGCACTCTTGCCGACGCCCGGCTCACCGATGAGGATGGGGTTGTTCTTCTTGCGTCGTCCCAATATCTCAATGACTCTCATCATTTCCCGCTCGCGACCCACTACTGCGTCCAGTTTTCCTTCACGGGCCGCTACGGTCAGGTCGGTAGAGAAATTGTCCAATACGGGAGTCTTCGACTTCTGCTTGGTCTTGGTGGTCGTTGTCGAACTGCTTTGTGTGTCGTTCGAAGCGCTTTGTGCGGTATCGTTCTCTTCTTCTTCGAAGTCTTCGTCGGGCAGGTGTATGCCGTTCTTCACTTCGCCCTGCCTGACTTGCAGTATGCTGAATACGTCTTCGTAGTTCATATTGTTGAATTCCAGAATATTTTTGGCACCGTTATCTACCTGGTCGTGCAGGATAGCTAACAGCAGGTGTTGTTCGTCAACTCGTTGTGTATGTTGGATACGTGCCTCAAGCACAGCGAGTTTCAGTATATTGCTCGCTTTTTCATTTAATATCAGCTCATGGGTTTTAATGGGCATGTCTATCTCGTCCTCGCGTACCTTGTTCTCCAGTTCCGTCTTGACGTACTGGGTGTTGATATCGAGTCGTTTAAACAGGTCGATGACGGGCCCATCTTTCATGCGCAACAGGCCAAGTAGCAAGTGCTCAGGGCCCACCGAACTGCTGGCCAGTCGTGCGGCTTCTTCACGCGAGTAGGCCAGTATCTCGGATACCTTGGGTGAAAATTGACTTGTCATATTGCTCTTTTCTTCCTTTCTTAAAATGATGTTTTTTTTGTCAGTTCCTGTTAACTGTTTTCGTTGCCATAGGATGGCTGCTATGGTTATTGTAGCAAATAGTGTGCCAGAATGCTGCAGCGGTTGCATGTGCTGCTTTTATGGCATAGTTTCCGACTGCTGCCGGCGTAGGAATTCCTCGGCTCTCTGGAGGTCTTCGGGCGTGTCGATGCCAACGGTTTCCACGTCAGTCAGGCCCACTCGGATGCGGTATCCGTTCTCCAGCCATCGCAGTTGTTCTAGGCTTTCGGCCAACTCTAACGGCGACTGTGGCAGTCGGGTGATTTCATGCAGCACCTCACGGCGGTAGGCATAGAGACCGAGATGTTTGAGGAAAGGGAATTGGGAAAGCCAATTCTCACCCTGGGCGTTGCGGATATATGGTATTATGCTGCGACTGAAGTAGAGGGCGAAGCCGCGTCGGTCGCTGACAATCTTGGGAGAGTTGGGGTTCTTGACGGCCTCCATGCTTTCGAAGGGCTTGCCCAGAGTACCTATTTGTGTCTCAGCGTCATCAAAGAGATGCATGAGTGTCTCTATCTGCGACGGTTGCACGAAAGGTTCGTCACCTTGTATGTTGATGACGACATCGGCGTCGGTGCCTGTCTTCACGCAGGCTTCCTCAATGCGGTCGGTTCCGCTCTTGTGGTCGGCACGTGTCATGACAGCCTTTCCGCCAAATTCCTCAACAGTACGGAAGATACGTTCGTCATCAGTGGCCACGAAGGCTTCGGGCAGGACGCTGACGGCTTGTTCATATACCCGTTGAATGACGGTCTTGCCACCCAATATTGCCAGTGGCTTTCCAGGAAAGCGCGTAGAAGCATAACGCGCAGGTATTACTGCTATGAACTTCATAATAAATACTAAATTTCCGCAAAGGTATAAAATAATTCATAATTCGTAATTCATAATTCATAATTATTATCTACCTTTGTAAAGTTTTAATAAGTCGAAACAATGAATATACATAAATTAATTATATCTTCCATATTTATAGCAGCACCTCTTCTCGTCTCGGCGCAGAAAATTACACTGGGGTCGTGTGAGACGCACGACGGAGGACAGTATAATGGTGAAATGCAGGGTGGTAAGCCCCACGGCAAGGGAAAGACTTCCTTCCCTGACGGGAACTTCTACGAGGGCGACTATTTCAAGGGCTTGCGTCATGGCTTCGGCATCTTCACTTTCTTCGACGGTGAGAAATATGAAGGTGAGTGGTACAAGGACCACCAGCACGGCGAGGGCACCTATTATTTCCTGAACAACAACAAGTATGTCGGTCTGTGGTACATTGATGTACAGCAGGGCAAGGGTACCATGTATTATTACAATGGCGATGTCTATGTGGGCGATTGGGAAAACGACCGCCGGCACGGTCACGGCAAATATACCTTCGCCAATGGAGCCTATTACGATGGTGAATGGGTGAACGACAAGAAGAGCGGTCAGGGAAAGTACGACTGGGGCGACGGCTCCACCTACGAAGGCGAATGGCGTGAGAACCAGCGCAATGGGCGTGGCACCTTCCGCTATTCTGACGGCGATGTCTATGTAGGCCAGTGGAAGGATGATGTCCAGCACGGACGTGGCATCTATAAGTTCCAGACTGGTGACAGCTATGAAGGCGAGTATGTCAACGGAGAACGTACAGGCATGGGTATCTTCACCTACGCCAACGGTGACCGCTATACGGGTCAGTTCCTGAAGGGCGACAAATCCGGACAGGGCACGTTTGTCTGGAAAAACGGCAATACTTATACAGGTCAGTGGCAGAACGACAAGCCCAACGGACACGGAAAACTGTCAACCAAGAACGGCGACGTCTTCGAAGGTGACTTCAAGGACGGAAACATCGACGGTGAGGGCGTAGCACGCTATGCCGACGGTTCGAAGTTCAAGGGAACATTCAAGGCCGGAAAACGCAACGGCCCTGCCATAGAGGAAGACAAGGACGGTAACCGCTTCGAGGGCACTTACGTCGATGACCGCCGTGACGGACGATTCATCGAGCGTGACCGCAATGGCAACATCACAGCCCACGGCACCTATGTGCGAGGGCACAGGAAGCAGGATTAGTGTAAGCTTTCCCCTTCCCATCTGCCCCCTTTACCCCTTCGCCCCATCAGACTCCTTCGCCCCATTAGACTCATCAATAACTTTAAAACTTATACGATATGATAATTGACACATTAGACAACCTGAGCTGCTACCTGCCGCTCAACCCGTTGTTTGCACAGGTTGTGGCGTTCCTCAAGACACATGACCTGAACAAGCTGGAGCCTGGCAAACATGAGATAGCTGGCCAGGATCTCTTCGTCAACATTGCAGTCGCAAAGGGCAAGGCACCTGACGAAGCCGTACTGGAGACCCATCGCGACATGATCGACATCCAGATTCCTCTTTCAGGTGATGAGACTTACGGCTACACGTCAGCAGCCATCCTGCCCGACGCTCCCTACAATGCCGAGAAGGACATCACGAAGTTCGGCGACATGCCGGCAGAGAGCTATGTCACCTGTCATCCGGGCATGTTTGCCATCTTCTTCCCACAGGATGGACATGCACCCTGCATCTCTTTCGACCCTGAAATCAAAAAGGCCATATTCAAGGTAAAAGTATGAAAGTTTCCCTTGCCTCTCAAGGAGAAGCCTGGGACAGTTTAGTTATGCAAAAAAACAAACAAAACGATATAGTCATGAAAAAAGAAACAGCAAATAAGGCAAAGAAAACTACTGCGAAGAAAGTGTCGAAAAAAGCAGCCAACCCCTCTGTACAGCAAGGGACAGGGCACATCGGTCTCGTAGCTCACGACTCCTGGTTAGAGCCATTTGAGGCAGCCATCACGGGCCGCCACGACCATGCGGTTTGGAAGATAAACCAGTTGACACGTAACGGTAAGAAAACCCTCAGCGACTTCGCTTCAGGACATCTCTACTTCGGACTTCACAAACTGGCCAAGGGTTGGGTGTTCCGCGAGTGGGCACCTACCGCAACGGAGATTTACCTCATCGGCGACTTCAATAACTGGCAGGAGTCGGACAAGTACAAGTGCAAGCGCATCGAGGGTACCGGCAACTGGGAACTGAAACTCAGCGAAAAGGCTCTGAAGCATGGCCAGCTTTACAAGATGAAGGTCAAGTGGAACGGCGGCGAAGGTGAGCGCATTCCTGCATGGTGCCAGCGCGTGGTGCAGGACGAGCAGACAAAGATATTCTCTGCCCAGGTGTGGAATCCCGAGAAGCCCTACGAGTGGAAGAAAAAGACCTTTAAGCCCCATAAGGACCCGTTGCTCATCTACGAGTGCCATGTTGGTATGGGACAGGATGCTGAGAAGGTTGGTACCTATAAGGAATTTACGGAGAACGTCCTTCCACGCGTGAAGAAAGACGGCTACAACGCCATTCAGGTCATGGCCATCCAGGAACATCCCTACTATGGCTCCTTCGGCTACCATGTGTCATCGTTCTTTGCTCCCAGCAGCCGTTTCGGCACGCCCGAAGACCTGAAGGAGATGATAGACACGGCTCACAAGATGGGCATCGCAGTCATCATGGACATCGTCCACTCGCATGCCGTGAAGAACGAGGTCGAGGGCTTGGGCAACCTGGCTGGCGACCCCAACCAGTTCTTCTATGCCGGTGACCGCCACGAGCATCCGGCTTGGGACTCTCTCTGCTTCGACTACGGCAAGGACGACGTGCTTCACTTCCTGCTCTCCAACTGTAAGTACTGGCTCGAGGAGTTCCATTTCGACGGTTTCCGCTTCGACGGAGTCACCTCGATGCTCTACTACAGCCACGGTCTGGGCGAGGCATTCGGCGGCTACGGCGACTACTTCAACGGTCATGAGGACGACAACGCCATCTGCTATCTCACACTGGCCAACTGCCTTATCCATGAGGTGAACCCCAACGCCATTACTATCGCCGAGGAAGTCAGCGGCATGCCAGGCCTGGCAGCCAAGTTCGAGGACGGAGGCTATGGCTTCGACTACCGTATGGCCATGAATATTCCCGACTACTGGATCAAGACCATCAAGGAGGTACGCGACGAGGACATCAACGTCTGCTCCATCTTCTGGGAAGTCAAGAACCGTCGTCCCGACGAGAAGACCATCTCCTATTGCGAGTCTCACGACCAGGCACTCGTGGGCGACAAGACCATCATCTTCCGTCTTATCGATGCCGACATGTACTGGCACTTTGCCAAGAAGGATGTCAACGACCTTGCACAGCGAGGCATCGCCCTCCACAAGATGATACGTCTCGTGACGGCAGGTGCCATCAATGGCGGCTACCTCAACTTCATGGGCAACGAGTTCGGACATCCTGAATGGATAGACTTCCCACGCGAGGGTAACGGCTGGAGCTACAAGTATGCACGCCGCCAGTGGAATCTCGTCGATAACAAGGACCTGTGCTACCACTGGCTCGGCGACTTCGACCGCGAGATGCTGAAGGTCATCAAGTCGGTGCGTAACTTCCAGGACAAGCCCGTCCAGGAAATCTGGCACGATGACGGCGACCAGGTGCTCTGCTTTATGAGAGGCGATCTCGTCTTCGTGTTCAATTTCTCCCCGACGCGCAGCTATACCGACTATGGATTCCTCGTACCCACCGGCAGCTACGACGTGGTGCTCAACACCGATGCCAAGGAGTTCGGCGGCAACGGCTTTGCCGACGATACCATCACCCACATCACCAACTACGACCCGCTCTACGTCAAGGATAAGAAAGAGTGGCTGAAACTCTACATCCCAGCCCGCTCCGCTGTCGTCCTGAAGAAGAACTGACGATGATCCCCGTAGCCTGATGGTTACGGGGATTTTATATGTCTTTTTTCTTGACCGAAATCCTTTCTTATGACGTTGAATGTTAAAATTTTTACTCCAGAATTGCATATTTATCTGAAAAAGTATGGTAAATTGAAATAAATATGGCTATACAGGTGACATACAGGAGAACCAGGAGGCTGTCAATGCGCATTGTGAAAAATGGCGATGTGCATGTGTCGGCACCCATTGGTATGCCAAAGAAAGAGGTGGAACGGTTCATTGAGGAACACCGCGACTGGATAACAGAGGCACGGAAGAAAACCTACGAAAACCAAAAGCGCAGAGCAGACTTTTATAATAAGCTGCCGCTAAAGACGAGAGAACAGGCTGATGATGCCCTATGTCGATTGAAAGCCCTGATAGAGCCGATGATGGAACGCCACTCCAAGGAGATGGGCGTGAAACTTTCGGCTGTCCATTACAAGGCGATGGTTTCGCGTTGGGGTGTGTGCAACGTGAAGGATAGGTCTGTCTGCTTCTCGGCCTATCTGCTGTTGTTGCCGGAATGGTGTGTCGAGCATGTAGTGGTTCATGAGTTGTGCCATCTGCTTGAACCCAGTCATAACGCCCGTTTCCATGCATTGATGGACAAGTTCTTCCCCCGTTGGAAAGAAGCCCGAAAGGCTGCGATAAAGCAAGTGAAGAGCCAAATTTAATTGAATTTTTCCGAGTGTTTTGTTGTATCAGCAACCTTCCTTCCCCCAATCCACGTGCATGATTCTGTTCCTCAGGTCGTGCTCTTCGCCCAGCAACATGCTGCGGAAAAAACGCTCCAGATAGAGCGTAGTCTCTGAAATACCTGCTGTCAAGTCACTGTAGTTAGCACGAACCAGCGCATTACGGAAATACCAGGAGATCTCTGCAAACACATCGTTCACCACATTGAATCCCAGCGTATGCAGAATCATATCTCGTCTTCCTTTATTTCCAATAATGTTTTATTTCCTTTCTTTCAATTCATTATAAAGTGCTAGACCTTTTACCGTCAACAAATACTTCTGCCGTGGGTGACGGGGAGAGTTGGGATATAGCAGACGGACAAACCCTTCTTTGATTGCAGGATTCAAATGATACTCCAGAAAGTTTGGTCGATGTTTTAGTCCCAATGTTTTCATTATCACTGCAATAGACAGTTCCTTATCTCCAATTACTTTTATTAATCTTATGATTAGGGGATTTTTCGTATGCAGCAAGCCTTCAGCTTGTTCGGGTACTTGTTCGGGTGTCTGTTCGTTACTTGTTCGGGTAGCTAGATTCGGTTGCACGCTCCATTCCTCTGTAGGATGGATATGCAGGTAGCGATTGCGCAAATCCCACTGCTCATCCAAAAGGAGGTTGCGGAAGAAAAGCTCCAGATAGATAGGACTACGCTCTATCCCCTTCGCCACATTGCGATAGTTGGCCCTGACCAAAGCATTACGGAAATACCATGAGTGACGCGCAAACGGATCATTGTTTACGTCAAATCCCAGCGAGCGCAGATACTGTATTGTGAAAACTGCTGTGGTACGGGTATTGCCCTCACCGAAAGCATGAATTTGCCACAGTCAAGGAAACAAACTGGAGCTTCCATCTTTGAGCTTCTTTTCACGAAGCTTCACTTGTCCTTTTGGTGCTTTTGCAGTTTTCTTTGTTGCCATTTTTTCTTGTTTTAGAACATTACCACTGAACAGAGTTCCGAGGGACACTATTTTGAAGTGAACCCAGAAAGTTGGACACAACCTAAAGGTTCAAATGAAACGGAATTTTAGTATTGAAGAAAAGTTGTCAGCGATTGGATTAGTATTCCAAGGTGAATCAGCCCGTTCTGTGTCTCGTAGACTCCATTTAGGCCATCACATTTTATATGAATGGATA
>CAJOQT010000022.1 GCA_905236875.1 uncultured Prevotella sp. | reverse complement strand
CCTATTCGTTTCATAGCTTTGTTTAGTTTGTCGCCAAAATTAATACAAAATCTACAAACAACAAAATTTTAAGGGATATTTCTTTGTTTTTTATGGATTATTTCGTATCTTTGTGGGCAACCAATAAAGCTAACCGACAGAAATGAACAAGACGCATCCCTTACATGGTCTTTCTGAACGGCCACAGAAGTTTACTTATCCCTTCTGCTACGAACCTCATCCGCTTAGCGTTGAGGCTTCCCGAAAAGTGCGGCGTTATGTCTTGTCACATAGTGAACTCCGTGCTGATGCCGAAAACGGAAAAATGTTTGGGGTGTTGGTCGTTGAAAATGAAGCAACAGCGTCAGGGTTCTCATTTCTTGCAGCTTATTCTGGACTATTGGCTGGACGGAATGACTGGAAATGGTTTGTGCCACCGGTCTTTGATGCTCAACAGCCAAACGGACATTTCAAACAGACAGAACGGCTGCTTTCGGCCATCAATGTTGTTGTTGAATCCATGGATCCCAATGATCGTCTGGCTATTGAGTTGAAGGAACGTCGTAAGCAGATGTCGGAAGACTTGCAGCAATGGTTATTTAGACAATATCACCTGTTGAATGCCCTTGGAGAAGAACGAGACCTCATAGAGATATGGCACGACTATCATAGTGTCAAGGTGCGTCGTAAGTTTCCCTATCCTCCTGGAGGTGCTGGAGATTGTTGTGCACCTAAACTATTGCAATATGCCTATCTACAAGGGTTGAAACCTGTCTGTATGGCAGAGTTCTGGATGGGTAATTCTACGATGACTGTTCGTCACGATGGACAGTTCTACCCTGCATGCCGAGGTAAATGCCTGCCAATTCTCACGTGGATGCTCAAAGGACTTGAAGTTGACGAAAACCCACAAGAGCACGACCCGTTATTCTTTCCAATAGGTCAGAAGCAAATAAAGTTGGATGTTGTCTATGAGGATCAATGGCTCATGGTTATCAATAAACCGTCAGGTCTGCTGAGTGTTCCTGGACGTGAGTCGCGCTTGAGTGTGTGGTCTGTTGTACGTCAGCATTATGCAGAGAGCGAAGAATGGGCACTTTGCCATCGGCTTGACATGGGGACAAGCGGACTGCTTATCATTGCCAAGACACGTGAGGCCTTTGTCTATATGCAGTCACAGTTTGCCCAACGTGAAATCAAAAAGACTTATGTGGCTTTGCTCGATGGAGTCATTCCCAATGTACGAGGTACTATTTCGCTACCATTGAAAGCCGACCCGTTAGACCGTCCCCGTCAGGTTGTGGATTATCTATTTGGCAAACCAGCAGAGACTGAATACGAAGTGCTGTCAGTTAAGGATGGCATCACTCGCATTGAATTATGTCCGCATACCGGACGTACACACCAGCTGCGAGTTCATTGTGCACATAATGAGGGACTGGGGGTTCCTATATTGGGTGATGACTTATATGGACATGGTAGCCGTGACCGCCTCTATCTCCATGCACAGGAAATATCTTTCTGTCATCCCATAACTCGAGAACGGATGACCTTGCGGGTAGAACCATCGTTTTGATAAATGTTTTTCTATACAATAATATTATGAAACGTAAGTTTTTTTTCTTGCTGCTCCTGACCATTCCACTGTGTGTTGTGGCCAGACAAATTGTTATTGAGACACGTGGCCTATCTCTTGTCATCAATGCTCAAGAGGGTCATCAGCCACAGTATGTCTATTTTGGACAGAAACTCGGAACCGCCGACCTGTTAATGCTCACTGCCCAGTCTTTAAGATCTAACGGCCGAATGGATGTGTATCCGTCATACGGCATGTACCCACAGTCGGCAGCTGCCGTTGCCGTACGACATGCTGACGGCAATCTCACCACTCAGCTTTACGTGACCGACGTACAGCAGAAAGGCGACATGACACGTATTACCCTTAAAGACCCTCAATACCCAACAATCGTTGTAGTATGTTTTCTGGCACGTCCCGATGTTGATATGATAGAGACGTGGACAGAGATTACCAATGGTGAGAAACAAACCGTTACGCTGACGCAGTTTGCCTCGGGTGTGCTGCCTATCCGACGCGGCGATGTATGGATCAGCCATCTCTATGGTTCATGGGCCAACGAAGGACGTGTGGAACAAGAGCCCTTGAAGCAGGGTGTCAAGATGATTATAAACCGAGACGGAACACGAAACTCACATACCTCTCATGGCGAAGTGATGTTCTCATTAGATGGCCAGCCTCAAGAGCTGCATGGCGATGTTATCGGTGCCGCCCTGTGTTATTGGGGTAACTATAAACTCAAGGTGCTTACAGACGATACGGAGTATCATTACTTCTTTGCCGGTATTGATGAAGAGAATTCTGAGTATCATTTGAAAAAAGGTGAAACCTTCACTACACCGCATCTTGCGCTGACGTTTTCAAAAGAAGGACTTAGTGGTGTGTCGCGCAATTTCCATCGTTGGGGACGTAAGTATATGCTGGCTAATGGCCAGACAGAACGAAAGATTCTTTTGAACTCATGGGAGGGTGTCTATTTCGACATCAACCAACAGGGTATGGATCAGATGATGGCAGACATAGCCTCAATGGGTGGTGAGCTTTTTGTCATGGATGATGGCTGGTTTGGCGATAAGTATCCACGAAATGTTGACAATTCTTCACTTGGCGACTGGGTGGTTGATAAACGCAAGCTTCCAGAAGGCATAGAGGGACTTCTACGTGACGCCAAAAAGCATGGTATTAAATTTGGTATTTGGATTGAGCCCGAAATGGCTAACACCACAAGCGAACTTTATGAGAAACATCCTGACTGGATTATCAAGGCTCCCAAACGTGATGCTGCTCTTGGACGTGGTGGCACGCAGGTCGTTCTTGATCTTTGTAATCCCAAGGTGCAGGACTTTGTGTTCAGTATTGTAGATGACTTGATGACCAAATATCCAGAGATTGACTATATCAAGTGGGATGCCAATATGCCTGTTCAAAACCATGGTTCACAGTATCTGTCCATGGCTGACCAGAGCCATCTTTACATAGAATATCATCGAGGACTGGAAATGGTGTGTCAGCGTGTTCGCGCCAAGTATCCCACTCTTACGATTCAAGCTTGTGCTTCGGGAGGTGGAAGGGCTAACTGGGGGTTGTTGCCTTACTTTGACGAGTTTTGGGTCAGCGACAATACTGATGCATTGCAACGCATTTTCATGCAATGGGGAACCAGTTATTTCTTCCCAGCCATTGCCATGGCCAGCCATATTTCTGCTACTCCCAACCATACGGTGTTCCGCACAACATCGCTGAAGTTCCGTATTGATGTAGCTATGTCTGGACGTTTGGGTATGGAGATTCAGCCGAAGAACATGACCGACGAGGAAAAGGAGCTATGCCGTAAGGCCATTGCAGAGTACAAGCAGATACGTCCCGTCGTGCAGTTTGGAGACATCTATCGCCTACTTTCACCTTATGATAATAAGGGTGTTGCTTCACTGATGTATGTTACGGAGGCCAAGGATAAAGCTGTGTTCTATTGGTGGAAGTATGAACAGTTCCAAAACGAGCACTTGCCGCGTATTAAGATGGCTGGTCTGAATTCTACGAAAATGTATCGGGTACATGAATTGAACCGCATCGACCAACAACCATTGGAATTCGAAGGGAAGACTTTCAGTGGTGCCTTTCTCATGAATCATGGTCTGGAGATACCTTATACACACAACGTTGATTGGAACAAGAAAAACAACTGGTCCAGTCGTGTGCTGTTGTTGGAGTCAGAATGATTTCATGCTGTCCCATGTAAAAAAATGGATAAAAGTTTGGCGGAGTGGGAAAAAAGTTGTACCTTTGCACCCGTTCAGAGGAATGAGGGGCTCCACAGGGGCTCCTCATTCGCGTTATAATTAACAAATGTATGATTGACAAGAAAGTAATTAGAACATTAGTTGAAGAGTGGTTGCAGGGGGGCGAATACTTCCTAGTAGATGTTTTGGAAACCGCTGACGACCGCATTGTTGTTGAAATCGACCATGCCGATGGGGTATGGATAGAAGATTGTGCAGACTTGAGCCGTTTCCTACAGGAGAAGTTGGGCGAAGAGTTGGATAATTATGAATTGGAAGTCGGCTCTGCTGGCTTGGGTCAGCCATTCAAGGTGCCTCAGCAATATGTGAACCATGTTGGCAAGATAGTTGAGGTGGTTGGCCGCGACGGAAAGAAAACACAAGGTGTGTTGACGCTTGTAGATGGTGACAAATTTGTGGTTACTGTTCAGGAGAAGCAACGCATTGAGGGTAAGAAGCGTCCTGTGATGGTTGATGTTGAAAAGTCTTTTTCTATGAATGACGTGAAATCGACCAAGTACGTTTTAAAGATGAAAGAATAAAAATAAAATAAATAATAAGAAAATGGCAACAAAAAGTGCGAAGGGTCCATCAATGATCGAGACCTTTCAGGAGTTTAAAGAGACAAAAAACATTGATCGTACGACTTTGGTAAGCGTGCTGGAAGAGAGTTTCCGCAACGTGATTGCCAAGATGTTTGGTTCCGATGAGAACTATGACGTGATTGTGAACCCTGACAAGGGTGACTTTGAAATTTATCGTAATCGTATCGTCGTAGCTGACGGTGAGGTAGAGGATGAGAACAAGCAGATTTCATTGTCCGAAGCCCAAAAGATTGAACCTGACTATGAGATTGGTGAAGAGGTGAGTGAACAGGTTGATTTTCAGCGGTTTGGTCGCCGTGCCATCTTGAATCTTCGTCAGACTCTGGCTTCCAAAATTCTGGAGTTGGAGCATGATTCCCTGTACCAGAAATACAAAGACAAGGTTGGAACGATTGTCAGTGGTGAGGTTTATCAGATGTGGAAGCGCGAGACGCTGCTGATTGATGACGAGGGCAATGAGTTGCACCTGCCGAAGGGTGAGCAGATTCCCAACGACAACTATCATAAGGGAGAGACAGTACGTGCCATCGTCAAGGAGGTACAGAACGAGAACAACAACCCTCGTATAATCCTGAGCCGTACCAGTCCTGTGTTCTTGGAACGACTGCTGGAGGCTGAAGTGCCAGAAATCAACGATGGTTTGATTACCATTAAGCGTATTGCCCGTATGCCGGGTGAGCGTGCCAAGGTAGCCGTTGAGAGTTATGATGAGCGCATTGACCCCGTTGGTGCCTGCGTGGGCGTGAAGGGTAGTCGTGTACATGGTATTGTGCGCGAACTTTGCAATGAGAACATCGATGTTATCAACTATTCCAGCAATGTCCAGTTGTTTATCCAGCGTGCGTTGAGTCCTGCAAAAGTGACTGAAATCAAACTGAATCCTGAAGAGCGTAAGGCAGAGGTTTATCTGCAGCCAGAAGAAGTTTCGCTGGCCATTGGTCGCAGTGGTATGAATATTAAGCTAGCTTCTATGCTGACAGAATATACCATTGACGTGTTCCGTGTGCTGAACGAAAGCGAAGAAGACGAGGATATATATCTGGATGAGTTTGCAGACGAGATTGATCAGTGGATCATTGATTCTATTAAAGCCATTGGTCTGGATACAGCAAAGGCTGTGCTCAATGCACCACGTGAGATGTTGATTGAAAAGGCTGACCTTGAAGAAGAGACCGTTGACCACGTGCTCGAAGTACTACAGGCAGAGTTTGAGTAGGCCTTTCCCCAAAAGTTAGGGGGTTGGGGGTCTGAACGAGCCGACCAACCTGACTTGTAGGGTATAAAATAGATTATTAATTTAAAAGGGGGTGTTCAGACCCCCAACCCCCTAACCTTGGGGGCTTAGAATATGAGTATAAGATTAAGTAAAGTAATATCAGAACTGAATATTGGACTTCAGACAGCTGTTGACTTCCTGAAGAAGAAAAGTCTGGGTGATATCGAGGATGAAGCAAAGCCTTCAACCAAGATCACAGACGAACAATACGAAGCGCTTGTCGTGGAGTTTAAGGGCGATCAGGCTGTAAAGCATGAGGCTGACAAGATCTTCCCGAAAAAACAGAAGGAGAAGAAGCAAGAGAAAAAACCTTTGAAAGCTGAAGAACTGCTCGACCAGCGTCCACAGTTCAAACCCTTGGGTAAGATAGACCTGAATGCCTTGAATTCGAAGAAACCGACAACCGTCGTGCCAAAACAGGAGACTGTTGCTACACCAAAACAAGAATCGGTGAAGCCAATGGCAGACGATGTAAAGACGTCTGCATCTTCTAAGGTCAAAACTGTTTCTGCTGATAAGATTGAGGAGGCTATACATGAGGTAAAGGTAGAAACGGTCAGCACTCCTGTTGTAGCAGATGTAGTAGATGTTGAACCGTTAAAAGAGAACAACTCTACTTTAGAGCAAGATATCGTCCCACAGCATAGCCCGCTTCTGCCAGATGTTGAAAATGAGGAACCTAATGAGGAACCATCAGGTCCGCATATCTATACCTTGAAGAGTGAGGCGAAGATG
>CAJOQT010000021.1 GCA_905236875.1 uncultured Prevotella sp. | reverse complement strand
TATAATTAGGAGGTAACAATTATGACACCAATGATGAGAACAAACAACTGGATTCCTACAGTGTTTAACGATCTGTTTTATAATGACTTCATGCCGAAGGCAAACTGCACGGCACCTGCCATTAATGTGAAGGAGAACGACAAGGCTTATATCGTAGAACTGGCCGCTCCCGGTATGAAGAAGGAGGACTTCAACGTCCACATCAACGATGAGGGCAACCTGGTGGTCAAGCTCGAGAGCAAGCAGGAGAAGAAGGAGGAAGACAAGAGCACACGCTACCTGCGTCGTGAGTTCAGCTACTCGAAGTACGAGCAGACGCTGATTCTGCCTGATGACGTGAAGAAGGATGCCATTTCCGCCAAGGTGGAGCACGGTGTACTCACCGTCGAACTGCCGAAGCTCGTTGAGGAGAAGGTAAAGGTAGCACGTCAGATAACCATAGGATAGTTTTGATTGATAGTGGGTTAGTTGTAAATGTGAACCGCCTGGTGCTTTGCTGCATCAGGCGGTTTTTGTTATATAATAAATGTTAAATACATACGGGCTTTTTATTGTTTATAAAATAAATCATTATCTTTGCGACAAAAAGATTATTTTTTAAACTTTTATCGGAATTATTATGAAGAATATGTTATTTAGGGGCCTGTTTGCAGCATGTTTTGCAATGACGGCATATGCAGGTGTATATGCCCAGGACGAGTGGACGCTTATGGATTCTGGCAATTGTGGAGGAGCGGACGGCACTGACGGAAGCATTCAGTGGGGCATCTTCGAGAATCCAAGCCAGTTGTTGAGACGATTGATGATCAAGGGTGATGGACATATATGGAGTGGAGGTGACCCCACGGCGTACGGCTGGAACAAGTCATCATACAATCCTTTTAACAAGGATACAGGATACTGGACGGGTCTTGACGAAGTGGAGTTTTCGGAAGGCATCACCAACGTGCCCGAAGGTGGTTTCTGGTATCACAGCAACTTGAGAAGTGCCATACTGCCGTCAACTATCTTGCACATCCAGAATAATGCATTCTTCGGCTCTCCCCTGCAGTTCCTGAATCCGATGGCGATAACAAGGGGTACGGCAGAGGAGAACACACTGCCGACAGGACTGCAGTCCATCGGACACTATGCCTTCGCAGAGTGTTCGTTTACAAACCTCATCCTGCCCAGCACCCTGGAGGCTGTTGGAGAAAATACATTTTCCTGGAACACTTCGCTGATGCATATCACATGTCTCGCCAGCATTCCTCCATCTGGTGGCAGCAACCTGTTCCAGGACTGCAGTTCACTGACGGCTATCTATGTGCCTGACGATTGCGTAGAAAACTACAAGGTGGCTGAAGGGTGGAAGGACTATGCTTCGCTCATCAAGCCTGCAAGCGAGCAGGGCACAGGCATACAAGCCATCGTTCGTGAACAGGAAGACGCCCAGACGATTTACGACCTCAGTGGACGGCGTGTTGAACGACCCACCGAAGGCGTATATATCGTGAACGGGAAAAAGGTGGTGGTGAAGTGAGTAAGGGCAATATTGTTTTGCCAATACGTACGGCTTTGTTCATACAATGACCACATCTGACGAACTGAATATCATCACCCGTATCAGGGATGAAGTTATGAGTCGCAAGGAGCTCACGGGCGAGAACCTGTTTCTCGCCTGGGGCTATCCCACGGCCATCGTGCTGCTGCTGGAATTTGCCGCCCTGATGCTGTGGGATGAGAACTTGACCGAGTGGCTGTGGGTTGGCATTCCATTGGTAGGTACACCGCTGATGTTGTACTTTCTAAACAAAGACTATAAGCGCACCCACCGGAGGACTCTTGACCAGAACATTATTCTGATGATTTGGATGTTTATAGGATTCACCAGTTGTATTGGTGGGTTTGCCATGGGATTGTCGGGCGTATTCGAACAGTGCTTCTTTGCGCTGCTTGGGCTGCTGTGTGGTATGGGGTGTTTTATAACGGGTATCATCCTGAATTACCGTCCCAAGACCATCTGTGGCGTCATGGCCTCCGAGCTCTCTGTGACTCCGCTCTTCCTACAAGGGGAGCAGTGGCCGTGGCAGATGTTTGTCACCAGCATCATAGTGGTTATCGCTCTGATTATCCCAGGACATTTATTCCGTAGTTACGTTAAGAATTTCCAGAAATGAAGAAATCATGAATACATTTAAGTTTCCTGTTATCAATCCGCTGTTGCATAGCGAGCTGCGACTGAAGATTATGGTGGCACTTGACAGCCTGGACAGTGCCGACTTCATATATTTATGTCAGATTACGGACTCCACGCGCGGAAATGTCAGCGTACAGATAAGAATCCTACAGGAAGCGGGCTATATAAACGTTACAAAGACGGGTATGGGGCGACTTTCACACACCGTGTGCCGTGTTACCCGTAAAGGAAAAGAGGCCCTCCGTACTTATGAAGAGGGCCTCCGTAATCTCTTTACCCAGACTGTTCCTGCCAAGGATGAAGCTCAGTCGTCGGCAGGGTAGCACAGACTTCCAACACAACAGCTCTAGTTGTTGGTCAGATGTGCTTGTTATTTTAATTATACCCGAAATCGGATATAGGTACGGTCATCGAAGGAGTCGTTGCCTTGCATGAAGGCCTTGGTAGCCTTAAAGTCACCGATATTGAGCGGGTCGTTGGCACGTTGCCAGGCCAGCCGTTCTTCAGATTCTGCAAGGGTTGGGCAGAGCCAGGGATAGCCGTCGCTGGCGAGTACGATTTCCCAGGGTCGGAAATCGAGGGTGATGACTCGAACGTGCTGCTGGGGAATGGGAAACCCGTCGATGACGGCATAGTCGGTGTTCTGGCGTTTCATCCATTCCTTCATGTGGGGAATAATCTGGTCGCGTGCGCTGTCATGCTCCTGTAACCCTTCGGTCGATGGCATGCGGCGAATAATCTCTGCCCGTTCCTTGGCCAGTATTTGCTCATAAGGCTTGGGGTTCTCGTATAATTCTCCCCCTATGAGACACTGGCAGTCGCCAATCATCCAGATCTCACGGTTGACACGACTGAAGATGACGGCAGAGGCACACATGCGTTCTTCCGGCTGCTGGCTGAGCAATGGAAGGTGGGAACGTCGGTAGTGGCGGTGTACAAAGGCCGTCACGCCGCGGCAGAATGCTGCGCAGGTGACGGCCTTGGGGGTATGGCGCAGGTACTTGGACACGAGCTGCATGCAGTAGCGTCCGTTGCTGCGGAACAGACTATGGCGAAGCGTGCTTTTGCTGGTGCTGCCGTCGATAACTGCCACAAAGTCATCGGTGACGACAAGCCCGTCCTCACATTTCCTCTTGGGATTCTTCGCGATAATGCTTTGTTCTATGATTTGCACTATTTGTCAAGTTCTGCGAGGTTGGCGGCAATCATCTCGTCGGTGACAGTGTAGTTCTGCAGGTCACCCTTGATGAAAGCTTCGTACGACGGCATGTCGATAAGTCCGTGACCAGAGAGGTTGAACAGGATTACTTTCTCCTCGCCAGTCTCCTTGCATTTATTGGCTTCGCGAATGGTGGCAGCAATGGCGTGACAGCTCTCGGGGGCAGGAATGATTCCCTCGGTACGTGCGAAAAGCATACCTGCCTCGAAGGTCTCCAGCTGTGGGATGTCAACACCCTTCATGAAGCCGTCCTTGATGAGCTGGCTGATAATCATGCCTGCACCATGATAGCGCAGACCTCCGGCGTGGATATTGGAGGGCTTAAAGTTATGACCCAGCGTGAACATCGGCAGCAGCGGTGTGTAGCCTGCCTCGTCGCCGAAGTCGTAGCGGAACTGGCCGCGAGTGAGCTTCGGACAGCTGTCGGGTTCGGCGGCGATGAACTCTGTGTGGCGCTCGCCACTCAGGTTATGACGCATGAATGGGAAGGCAATACCGCCGAAATTGGAGCCGCCGCCGAAGCAGGCAATCACCATATCGGGATACTCACCAGCCATCTGCATCTGCTTCTCGGCCTCCAGGCCGATAATGGTCTGATGCAGACCTACGTGGTTCAATACGGAGCCGAGGGTATATTTACAGTTTGGAGTCGTAGTAGCCAGCTCGACAGCTTCAGAGATGGCAGTTCCCAGCGAGCCGCTATGCGTCGGGTCCTTTGTCAGAATATCTTTACCGGCACGGGTGGACATTGAAGGAGAACCTTCGACGACAGCACCGAAGGTACGCATGATGCTTGAGCGGTAAGGCTTCTGCTGCATGGTGATCTTCACCTGATAGACAGCACAGTCCAGACCATATATCTTGGCGGCGTAGCTAAGGGCGGCACCCCACTGGCCGGCACCTGTCTCAGTCGTCACATTCGTCGTTCCTTCCTGCTTGGCATAGTAGCACTGGGGCAGGGCAGAGTTGATCTTATGTGAGCCGAGCGGATTGGTTGATTCGTTCTTGAAATAGATGTGGGCGGGTGTACCGAGAGCCTCTTCCAGTGCGTAGGCACGTACCAGTGGTGTAGAACGGTAGAACTTGTACTTGTCGAGCACTTCCTCGGGAATGTCAATCCAGCGATGTTCAGTGTCCAGTTCCTGTACGCAGCACTCACGGGGAAAAATGTGTGCAAGGTCATCGACACCCAAGGGCTGCTTCGTAGCCGGATGGATGGGAGGCATGGGTTTGTTGGGCATGTCTGCCTGGATGTTGTACCACTGTGTTGGAATCTCACTCTCCTGAAGGATGAATTTCTTTTGTCTTGCCATTTTTAACAATAGTTTTTGGGTTAGTTACTAAAAAACTAGCTGCAAAGGTACGAAATTAAGTGAAAAGTGAAGAGTGAAAAGTGAAAAATTTGTGGTTCAATTGTAAATTTCACATTATTTATTACACTTCTTTCTCTTTATTTTCCTTTTGTCTCTTTTCAATATACTCCTTGGGCTGCATTCCAAACTCCTTCTTGAATGCAGTGGCGAAGTATTTCGGGTCTTTGAAGCCAACTTTGTAGGCCAGGTCGCTGACGCGGATGTCGGGGGTGTTCAGGATGATGTCGTCTATGGCCTTCATGCGGATATGTCGGATGAAGTTGCTGACATTCAGGCCCGTCGTGGCGCGTAGTTTGTTGTAAAGCGTTGACTGGCTGGCTCCCATCTCGCGGGCAAAGGCATCGCGGTCGAAGTCGGTATCGTCCAGATGATTGTTGACACACAGGATGGCACGTTGCAGGAACTCATTGTCGGGTGACGGCTTTTCCTGCACCTTTTTCGTAGTCTCGGCAATGGTCTGTTGCTTGAATTCACGCTGGATTCGCTGGCGGTTCTGGATGATGTTGTCGATGCGCAGCTGTAGGTCACTCAGGCGGAAAGGCTTGGTGATATAGTCGTCAGCTCCCGCTTTCAGTGCGTCCTGATGGTCGGAATCCTGTATTTTTGCCGTGAGTAGGATGATGGGCAGATGACTATAGTCGGGGTCTGCCTTGACTGTCCTGGTCAGGGTGTAGCCGTCCATTTCGGGCATCATGACATCCGAGATGATCAGGTCGAGGCTGGTGGAGTGTATGGCCTCCAGTGCCTCGCGCCCATTCGTAGCCGTATAGATGCGGTAACGGGTGCTCAACAGCTGCTGCATGAGCAGGAGCAGCTCCACGTTATCCTCTACCAGCAGCACCTTGTAGGCATCCTCTTCTGCCTCGCGCTCGGCCATCAGTTCCTCGTCGGTCTTCATCTTGTATTGGCCAATGTCGAGAATGGCACTTCGTGGGATGGAGATGTCTATTTTGTTCATCTCGTCAATCTGTGAGGCGGCAAACGCTTCTTTCTGAATGGGGAGTGTTACCATGAACGTGGTACCTTCGCCTTCTTCGCTCTTGAAGCTGATGTTGCCGTTGTGCAGATAGACAAGGTCACGCGTTAATGACAGGCCTATGCCCGTTCCGAAGGTCTGGTTTTTACGATAATCGCCGTCGTAGAAGCGACGGAACAGACCTTTCTGCTTCTCCTTGGGGATGCCGCTGCCGTTGTCCCTTACATATATAATAATGTGGTCGAATTTCTTGTTAGTCCTGACATCCAGTTCTACGCGCCCGTTCTTGCCCGTGTATTTGGCGGCATTCGACAGCAGGTTGAAGATGATCTTATCCAGTTTGTCGGTATCTATCCATCCCATCATGCTGTCTGGGGTACACTTGATGCTGAATTCCAGTCCCTGTTTGTGCATCAGTGGTTCGATGGTAATGGCTGTCTCACGTATGTATTTCATCACGTCACCGTGACTCACCAGCAACTTCAGTTCTCCAGACTGTGACTTGCTGGTCTCCAAAATCTGCTGCAGCAGTTTCACCATACGCTGTATGTTCAGTTGCATCATGTCGTAGTCGTAGCCGTATTTTGGCTCTTCCATACGCAGGTGTTCCACCGATGCGGAGATAATGGTGAGTGGAGTCAGCAGTTCGTGGGTGATGTTAGTATAGATACGTTCCATGTGTAGGCGGTTACGCATCCGCTGGCTACGCAGATAGACTTGCCGTCCAACATAAAGTATGACCAGCAATACGATGAAACCAAGTATGAACCACCAAACGCTAAGATACATGGAAGCTTGTAATTAGTTATTTCACTGCGAAGGTAAACATTTTTCTTGAAATAAACGATTAATTGGGTTTAAAATCCGTTACTTGTCGCGAAAAAGGTTTGTTTTTCGTTATTTTAAGTCTAAAAAATGTGATTCTAACGAAAATTAAACGTTTTTTCCTTGGAAATATTTGTTTATTACTTCTGAGAGTTGTATCTTTGCAGTGAAAAGATTTTTTAATGGTTAAGGTTTATGGTTGATTAAT
The DNA here is from genome assembly GCA_905236875.1 of uncultured Prevotella sp. Classification (GTDB taxonomy): domain Bacteria; phylum Bacteroidota; class Bacteroidia; order Bacteroidales; family Bacteroidaceae; genus Prevotella. The sequence goes on along the minus strand of CAJOQT010000021.1, from coordinate 3,151 downwards.
TTAGTTTTTTTAAAAGTAAATTGAAAAATGCCTTGCTGTGAAGCAAGGCATTTTTTATTGTGGTTAATTCTTATGGGGCTCATGAGGCTTATGAGGTTCCAGTTCCTTCCTATTGTTGCTCTAACAGGAATCGTTCTGCTTCGATGGCAGCCTGACAGCCGGTACCGGCTGCGGTGATGGCCTGCCGATAAATGGGATCGGCACAGTCGCCGGCAACGAAGATGCCTGGAAGTTTGGTGCGTGGTGTGCCGTCAGTCTTCTTCAGATAGCCCCCCTCGTCGGTATCGAGCCACTCGCGGAAGATGTCGGTGTTGGGTTTATGACCAATAGCAAGGAAGAAACCGTCGATGGCAATATCGACAAGTTGCTCGTCAGGCTCACCCTTCCTCTTCACCAGATGGGCACCTTCGACACCGTTCTCGCCAAACAGTCCGAGTGTGTTGTGTTCGAAAAGAATCTCGATGTTCTCTGCATCCTTGACACGCTGCTGCATCACTTTCGAAGCACGTAGGAACGGCTTGCGTACAATCATATATACCTTCTTGGCCAGATGGCTCAGATAGAGCGCATCCTCACAGGCAGTGTCGCCGCCGCCCACTACCGCTACGGTTTTCTTGCGGTAGAAGAAACCGTCACAGGTGGCACAGGCCGACACACCCTGACCGTTATACTTGCGTTCGTCGTCAAGACCAAGATACTTGGCAGAGGCTCCTGTCGCAATAATAACGGTGTCGGCCTCAATCTCCGTTCCGTCTTCTGCCCAAGCCTTATAGGGTCGTTGGGAGAAATCGACCTTGGTGATACTGCCGTCACGTATGTCCGTACCGAAACGCTCGGCCTGTTCGCGCAGATCCATCATCATCTGGTTGCCGTCAACACCCTGTGGATAGCCGGGGAAGTTCTCTACCTCGGTGGTCTGCGTTAGCTGACCACCAGGCTGCAACCCACTGTATTCCACGGGATTCAGGTTGGCTCTCGATGCATAGATGGCAGCGGTATAACCAGCAGGTCCGCTGCCTATAATCAAACACTTGGTCTTTCCCATTATAGCAACTCCTTAATCTTTGCCTCAATGTTCTCGGTCTTCTCCGTTGGCTCGAAGCGGGCAATCACCTGTCCTTTTTTGTTGATGAGGAACTTGGTGAAGTTCCATTTGATGTCGGGTTTCTCCTTGTAGTTTGGGTCGGCTTTAGTCAGCATGTCGTCGAGGATGTGGGCAATGGGGTGTTCCATGTCCCAGCCGGCAAATCCTTTTTCTTCTTTCAGGAACTTGAACAGCGGGTCGGCATCGTCACCGTTGACCTTGATTTTCTTGAAGCGTGGAAACTCTGTACCAAAATTAAGCTTGCAGAACTCGTGAATGCTTTCGTCGGTGCCGGGAGCCTGCTGTCCGAACTGGTTGCAGGGGAAGTCGAGTATCTCAAAACCCTCGCTGTGATACTTCTCATAGAGCTTCTCCAGTTCTTCGTACTGAGGCGTAAAGCCACACTTGGTCGCAGTGTTCACGATGAGCAGCACTTCGTTAGCATACTCTTTCAGTGATACGTCTTTTCCTTTTCTGTCCTTGACAGAGAATTCATAAATTGTTTTCATCTTTGTGTTAAAAAATATAGGTACTTCTACTTTTTGTCGCAAATTTAGTCATTTTCCTTGACACTTGCAAGTATTTTAGTCAAATATTTTTTTTCTGTATAGGTTGACCTATGTCAAAAAGAGAGGCAAATCGTATGATAAACAGCTCTAAAAAGTGTTGGATTACCAATTAATTCGTACTTTTGCACTATGAAAAGTTAGTTGAAGAGAAATTTGAGAGGAAAGAACAGTGTTTTGAAGAAAAGAGAAACGTAGAGTATTGGTTTTTAGGTAAAAAGAGTAGGGCAGTCCATCGCGAGGACTGCCCTTTTTGTTTTTCGTTATATTTTGTCAGCGGGTGAACTGCTGAGCATAGTCTGTTGTCCTTCTAATTCAGTCCCCATTCCCTCTTGACATTGGCGACAGGGAGCGACTCTACCTGACTCTCGATATCGTCGGGCAGGTTACAGAAGAAGTCGATGTTCGTCAGTTTCTGTAGTTCATAGATGTTGACTACGTAGTTGCCCAGATAGTCGTTGGAGTGGTCCTCGTTCTTATGTTCCACCCAGAATCCCATGGCCTTGTAGCCGCTGGCACTCTTGCTGAGCACAGCCATAAAGAAATACTTCGGAATGGGAATGCGTATGCCGCCATTGCTTATGTAGCCCAGAAGGTTATCGGAATTGTCGATAGTGCCGCCCTTGCATACATAGAGCGTATCACTTCCGCCAGCCCAGTTACGCAGCTGTGTCTCCATCTTGGCCCACAGGCCAGCATTGAAGTTCTTGCGCTGCGGCTGCATGTTGGTGATGTAGAACGTCTGGTAGTTGGCTTCTTCTGACCTCAATCTGTCGGCTGACGGACAGATATGTCCGTGATCGAAGCCGGAATACTTGTAGGGATCGATAGTAAAACGGTACTGTGCAGGCAGGTCCGGGTCGTTGGGATACTGGCTCGTGGGCGACAGTGTTCCGTCGTTGTCAGCGTAGTACCTTGAAACGTTGTACGACGAGTGGTAGTTCACGCTGCTGTACATCTGGTAGCAGCTCCAGCGCTGTGACTGAATGTCGGGATCCCACTCCACACAGTAGTTGACACCTACGGTAGTGCTGTTTTTGTTTAGGATGGCTTTATGGACAACGGTCACATTGTTACCACCCTTCAGCAGGGGGAACTCCAGCCGGTAGCGTGCCTCGACGGGGCCAGTGGTGTTTTTGTTTTTGTTGACAACATTGGTGGAACTGCCGCCATTGCCAGGCTGTATGACTACGTCCTCCTGTTCGTCGCTACAGGCAATGACAGCCAGCGCTATCATAGTCATCAGTAATAGGTGTTTAGTCTTCATAGTTTTATGTTTTAGTTGTTGTGTAAAGCTGAAAAAGGGCGCTCCCGGCATATGCAACTACAGGAAAGCACCCTTTTATTAAATCTCTGTTAGGCTTTATCTTATTTCTTCGCAGCCTTACCGTAGCGGCTCATGAACTTATCAACACGGCCAGCCGTATCGACAAGCTTGCTCTTACCGGTATAGAACGGGTGAGAGGTGTTAGAAATTTCGATTTTTACCACTGGGTAAGTT
>CAJOQT010000020.1 GCA_905236875.1 uncultured Prevotella sp. | reverse complement strand
TGGAGATGATTCACCAAAAAGATTATTTCACAATAGCCAAGGACGTCAAGAAGAGTCGTTATCGTCCCTATATCATGAACTTCCTCAGGTTCAAATCTGACGAAGACAGGGAACTATGCTCTATCATCCGCCAGCAGAATGTACTGGTGATTGACGATGTTACGACCAGCGGTTCAACGCTGAATGAGATTCTGCGTACGCTCCGTATTCTCAACGAGGACAATGATATCACCATCTTTAGCCTTATAGGCAGAAAAGACCTGATGGCAGAGTCAATGTAACGCCCCGTTAGCAAGCAGATCCGCCGGTCTGAACCAAAGGTTATAGTTTGGCAACAAGAGTCTTTAGGTTTTCCAACATAGAGCAGGACAGCATTCGCAACTTCAAGTTCCAGCCTGATACAGGAAACATCACGATAGACGAGCCGGACAAGGGTGACTATCACATCTGTCATGAGTAGTTTTATGTTCAAAGGAAAGAAACGATAATCCGGCTCCAAACGGTTCGCAAAGCACTACTTTTCACCTCGAATTATGCGATAATTCCCCTCGATTATCGCTGCTTTTCTACGTTCACAAAGAACTTCCGAATCTGGCTGCTGGTCCCCTCTCGAATGTCACACAGATCTCGCGGATTCCACAGATTTTTTATTTTTCTGCGACACCTCCCTCAGATCCTCCGAAATGCCGATAGCCACTGGCTTTTTGCCCTTCAGAAACCTCCCTTCCAATCTCCCTCCAACCTCCCTTCTGACCTCCCTTTTGAGGTTGCTTGAGCCTTGGCTCAATGGTCATGAAGTTACGGCTCGTTGGCAGCGAAGTTACGGCTCGTTGGCAACGAAGTTACGGTTCGTTGGCAGCGAAATTGCGGTAGATTAATAGGGAGGTTGGCAGGGAGGTTGGCAGGGAGGTATCTCGACGACACCTCCCTATCTCTTTCCCCTTTATTTACTGGGGTTTCAGAAGAAAAGGGAGGTTAGGAGGTCTCTGTAGCGAAAACTACAAATTTTGCTCTATACATAATAAGGAACGTGCGTGCGAGACCCCATAATAACTTTGTAGCATTAACAATAGATATCCATTATGGACAAGGACATTAACCGCATCAAGGCTTGCAGAGAAGGGAGGTGCCGCGGGACTACCGAGTGTCTCGTGGAGGGATACCAGAGAACCAATTAGTGGTTGGCTGAACAGTTGGGATGTGCCCCTACGACTGTGCCAAAGTGGTGTACCAATGACAGCCAGCCTACTATGGAAACGTATCTCAAAAATGCAGAACTGCTTGATGTGGAATTGACAGAATTAGTAAGAACAAACAAGAAGGATGAAGAAAGAAGAAATTCTTGCTCTATTTAAGAGCTATGAAGATACTGTTTGCAAGATTGATGAGACTGAATGCTGGAGTGCAAGAGAACTGCAAAAGCTGTTTGGTTATAGTTTATGGCAGAACTTCTGCAAAGTGATTAATAAAGCTAAAGAAGCCTGTGTGAACGTGGGGCAGTTGATAGATGACCATTTTATTGACGTCAATAAAATGGTTACCATTGGTTCTGGAGCAGAGCGAGAAGTTGATGACATCATGCTCACCCGCTATGCCTGTTATCTGGTGGCACAGAATGGTGACCCTCGCAAACCTCAGATTGCTTTTGCTCAAACCTATTTCGCTGTGCAAACACGCAGGGCAGAACTAATAGAGCAGCGATTGTTAGAGGTGGAGCGTGTTAAGGCTCGTGCCAAATTGCAAGAGACAGAGCGCAAACTATCTGGTATTTTGTATGAGCGCGGTGTGAACGACCAGACCTTTGCCGTCATCCGCTCCAAGGGTGACCAAGCCCTCTTCCGCCTCAGCACCAATATGATGAAACGACGTATGGGAATTCCCCAAACTCGTCCACTTGCAGACTTCCTTCCCACCATCAGCATCAAGGCTAAGGACTTTGCTGCCGAGATGACCAGTGTCAACGTCCAGACAAAAGACCTTCAAGGTGAAACGGCTATCACCAAAGAGCACATTGACAACAATGCCGCCGTCCGCAAAATGCTAACTGAACGCGGTATTACTCCAGAGAACCTGCCACCAGCAGAAGATGTCAAAAAGGTTGAGCGCAGACTTGCAAGTGAAGAGAAAAAAATGCTAAAGAATAAAAAATAGCCCTTTTGAGTTAGTGGGTAACTATATTATACTTAGTGGGCAACTCGGAAAAGTTAATGGGTAACTCCAATACACAAAAGATTATGATGACAAAGAGAAAGATAAAAGACAACATGAAACTTGAAGTTGCTCTTGGCTATCGTGTTCAGTCGCCCATTGCCGTGAGGCCATTGAGAAGGCCGAACGGGAGTTTGAAATCTATCGTGAACGCGAGATGCGAATGCTGGAGAGTGACTTCGATAAGGCCGTGAAGCAATTGAAGAATCTGAAAGATGATAGCGATAGTTCCGAGAGTGAAGAACCCTGAGCTGACTGGAGAGAACAGATCATCGTCATGAACGACGAGTACTACATGTAGATGTGATAGGTGCCCCCGTCGCTTTGAGCATACTTACGAAGCAGGTCTTGCAGGTACTCTGCATTCTCACAGACACGCTGCCGATTGCCGTCATAGCCGTTGATCAGTATAAGCAGATGCTTCGTTTCAAGAGACATCTTCGTCCGTTCGTGGTCGCTGGTCGGCGTACCTACCCCACCCTCTGCATCACGATATACGGGTAGGCCCTGTATATTGATCATTCCCCGGCCGATGCCTTCGTAGGGCTCACCCTCGCGTCCGATGCCTAATGTCAGCGTGTCGCCGACGAATTTGTCGGCATCAAAGCCGCCAATGCTGTAACCGAATGCCATTGATGCCAGATTCACCAAATCTACCAGCGTGTCTCGCTGGTATAGTTCTTTGCCTTGCAGTACCCTGCGAATCAGCGCCTCTGAGGCAGGACGATACCTCGACGGGTCCTTGCCACAGGCCTTATATACCCGTCTGGTGGCAGCAATACTGGTTATCTCCTTCAGCGATTCCGTGGTTAGTTCCTGACGCCACTGTGCTCCCAGCGTTTCAATCTCCTTCCACAATGCTTCATTATATGGGGTATTTATGACCTCTGCTTCCACGCATGCTCCAACGAACTCGGGGCATATCCGTTCCATTTCCTGTGATACGACGACTTTCATTTCTTTAGCTATTTAGACGTGCAAAGGTACAACATTAAGTGGAAAATGAAGCGTGAAAAGAGGAAAAAATGCTGCTGCCATTATTTTTTCATCACTTTTGACTATTGTCGAAAGGAATGTACTCACGCTTGAAAAAACTCTAATAAAATTTGGTTGTTTGCCCACTTATTCGTACTTTTGCCGTCGAATTTGAACATCCCATAACGAACAAGACACGCCCAGATGGAGAAGCGAAAATGGAAGACCAAGGACTTATGGCCAATGTTGGTAATCATAGGGTTTGCTGTGGTGTGCTTCTGTTTCTTCCAGTTCTTTTATCCTTATCATTTTTACTTCAAGGGACAGAACCAGCTGTTCCTGATGTCGTGGTCGTACGTAAGCACGCTGTTCGCCAAACCGGCATGGGCTGCCTGCCTGTCAGGGGAGTTCCTGACTCAATTCTATTATTACAATGTGGCAGGGGCAACGATCCTTACGGCATCACTCACCGTCTTGTTCTGGCTGGCGTACCAGGCTCTCAACTGTCTGAAACTTAAAAGGCTCAACAAGTGGGCAGCACTGACGGCGGCCCTGCTCCTTACCGTACATGAGGCATCATGCCAGATGTTCTACGGCTATACGCTGTCATCCACATACGCCTTGATGGGAGGGCTATTGATGTTTCTGATACTACACAAACTGATGGAACGCCGATGGACTTGGGCCTTAGCGGCAGTACTGCCCGGCACGCTGCTGTGTTACTGGCTGTTCGGCTACGGCGTATGGGTATTCCTGCTGTTATCGGCAGTTGCCGTCTGGAAGGTAACGGTACCTGTGACGGTGGCTTTTGTCCTGGTACTTCCCTTCATGCGTAGCCACTACTGTCTGACCTTAACCGACCTGTGCCAGTATCCGGGTATTGAAAGGATGTATGCACCGGATTTCCTCAAGGAGACCGACTTTCACATCATACACAGCTACGAAACAGGCGACTGGGACGACGTGGTGGCAACGGCTGAGGCTGACCCCGTGCTGAACGTCCTCAAGAAGAGAAATTCGCAGTTAAGGCTCACCCAAGAGGCACAGGTGTCATCTACCGTGCGCCGATACATCTACAACCTCGTTCAGGCACAAAGGGGCAAACTGCCCGATGTGCTCATGGAGTATTATCCCAACTACCTGGGAACCTTCACCAGCATGATAGGAACCAATATCCCCATGCTGATGTTCATGAATCTGCATGAGTTCTACTATGCCATCGGCGACATTTCACGTGCAGAGAGAGGGGCATTCATGTCATCCGTGTCTGTTCCTGGCAACCGGAATGCATACAATGTCAAACGGCTGGCAGAGTGTGCACTGGTGAGGAACGACCGGAAAGCCGCAGAGAAGTTCCTCGGACTGCTGCGACAGACGATTCCCTATAGCGACTGGGCTGAAAGTGCCCCAAATGATGACCGCTACAGACAAAAGGCACAATTCATCAACCTGCAGGACACCATCTCGCCAAGCGAGGACTCATACAACATCATGACGCAGCTGCTAAGATCGAACCCAAAGAACGAGGTGGCACTTGACTATATGCTGTGCAGCCTGCTGCTGAAGAAGGATCTGAACAGCTTCAAACACAACTTCGACGAGTATAAACCTCATGTCTCAAGACTCTACCAAGAGGCCCTGTGCATCTGGCTGATTACACAAAAGTCTCCTGAGGAAGAATGGCAGAAGTATATCGAGGACCAGCAGGTACGAAGCGACCTGAAGGAATACATGGCAGACAGGGCCAACCCACGCTTTGCCAACACCTATTGGTACTACTTCGACTACTTTGAATAGCCACGGCTGACAACGGACAACGGACAATGGACAAAAGACAATGGATCGCTCGGCTATGCCGCTTGCTACCGAAGGGATGCAAGAACAGGCAGGGGACAATGGCCCTTGCCCTACTGATGCTGCTGGCTGCCTGTACACCCACACCGCACGATGTAAAACAGAGCAATCAGGAGGCGGAGATCTATCCCGACTACAAGGATGTGACCATCCCCGTGAACATCGCCCCGCTGAACTTTGTGGTGAGGGGATCTGACGCTGTGGAAGTGAAGGCGGGCGACCTGACGGTACGGAGTTGTGGCGGCAATGTTGAGTTCGGTATGGGCGAATGGCGCAGGCTGTTGGAGGAGAACGACACAATAGAGGTGCAGGTGACGGCTCTGAAAGACGGCCAATGGACGGCGTATAAGCGTTTCCATTGGTATGTGGTCGGTGACAGTATCGACAGTTACCTGACCTACAGGCTGATAGAACCGGGCTACTCTGTCTGGAACCGCCTGCAGATCAAACAGCGCTGTATAGAGAATTTTGATGAATATGCACTGGCAGACTACAACCTGCAAGACAACCGGTGCATGAACTGCCACACACCCAGCAACCAGAATCCCCAGTTGTCGATGATGTATGTGAGAGGAGAAGGCGGCGGTGCCATTCTCAACCAGAACGGACAACTGCGGAAACTGAACATCAAGACCCCCGACATGGTGGCGACTTCCACCTATTTCCAGTTTGCGCCATCTGGACGATATATCGTATTCTCGTGTAACGTGGTCGTACCGGCTGTACAGGCATCGGCACAGAAGAGGCTGGAAGTCTATGATACGGAGTCGGACATCTATGTGGCAGACCTCGAGAAGAACATCATCATCAGCTCCCAACTGTTAAGCAATTCTGCCCGGCTGGAGACATTCCCAGCGTTTTCCCCCGACGGGAAATACATCTACTATTGCACATCGCCGAAAGTGGAGCTGCCTCAGGACTACAAGAAACTGAAATATGTGCTGGCAAGAATACCGTTTGACGAGGCTACCGGCACCATCGGCACACAGGTAGATACGCTATATTCGGAACGAAGCGTATGCCATCCAAGGGTCTCACCCGACGGAAAGAGGCTGCTTTTCACCGTGCAGGACTTTGGAACCTTTCCGATATGGCACAAAGAAGCCGACCTGTGGATGATGGACCTGAAGACCGGAATGATGGACACGCTGCAGGTGGTGAACTCGGACATGAGCGACACCTACCACAGCTGGTCAAGCAACTCCCGCTGGTTTGTGTTCGCTTCCAAACGTGACGACGGTCTGTACGGCAAGCCCTATTTCTGCTATGTAGATCGCAACGGCAAGGCTCATAAGCCATTCTGTCTGCCGCAGCAAGCCCCTTCCTTCTACGATAATTTCCTGAAGTCATTCAACGCTCCAGAGATGTCAAAGGGTAAGATCCCCTTTGATGCTGTGGATGTAGCGAATGCGCTGAAACTCCCTGCAGAACAATTCAAATCAGAATGACAGGACACAGGAAGGCACTCACCTGCTTTTTGGGCGTGTCATTTGCGCTTGGGATTCTTGGGGAACCAGCCTTTTTCAACGCGTTTTTTCTGTTCGAAGAGTTCACCGATTCCCCAGAGGGCTGACGCACCGAATACGCCGACAATGGCTGAGATGACGGTATTCTCGATGAACAGCGCAGCGACTATGGATGCCAGTCCGATAATCAGATACACGATCCAGGGGCGTGTTCCCCAGTAATACTCTGTCTTGATGACGATAGGATGCCATATACCTATTATCAAGAAGGTACTAATTGCTATAATGATTCCTGTGAAGTACATTGTCTTGTTTTTTTGATGAGTGATTGCTTAGCTTTTATTCCTGTATGATTGGAACGGGTGTAATACCGTACTCCTATTTTATGTTGTTTGGGCAAAGGTACACATTTTGGACGAAAACAATGTCTTATTTGTCGAAAAAAGAATTATCCAATGTGCTTTTGTTGGTAAAAAAGATAAAACAATACGCCAATTCGGGATTTTATTTGTACTTTTGCAGCGGAGAGGGGTTGAAGGCAGGCAAGCTGAAAAACAGGAAACTGTCCTCCCCGTTCACTGAATGAAACAGGGTGTTGGCTGAATAAATTTGGCCAAAAGAGCGGGACTCGTTACTTTTGCAGCAAAATAACTAAATAGGTTAAAAAGGCTATGTACTGGATGAAGCATCAGTCGCAACAGGAAAATACGATATACTTGGTAGTGTGGGGACTGCTGTTTGCTGCCCCGCTGCTGAGCCTGTATGTACGTACCGTCAGCGATCCGAATATCGTGTTCGACTGGACAGAGGTATTCCTCGTATGGCGTAAGTTCGCGGTCTTCCTGCTGCTGTTTCTTGTCCACAACTACCTGCTGGCTCCGCTGCTGGTGTATAAGCATAAGCGTGTCCTATACGTGTCGGTAGTGATGGCGGTTGTCGTGGGATTCACTGTCTTCCAGTGCAGCAGCCGTCCTGGCAACGGGGGACCCGGGAATCACCGTCAGCTACCCCGAACAGAACAAAGTCACGGGCCTTCAGCGGAATTCGACGGTCAGGAACCTTTCGACAGTCCGCCACCCCGTAACTTCCGTCCTGACGGACCGCCGCCCATCATCGGCGAGCATGACATACTGGCTGTCGTTGTGCTCCTTCTGATGTTTGGCGCCAACCTGGGCACGAAGTTCTACTTCCGCAGCCGTAGCGACCAGAAGCGGCTTGTGGAACTGGAGAAGCAGAATCTGGAGCAACAGCTGGAATACCTGCGCTACCAGATCAATCCGCATTTCTTCATGAACACGCTCAACAACATCCACGCCCTCGTCGATATCGACCCGGAGAAGGCGCAGGAAACCATCGTGGAACTGTCGAAGATGATGCGTTTTCTGCTCTATGAGGGCGACAAGAACGGTGTGCCACTCAGTCGTGAATTTGAGTTCCTGCGTACCTACATCAAGCTGATGCAGCTGCGCTATACCGACAAGGTCAGGATTTGTCTCGACCTGCCCTCTGAAGTACCCGACAACACCATCCCCCCACTGATGCTCATCTCGTTTGTCGAGAATGCCTTCAAGCATGGGGTGAGTTACCAGCATGAGTCGTTCATCGACATCAAGGCAGAACTCTCGAACCTCTCTGCCCGGACGAAGGACGTTAAAGCTACTGATTCTCAGCTTCATTTCACCTGCCGCAATTCGAAGGCCGACGTGGCCAATGAGGAGAAGGGCGGCGTGGGACTTGCCAACGTCAGGAAGCGGCTGGACCTGCTTTATGACAAAGACTATACACTCCGTATTCAAGACACGCCCGACATCTACACCGTTGAGCTGGTGATTCCACTTAAAAGGTGAGGAATAAAAGAATAAGAATAAAATGAATATCCGTTGTCTCGCTATCGACGATGAGCCATTGGCTCTGCAACAGATTGTTGCCTATATCCGTAAGGTGCCTTTCCTCGAACTGGCCGCCCAGTGCCAGAGTGCGCTGGAGGCACGTGAGTTTCTGGAGAATGACACGGTGGATGCCATTTTCTGCGACATCAACATGCCCGACCTGGGCGGCATGGATTTCGTGAAGTCGCTTGTTTCGCCGCCCCTCGTCGTCTTCACTACTGCCTATTCAGAATATGCCGTCGAGGGATTCAAGGTCAATGCGGTAGATTACCTATTGAAGCCTTTCGGAATGCAGGACTTCCTGCGAGCAGCAAACAGGCTGAAGGAGAGAATGCTCTCCAACGTTTCACAAATGGAGGATACTTCCGACACGATTTTCCTCAAGTCCGACTATCGCATCGTCAAGGTCAGCATTTCCGACATCCGTTATGTCGAGGGAATGAGCGAGTACCTGAAGGTATGGATCGAGGGCGAGCAGAAGCCCATCATCACCCTGTTGTCGATGAAAAAGATGGAAGAGCGTCTGCCTGACTTCTTCATGCGCATACACCGTTCCTATATCGTCAACCTGAACAGGATTCAGGAGGTGAGCAAGAACCGTATCATCATGGATGCGCAGACGTGGCTACCCATCGGAGATCTGTACAAAGAGGCCTTCCAACGCTATCTGGAAATGAAATACATCGGCAAATAGGAAGAGAAAGGCAAATTCCTAATATTTCTCAAAACATTTCTGAAAGTGTAGGTTTTCTCGTCATTTCTTACTACTTTTGCAACAAAGTTGTAAAAGAACGATAGAAATGAAGAGAATCTTATTATCACTTTGCGTGGCCGCTACTGTGGTGGCCAGCAACGCACAAGACAAGTTGTATGCCGATGAGTTTCCCCTTGGTGACGTCACCTTATTGGACGGTCCGCTGAAGAAGGCTCGCGACCTGAACATCAAGACGCTGTTGAAATACGACTGCGACCGTCTGCTGGCACCCTATCTGAAGGAGGCCGGCCTGACGCCGAAAGGCAAGTCATATCCCAACTGGGACGGTCTGGACGGTCACGTGGGCGGCCACTACCTGACGGCGATGGCCATCAATGCCGCCACCGGCAGTGAGGAGTGTCGTCAGCGCATGGACTACTTCATCAGTGAGCTGCAACGCTGTGCCGATGCCAATGCCCGGAACCACCCCGACTGGGGTAAGGGCTATGTGGGCGGTGTGCCAGGCAGTGACCGTGTGTGGGGCAACTTCAAGAAAGGCGACTTCGGTGCCTACTACGGTGCGTGGGTTCCTTTCTATAATATTCATAAGATGTATGCCGGACTGCGCGATGCGTGGCTCTACTGCGGCAACGAGCAGGCCAGGGAGCTTTTCCTGGGTTTCTGCGACTGGGCCATCGACCTGACGGCAAGCCTTTCGGACGTGCAGATGGAGCGTATCCTGGACACGGAGCACGGCGGCATGAACGAGGTACTGGTGGATGCCTACGCCATGACGGGCGACAGGAAATACCTTGACGTGGCGAAACGTTTCTCACACCGACGGCTGCTGACTCCTTTGTCGCAGCGCCGTGATTGTCTGGACAACATGCATGCCAACACGCAGGTGCCCAAGGTGGTGGGTTTCGAGCGTATCAGCGAACTCTCCGGCGACGAGAGCTACCATAACGCAGCCAGCTTCTTCTGGGACATCGTGACGGGCGAGCGGTCGCTTGCCTTCGGCGGAAACAGCCGTCGCGAGCACTTCCCCAGCCGTGAGGCATGTCAGGACTTTGTCGTGGATATCGATGGTCCTGAGACCTGTAACACCAACAACATGCTGAAACTCACCGAAGACATGCACCGCCGCAACCCGGAGGCACGCTATGCCGACTACTACGAGCTGGCGACCTTCAACCATATCCTCTCCTCGCAGCATCCCGAACATGGCGGCTACGTGTATTTCACCTCTGCCCGTCCGCGCCACTACCGCAACTACTCCGCCCCCAACGAGGCCATGTGGTGCTGTGTGGGAACGGGTATGGAGAACCACGGCAAGTATGGACAGTTTGTATATACCCACAGGGGCGACGCCCTCTTCGTCAACCTCTTCGTGGCATCGGAACTGAACTGGAAGGAGAAGGGTATCATACTGAAGCAGGAGACCGGCTTCCCCTATCGTGAGAGCAGCCGCATCACGATGACCAAGGGCAAGGGTAAGTTTGCCCTTCAGGTGCGCTATCCGGGGTGGGTGAAGCCGGGCGAGTTCTCGGTGAAGGTGAATGGTCAGCCTGTTGAGATTGTGACGGGACCGTCGTCGTATGTCGCCATCGAGCGTCAGTGGAAGAAGGGCGATGTGGTCGATATCCATTTCCCCATGCACAACAGCGTAAGGTACATGCCCAACCTGTCGCAGTATATCGCCCTGATGCATGGTCCGGTCATGCTGGCCATGAAGACAGGCACGGAAGACCTTGCCATGCTGATAGCCGACGACAGCCGTTTCGGACAGTTGGCCGTAGGCAAGAAACTGCCCATCAACGAGGCACCGATACTCATCAATAACGATATCGAAGGCATTGCCAACCAGCTACGGCCTGTGGCCGGCAAGCCGCTACACTTCACTTTTGATATGGGGAACGGGAAATTGAAGATTGAGAATTGGGCTACTGCCGGCTATGATTCCCAATCCGAACTGATGCCTTTCTTCGAGTTGCACGATGCGCGTTACATGATGTACTGGCTGGCACTATCAGAAGACAACTACCAAGGCTATCTCGACAATCTGGCCAGAGAGGAGCAGGAGCGCCAGGCACTCGAGGCCAGCACTACGGACAAGGTACAGCCCGGCGAGCAGCAGCCTGAGAGCGACCATTTTATGGAGACCGACGCTTCGTTTACAGGAAACACCAACGACGTATTCTTCCGCGATGCCCGTGACGGTCACTACTTCAGCTACCTGATGCAGACAGGCGGCAACACCGACCTTACACTGCGCCTGCAGTACTGGGGCGTGGGTGAGTGGAAGTCGCACGAGTTCGACATCTTCATTGACGACCAGCTGCTGACCAGCGTCAACAACACCGGCAAGTACCGTATCTCCAAGTTCATCTACGAGACATACGACATCCCCACCGAGCTGCTACAGGGAAAGTCACAGGTTCGCGTGAAGTTCGTGGCCAAGCCCTGCAGGCAGATTGGCGAGATCTATGGTGTACGGCTCATCAAGAGATAAAAATTCAGGGAATGGACTATCTTTCTATCATCTATAGCTATTATCCAGAGGATAATGACTTGCGACAGCTGTTGCTGAAGCACAGCCGCCAGGTGGCACAGCGTGCGTTACTGATAGCCGGCAAGCATCCGGAGTGGCATGTGGACCGTGAGTTTCTGGAGGCAGCGGCCATGTTGCACGACATCGGCGTGTTCCGCTGTGATGCGCCAGGCATTTTCTGTCAAGGTACGGAGCCGTACATCAGGCACGGCATGATTGGGGCGGAACTGATAAGGAACCTCCCACAGTCCCTCGCAGAAAAGATACTCCCACAGTCCCCCGGAGCAAAGGAGGCACTGGCGCGTGTCTGTGAGCGGCATACGGGAGCAGGCATCACGAAGGAGGAGATAGAACGGCAGGGCTTGCCGCTGCCGCCTCGGGACTTCCTGCCTGAAACGCTGGAGGAACAGCTCATCTGCTATGCAGACAAGTTCTACTCGAAGTCACGCCCTGACCAGGAGAAGACGGTGGAACAGGCAGCCCAGTCGCTGCAGAAGTTCGGCGAGGAAGGGGTGAAGCGCTTCCTGGCATGGGCGGAGAAGTTTGAAGTGATGAGTGACAAGTAACAAGTGATAAGAAACAAGTGATAAGTGACGAGTGAGATGTTGTAAAAAAGTTAAATAGTTGTGAGCGACAGCAAATTCTTCACTCTTCACTCTTTACTCTTCACTTTTTTTTATTACCTTTGCAGCCGTGAGAAGAAAAACGCTCATATTTACACTACTTTTCGTCATGGTTTTTGTCATGGCGGAAATACCTTCCTTGCGGCTCTTGCAGGTATCTCAGGACATTCCTGACAACCATGAGGTGCAAGGGGATTATTGTGTAATTGACACGGTGGAGCCCCCTACCCTCCCAGAAGAAGCGGAACTGACAGAGATTCCCGACACCTTGCCCATCAGGGAGGAGGTTATGGAGGTCGATACCACACAGATGGACTCGTTGCAGCTGCTTATCTACAAACGTAACAAGGCCATTGACGACTCGTTGCGTCTGGACAGCCTGAACCGTGAGCAGAAGAAAGGTATTGATGCTCCCGTGGAATACAGTGCTACCGACTCAATGATCTATATTGCCGCTACGGGAACAGCGCACCTGTACGGCTCAGCAAACGTAAAGTATGAGAACATGGAACTGACGAGTAACCATATCTATATGAATATGGACTCGAGCCTGGTGCATGCCACATCGACCTCGGACTCCCTGGGTGTGGTGAGCGGCACGCCTGTGTTCAAAATGGGCAGTGACACCTACGAGAACGACACGATGTCGTTTAACTTCAAGACGAAGAAAGGTCTCATCAGCGGTGTCTATACACAGCAGGACGAGGGATTCCTGACGTCGGAGCTTGCAAAGCGTGGTGCCAACGGCGAGCTATACTTGCAGCATGGCCGCTACACCACCTGCGATCAGGCACATCCCGACTTCTACCTGGCCCTGTCGCGTGCCAAGGTACGTCCTGGCAAGGACGTGGTATTCGGTCCTGCCTATCTGGTGGTGTGTGACGTGCCGTTGCCCTTTGCCATACCCTACGGTTTCTTTCCCTTCACGAAGAGCTACAGCAGCGGCCTCATCATGCCCACCTATGGTGACGAGACATCACGCGGCTTCTACCTGCGCGACGGCGGCTACTATTTTGCCATCTCCGACAAGATGGATCTGAAGCTGATCGGAGAAATCTACACCAAGGGCTCATGGGGCGTTTCGGCATCCTCCAATTACCGCAAGCGCTACAAGTACAACGGCTCGTTCCTGGTGAGTTACCAGAACACGGTGTATGGCGAGAAGAACATGGACGACTACCAGAAGACCACGAGTTTCAAGATCAACTGGTCACATACGCAGGACTCGAAGGCCAATCCCTATAGCACGTTGACGGCGAGGGTGAACTTTGCCACCAGCTCGTTTGAGCGCAACAACCTGTCATCCATGTACAACCCACAGGCCTTGACGCAGTCAACGCGAACGTCGTCAGTGAGCTGGAGCACGAGGTTCTCGAGTCTCGGCATGACCATCTCCTCGACGTTCAACCTGAACCAGTTCATGCGTGACACGACCATCGCGCTGACACTGCCTGACCTGAACGTCAACGTGGCAACCTTCTACCCCTTCCGACGCAAGAAGATGGCTGGCGAGGAACGCTGGTATGAGAAAATCTCGGTAAGCTATACGGGACAGTTCAGCAATACCATCACGACGAAGGAAGACAAGCTGTTGCACAGCAGTCTGACAAAGGACTGGCGCAACGGCATGCAGCACAAGATACCCATCAAGGCGAACTTCACGCTCTTTGACGTGGTGAACATCACGCCGTCGTTCGACTTCACCGACCGTATGTACTCCAACCGTATCGAAAAATCGTGGAACACCGCCCGACAAGAAGAGGTGTCGGACACGGTCAACGGCTTCTACAACGTCTATGACTGGAGCCTTGGCATGTCGCTATCGACCAAGCTCTACGGATTCTTCGTGCCAAACCGCAAGCTCTTCGGCGACAAGATACAAGCCATCCGTCACGTCATCACGCCCACCGTCAGCTTCAGCTACAGGCCCGACTTCGGAGCCGACCGCTACGGCTACTGGACAACGTACCAGAAGACGGATGCCGACGGCAACGTGTCGCTGGTGGAATACTCGCCCTACAGCAACCTGCTCTATGGTGCGCCGAGCAAAGGCATGCAGGGACGTATCTCGTTTGATGTCAGCAACAACGTGGAGATGAAGGTCAAGAGCGATGCCGACTCGACTGGTTTCAAGAAGATCAGCCTGATTGACGACCTGCACCTGGGTATGTCCTACGATCTGGCCGCGAAGGTGAGGCCGTTGAGTGCCTTAAGCACCAGTCTGAGAATAAAACTCACGAAGAGCTATACGCTGAACCTGAGCACGACGTTCGCCAGCTATGTATATGAGGCCGACTCGGTAGGAGCGCAGCCTCATGAGAGCGAGCACACGACATACTGGCAACAGGGAAAGTGGGGACGCTTCCAGAGCATCTCACAGAACATCTCCTACACTCTCGACAACACGAAGGTGGCCAACTTCTTCAAGTGGCTCAGGGGAGAGAAGGTGGAAAAAGGAAACAAGGATGACGACGAGGAAGACGACGACAACTCTGATGACGAACTGGAACCCAACATCGACAATGTAATGCAGAAGGGAAAGCGCGGAGCACGCAACAATCCGGCCGAAAAGGCGGAAACAGACGAAGACGGCTATCTGGCTTTCAACATGCCGTGGTCGCTGAGCTTCGGCTATGGCATCAGTGTGCGTGAGAACACGGCCGGAAAGTTCAACTACAACACGATGCGCTATCCCTATAAGATTACACAGACGCTAAACGTAAGCGGCAACATACGCCTCTCGGAAGGCTGGAACATCAACTTCACGTCCGGCTATGACTTCGACAACAAGAAGATTTCCATGACCACCGCCTCACTGTCACGCGACCTGCACTGCTTCAGCATGACATGCTCGCTCGTCCTGTCCCCCTACACCAGCTACGACTTCTCGTTCCGCTGCAATGCCGCCACGCTGACCGATGCCCTGAAGTATGACAAGCGAAGCAGCTACTCAAATGCTGTACAATGGTATTAAAGTGAAGATATGGCAACCATTGCACCTTTGATAAACGACCTGGCACTGATGCTCATCGTAGCAGGCATCGTGACGCTGATATTCAAGAAGCTGCGTCAGCCACTCGTATTAGGCTATATCGTTGCAGGTTTCCTCGTATCGCCCCACATGCCCTATACCACATCGGTCCTTGACACGGAGAACATTCAAATGTGGGCAGACATCGGCGTGATGTTCCTGCTGTTCTCGCTGGGTCTCGATTTCTCGTTCAAGAAAATACTAAAGATGGGAGTGTCGCCCATCATCTCCACCGTTTGCATCATCTTTGCCATGTCCATGCTCGGCATTGTCGTCGGCCATGTCTTCGGATGGTCCGAAATGGACTGTATCTTCCTGGGCGGTATGCTGGCCATGTCTTCGACTACCATTATCTACAAGGCATTCGACGACCTGGGGCTGAGGGAACAGAAATTCGCGGGAATGGTGATGAGCGTGCTCATCCTCGAGGACATCCTCGCCATCGTCATGATGGTGATGCTGTCGGCCATCGCCAGCGGCAAGAGTCCTGACGGCGGTCAGATGCTCAACTCCATCATCAAGATCGGTTTCTTCCTCATCCTGTGGCTCGTGGTGGGTATCTTCGCCATCCCGCTGTTCCTGCGCTCCGTCCGCAAGCTCATCAACAGCGAGGTACTGCTCGTCGTCTCCTTGGGACTGTGCTGTGCGATGGCGGTATTCTCCACCAAGGTAGGATTCTCTTCGGCCTTCGGAGCCTTCATCATGGGCAGCATCCTGGCCGAGACGGTAGAGGCCGAGCGCATCGAGAAGCTCATAGAACCCGTCAAGAACCTGTTTGGAGCCGTCTTCTTCGTTTCCGTAGGCATGCTGGTCGATCCCGACATACTTGTAACATACGCGCTGCCCATTGCCGCACTGGTACTGACCATCCTGATAGGTCAGAGCATCTTCGGCACGTTAGCCTTCATGCTGGGCGGCGAGTCGCTGCGGTCGGCAGTACGCTGCGGCTTTTCGATGGCACAGATCGGTGAGTTCTCGTTTATCATTGCCTCGCTGGGTCTCTCGCTGGGTGTCATCAGCGACTTCCTCTACCCGGTCGTGGTGGCCGTTTCCGTCATCACCACCTTCCTCACACCCTACATGATCCGTCTGTCGGTTCCTGCGTCAGGAGCCTTGGAGCGCCGGCTACCCAACAGACTCATCCATGCGCTGAACTACTTCTCCACAAACCGCGCCAACACCAACAAGCAGAGTCTGTGGAAGCGTCTGCTTGTCCAGATGACCATGAACACGGTCGTCTATTCCATCCTCACCATCGCTGTCATCTTCATCATGTTCACCTTCGTGCATCCGTTCTTCTGCAAGCTGTTGCCTGGAGGAGGGGAACAATGGTATCCCAATGCACTGACGGGTGTCCTGACGGTGCTGTTCATCTCTCCATTCCTGCGGGCAATGATCATGAAAAAGAACCATAGCGAGGAGTTCAAGGCCCTGTGGGCAGAGACGGGACGCAACCAGATACCGCTGTTGCTCACCATCCTGATACGCGTACTCATTGCCATCACCTTCGTATTCTACATCTGCCACCACCTGAGCCACTTCGCCCGTGCCATCATCATCACCGCAGGAGTCATCATCGTGGGGCTGATAGTCGCATCAAGAGGCATCAAGCGAAGCAGCATCCGACTCGAACGGATGTTCATCAACAACCTCCGCTCACGCGACATTGCAGCACAGGTTCGTGGCAGCAAGCGTCCACTCTATGAGGGACGGTTGCTCGACCGTGACGTCCACATGGTCGATTTCGACATTCCCATGAACTCCCGATGGATGGGACATACCCTGCGACAGTTAGAGCTCGGCAGCAAGTTCGGCGTTCACATCAGCAGCATCCTGCGTGCCAACCACCGCCTGAACATTCCCGACGGCGACTACCTCATCTTCCCAGGCGACAAGATACAGGTCATCGGTTCCGACCAACAGCTGGCAGCCTTTGGTCAGGCCGTTCAGAAAGAGGTATTCGGCGAAGACCTGAACTTCGAACAGCGTGAGATGAAGCTTCACCAAATCGTCATCTCCGCCACCAGTCCCTTTGTCAACAAGACACTGGAACAAAGTGGCATCCGTTCCATCTACAGTTGTATGGTGGTCGGTCTGGAAGAGGGTGAGGAAAACCTCTCACCCGTCAAGCCCTCCCGTAAGTTCCGTGCTGGCGACATCATCTGGGTCGTCGGTGAGCAGGATGCCATCGACAGCCTTATCAATGCCTGAATCTCAATTCAGACGAATTTCACCCCTACCTGAACATCGTTGAACCAAGAGGTATGCTTTTGCAGTCCTTCGGGGCCACTTTTGCGCACCAAGAGTTGCCCTTTTCTAATACCAAAAGTGCCCTCCGGCATCCGCTTAAGTGCCCCCGGGCATCTGCTTAAGTACCCCTCTTGCTGAAACCGATGATTTTTCTAAAGAGTCAAGGAGAAAGGGAAACGGTGAGTAGTATAAGCAATGACTTATAGCCTCAACCCGAAGAATGCACGGGCACGCCACTTGTTCTGGTTGACCACAACAACGTCATCGTCGAAAACGGAATTGTTCATCACGAGATTAGCACCGGCGAAGTAGCGTGGCGAGAAGTGATAGACAATCGCTGCGCGTTCGTTGAAAATCATGTTGAAGCGCATGTGATGTGCCTCCTTACGCACATCGTTGACGGTCATGTAGTTGCGGTTATAGACGACAAAGGTGGGAAGCATGGAGAAATGAAGCAGCCATCGTTTGCCGAGTACCCAGTTGTAGCCGTAACCTCCGCCAATGCCGACATGACCGACATCGATGCTGACTTCAGGAGCATTCGGGTTTTTGGCTTTCAGTTCGTCGCTGGTCTCGATGATGCCTCCCTGATAGCTGATGCCCGCTAACCACGAGCCAGCGGAGCGTCGCTGGATATAGCTCTGGTTGAAGGCGGCAGGAAAGGAGAAGCGTCGGTGGTTGAAGGCATAATAGCCGGCAAAGTTGACTATTTTCAGCGTGAGGTCGCCCGACTCCATTTGCGACAGTCTATCGTCACGATAGACGTCGCCCGATAGCGATTCCGACCGTTGATAGCTGAAATCGACGCTGATACGGCTGCTGTAATAGTTGAGGTTGAACTCATAGTCTTTATACATGCCCTTCCATTTGGCAGGGTTGACAGACAGACTGGCAGAAATGCCGCGATAGGAGGCACCAACGCTCACCGTAGTCTTATAGCTGGTACTGAGGTCAGCCTTTGAGTTGATGCCGTTCACCGTTCCCTTGGCATGGAAATCATTTCCCGTCTGGTTGATTCTGACCTTCAGCGTTACCGTTCCCTCCGGACGAACGACATAATTCGTGTCGTAAGGTATCTTATAATAGCGGACCGAAAGGGCACTGTCCATACGTTCTATCCTCTGCTGTTGAGTGAGCTTCTGGGCCATTACCGTTAGAGGGGAAAAAGCAAAAAGGGGAAAAAGCAAAACAAGGAGGAAAGGGTAAATAAGCAAGACGCCCTTTACCCTACAAAAAGACTTATCAGCAATTCTGGTTTTCACACTCTTATCTTTTCTTCAATCATTGTATGCTGCGGCCAGCTCGCAGATCTTGACAATGACCTGCATGGCCTTCTCCATCGACTGGATGGGAACAAACTCGTATGGTCCGTGGAAGTTGATGCCGCCCGCAAAGATATTCGGACAGGGCAGTCCCTTGAACGACAGCTGTGCGCCGTCGGTACCGCCTCGGATGGGACGTACCTTCGGAGCAACATTACACTCCTGCATGGCACGCAGCACGAGGTCGATGACGTGCATCTGCGGGTCAATCTTCTCCTTCATATTATAATACTGGTCCTTGACATCGGCAATGACCGTCCCTTCACCATATTTCTCGTTCATCTGTTCGGCACAACGTCCGATGAAACGCTTGCGGTCCTCGAACTTCTCGCGGTCATGGTCGCGGATGATGTAGCTGAGCTTGCCCAGCTCGGTGTTGGTCTGCATGCCGATGAGATGGTAGAAGCCCTGATAGCCTTCCGTCGTCTCGGGTGTCTCGTCCTTGGGTAACATGGAAGCAAACTCGGCAGCCAGCGCGTTGGCATTGATCATCTTGCCCTTGGCATAGCCTGGATGCACGCTGACGCCCTTAATGGTAATCTTGGCTGAGGCGGCATTGAAGTTCTCGAACTCCAGTTCGCCCACGTCGCCGCCGTCCATCGTGTAGGCCCAATCGCAGCCGAACTTCTCGACATCGAAGTGGTGGGCACCCATGCCGATTTCCTCGTCAGGGTTGAAAGCCACACGTATCTTGCCGTGCTTGACCTCGTCGTGCTGCTGCAGCCAAACCATCGCCTGTACGATTTCGGCAATGCCGGCCTTGTCGTCAGCACCCAGCAGGGTGTGACCATCGGTCACGATCAGGTCCTCACCGACGTGTTGCAGCAGTTCGGGGAACTTCCGGGGACTCATGATGATATTGTCAGCGGTGGAACCGCTGACCACAGTCTGTTGTCCCTCATCCGTTGTCTGTTGTCCGTTGTCTGTTGTCCGTTGTCCGTTGTCTGTTGTCCGTTGTCCTTCAGACAGCAGGATGTCACCGCCATCGTAGTTGCGGACTATCTGCGGCTTGATGTCGGCACCCGAACAATCGGGGCTGGTGTCGTAGTGAGAGATAAAGCCGATGGTGGGCGGGTCCTTCCGTTGTCCATTGACCGTCGCCCGTTGTCCTTTCATGTTAGATGGCAGCGTGGCGTAGAGATAACCTTTCTCGTCGAGTTCCACGTCTTCAAGACCTTCGCGTTCCAATTCCTTCTTCAGGTAGTCAGCGAAGATGAGCTGTTTCGATGTACTGGGCACGCTCTCGCTCTCTTCCGACGACTGCGTGTCGAACTTGGTGTAGTTCAAGAATCTTTTTACAATATCCATCTCTTTTATTTATAATTTAACAATTTTCAATTTACGATTTATTTGCCAATCGTACTGTTTTACGATTTTATGATTGGGCAAAGGTACGAAAAAAGGTGAAAAAGCAAAAAAGTAAAAAGGTAAAAAAGGTTAAGCGGCAGGGAAAAAGGTAAAAAGTAAAAAAGTAAAAAGGTAAAACCGTAATTCTTTTGGTTTTCTTTTTGATTATTCGTACCTTTGCAACATGGAATACAAATATCATATCTTTTCCCCGTACCGTGTGTGTCCATTGGGAGCACACGTTGATCACCAGCACGGTCTGGTGACAGGATTTGCCATCGACAAAGGTGTTGACATGTGGTTTAATGTCAGGGAGGACAGTCTGGTCCGCCTGTCGTCACGGACATTTGAGGGCGACGTGTCGTTCCAGATTGACGCTCCTTCGCAGGTGAAGGAATACCACTGGGGCGACTATGCCCGTGGTGCGAAGTATGCGCTGCGCAAGCGTTTCCAGCTGACGAAAGGCATTGAAGGCGTTATCCAGGGTTCACTGCCCGTCGGCGGTCTGAGTTCGAGTGCCGCCGTACTCATTGCCTATGTCATGGCCTTCGCCAAGGCAAACGGCGTGACCCTGCAGCCTTTCGAAGTGGTACAGATTGCCTCGGAAGCAGAGCGTGAGTACATCGGTTTGAACAACGGACTGCTCGACCAGGCATGTATCGCACTGGGCAAGCGTGACGGTCTGCTGTTTCTGGACTGTGACTCCAACGACTGGCGTATCATCAAGCGGAACAAGGAGATGCCCGACTTCGAGATCGGCATCTTTTTCAGCGGTCTGACGCGTAGCCTGGTCAACTCCGACTACAACCTCCGTGTGTATGAGTGTAAGACGGCAGCCTGGAACATGCTGGCCTATACCGACCAGCCGTTGAAGACCTTCGACAAGACGTTCCTGCGCGACATCCCGAAGGCGACATTCGAGAAGACACGTATCGCCATGCCAGCACGCTTTGCCCGCAGGGCAGAGCATTTCTACTCCGAGTACCGCCGCGTGCGTCAGGGCGTCACAGCATGGGAGACGGGCAACCTGAAACTCTTCGGTAAGTTGTCGTTCGACAGCTGCGAGTCGAGCATCCATAACTATGAATGCGGGTCACCCGAGCTGATTGCTATCTACGAGATCATGCGTGAGCTGCCAGGTGTCTGGGGCGGCCGCTTCAGCGGTGCCGGCTTCAAGGGTGCCTGCATCGCACTGGTCGATCCCACCTACAAGGACGAGATAGCCTCCAAGCTCACAGAACGTTACCTCGAGGAGTTCCCGGAATACGAAAAGACCTTCCAGATCTTCTGGGTCCGTCCGGACGATGGGGCGAGGTTAGACCCCCTCTAACTCCCCCTGTTTAGGGGGAGGATCATGGTGGATCTTCTTTGGTTGAAATAAAATCTCCCCTTTGTAGTGGAAGGAACAAAAAAAATTATGGGAAAGAAAAAGCAATGGATGGTTGCAGATCCTATAGAATACAGACTTCTAAAGGCAAATGCAAAAGAAAACCGTAAAAAAATGACTGATGCAGAGAATGCTTTTTGGTTGTTGGTAAAGAACAACACACTTGGCGAAAGATGTCTCAGGCAATTTGTTATAGGCGACTATATTGTTGATTTCCTCTTTAGAAGAAGTAAAGTTGTAGTAGAAATAGATGGTGGATATCACAATAATGAAAACCAGAAACTGGCTGACGACATCCGTACAGAGTGGCTTAAACAAATGGGATACAGAGTAATAAGGTTTACTAATGAAGAAGTGTTATTTAATGAAGTAGATATGATAAACAAGCTAAAAGCCTTATTGGGTGGTTCAGAAAAGTCCTCCCTAAACAGGGAGGATGTAGGAGGGTCTTTTATATGAAAAATATTGTTATTGCAGCAGGATATGCGACGAGACTGGGGGAATTGACGAAGAATTTTCCCAAGCCGTTGCTGAAGATTGGTGAGAACACCATTCTGGGAAGGATGCTCGACGACATCGACCAGATAGATGACATCGACGAGCACATCATCGTGACTAACCATAAGTTTGCGCCTATCTTCGAGGAGTGGGCACAGCAGCAGCATTACCGGAAGCCGCTCACCATCATCGACGATGGTACGGAGACCAACGAGACACGACTGGGAGCCGTCCGCGACCTGCTGCTCGCCATAGAAGGACTCACCCCAATCGAAAATCGAGAATCCCTCGAAGATGGCTCCCCAATCGAAAATCGAAAACCCGTAAATCAAAAATCCTTCGAAGATGATCTTCTCGTCGTTGCCGCCGACAACTTGCTGTTCTTCTCGTTCCAGGAGTTTGTCGATTTCGCCAAGGAGAAGCAGACCAGTTGCATCATGTGCCACGAGCAGCCAAGCATCGAGAAACTGCAGCGCACCGGCGTGGTGGAACTCGACGAACACAACAAGGTACTGGGCATGGAGGAGAAGCCACAGCAGCCCAAGAGCCATTGGGCCGTGCCGCCGTTCTATATCTACCTGAAGAAAGATCTCGACCTGGTGAGGCACTCTGTGGAGAACGGCTGCGGCAAGGATGCCCCAGGCAATCTGGCACACTACATGGTGGAGCATACCACGATGCATGCATGGCCCATGAGTGCTGGAAGGTTCGACATCGGCTCATTAGACACCTATTATGAAGCAGTAGAGAAATATGGATAGCAAATACTTTACAAATGCTTAAAAGAAATTAATTCTTGTACCATATCGCTCAACTCTCAACAATTATTCGTACCTTCGCACCTGTTTAGGTTCAGCCTATAGCTGAATAGCTGCTTATAAGCACCCGTAGTTTAAAGGATAGAATAACGGATTCCGGTTCCGTTGGTTTGGGTTCGATTCCCAACGGGTGTACTTTTCCAGTGAGAACCTTTCCATGGACCTTTGAATATTAACAAAAACACAAGGATATGAAAAAGAGTATTTTTGTTGCATTCATTTTACTAACCACAGTACCTATGATGCTATTCGGACAAAGTTATAAAAAGATGTGGAAGCTGGTGGAGGAGGCCGACGAGAAGGATCTTCCCCAACAAGTGATTACCAACGCACAGAAGATTGTGGAACGCGCCAAGAAGGACGGCGAGTTCGGTCACTTGCTGATGGCCCAGCTGACGGTGATGGAAGCCCAGTATAATGTGGCCCCCGACTCCTTGCTGCCTTCTGTCAAGCGATTAGAGAACGATCTGCAGGCAACGGGCGACGGACGTCTGCGTGCCGTCTATGCCACCGTATTGTACCACATTTACAGCAACAACTCGTACCGTCTGGACTCGGTTTCAGAACGCAGCAGACAGTACAGGGACATGGCGCTGGCCGACCCCGCACTGCTGGCACGCACCAAGGCCAAGGTCTTTGAGCCCTACGTGGTGAAAGGCAAGGACAGCCGTTACTTCGGCGATGACCTGCTGAGCGTCATCGGAAGAACCTTAGGCAGCTATGAGGCCATGCACGAGCAGTACGTCAGTCAGGGCAATCGTCCCGGTGCCTGTCTGTCGGCATTGTGGCTGATGCAGCAGAGCCGTTCATACGCCTACGGCAACTGGAAGGAGTCGGAGTATATCATGAAGCTCGACTCACTCATCAACGAGTATGGCGACCTCGACGTATCAGCAGAGTTGGCGCTAGAACGTTACGACTATATGACCAACCGTACCAACGCCAGCGAAGGCGAACGGCTGGACTACATCCACGAGGCCTTGGCCAGATGGTCGTCATGGCCGCGCATGAACAGCCTGCGCAATGCAGAGAACACGATGACCAACCCGCAGTTCCGACTGAGGATTGAAGACGAGCTGATGACCTCAGGACAGAAGCAGGACATCGAGGTCTATAACCTTCGCAACGTACAGCAGCTGACGTTCAACATCTACAAGACCACACTGACGGGCAAGGACGAGCTGGATCCTGACGACGCAGAGGAATATTTGGAAGTGAAGAAGCGCTCGACGCTCATGCCGGAGCTGACGCAGACACACAGCTACTCTACCTACCAGCCCTACGAGGAATTCAAAGATACGCTGAAGCTGGGCCCGCTGCCCAACGGCATCTACATGCTGGAGTTCATGACACAGCCCTCAACAAATGTGATACGCCGTCTGCTCTACGTCAGCGACCTCTTCGTGATGAGCGAGGGACTACCCAACAGAATGATACGTTTCGTAGTAGTCAACAGCACGACAGGACAACCTGTCAGTGGTGCACACCTGTTGGTGGCACGCAGCAGACAGTCTGTCGCAGAAGGCATGGAGCTGATCTGTGACGCGAAAGGCGAGGCACTATACGATGAAGAAAAGTTTGGCGACGCACGCGAGATATATGCCTTTACCGATACTGACCAGGGCTACGACCCCACCTTCAGTAACGACACCTTCTCATACTACGGCAGCAGCTCGTCGCACGAGTCGGCCAAGCTCTATACAGACCGTAGCATCTACCGCCCGGGACAGACCGTCCACGTGGCAGCCCTGCTGCACAAGACCACCAAGTTCATTGAAACCAGCAGCATAGAGGGCAGGACTATCAGACTGGTGCTGCGCGATGCCAACCGCAAAGTGGTGGAAGAGAAAGAGGTCATCACAGATAAGTATGGTAAGGCAGCAGCCGAGTTCATCCTGCCCACAGGACAGCTGAACGGACGCTTCAGCATCGAGGGAGCCGACACCCGTGTCAACTTCCGCGTGGAAGAATACAAACGTCCCACCTACGAGGTGACGTTCGACGAGATTACCGAGACGTACAAGGCAGGTGACACGCTGGCCGTAAAGGGCATGGCACGTTCGTACGCCGGCGTGGGCATACAGGGTGCCAAGGTGACATACAAGGTAAAGCGTCGCACAGCCTACTGGTGGATCAATTACAGCCGCTACTGGGATCAGGGCTATTATGGCTACGGTCACGAAGACACCGAGATATGTTCGGGCGAGACGACGACCGACGAGGCTGGAAAGTTCAGCGTCGATGTGCCGCTGAAGCTTCCCTACGGAGCCGATGAGAAGCATCCCATGTTCTACCAGTTTGTGGTAGAGACCGACGTCACCGACCAGGCAGGCGAAAGCCGCTTTGGAAGTACCAGCATTCCGTTGGGTACACGTAGTCAGGTGCTGACCTGCGACCTCAGCGACCAAGTGCTGCTCGACCAGTTAGAGGGCATCACCTTCCACCTGCGTAATGCCGCCGGCAACGACATGGAGAACAAGAACGTCAGCTTCCGCTTCGACGAAGGCGAGTGGCAGACCGCCAAGACCAACACACAGTTCCCCATGCCTAACGCTTCATTCAACAGCGGCAAGCACAAGCTGGAAGCCATCTGTGAAGGTGATACGCTGACCCAGGACTTCATCGTATTCACGCTCGACGACACCAAGCCCTGTCAAGAGACTAAGGACTGGTTCTACGTCAGTGCGACAAGATTCCCCAACGACGGAACACCTGTCACCGTTCAGGTAGGTTCAAGCGACCAGGACGTACACATTGTCTATAATATCATCTCCGGCAATAAGATTGTGGAGAGCGGTGTCATCGACCAGAGTAACGCCCTTTGGAACAGAAAGCTGACCTATAGCGAGGAGTACGGCAACGGACTGCTGCTGACCTTTGCCTGGGTCAAGAACAACAAACTCTACACCCATCAGGAAACCATCGAGCGTCCCTTGCCTAACAAGAAGCTGACCGTACGCTGGGAGACCTTCCGTGACCGTCTGACACCTGGTCAGAAGGAAGAGTGGAAACTCGTGGTGCTGAATCCTGACGGCACGCCAGCCGACGCACAACTCATGGCGACCATGTATGACAAGTCACTTGAACAGATCTACGCCCACCAATGGTCTTTCACGCCCTACATGATCACTCCCACCCCCAACACCTCATGGCGGGGCTCCAGCTGGAGCTACATCATAGGCAGCGGAGAGAGAAGCTGGGAGTCACTTCCCGTAAATAATCTGAAGTTCAGCCACTTCAGTTCCACAGCCTACCGACTGACGGGCATCTACGACATGGACGATGATGAAGAAGTGGTGGTGGGCTACGGCGTCAGACGCCGAGCCGCCGGAGGCAGGGTAGAGCCTGTGCTCTATGAGAGTGTTCCCATGCACATGGCAGAGGAGGCTGACATGGATGCCCAGATGAAGGTCTCACGTGCTAACGAAGAGGCAGAGGAGACTCCAGAAGAGACAGAGGAGGGAGCCAGCATCCAGATGCGTGAGAACCTGAACGAGACAGCATTCTTCTACCCCACCCTGACGACAGACGCCGAGGGACGCATCGCCATCAAGTTCACCCTGCCGGAGAGTCTGACAACCTGGCGTTTTATGGGTATTGCCACGACGCAGGACATGAAGAACGGCTACATAGAAGGTGAGGCCATAGCCCAGAAGGAAGTGATGATACAGCCCAACATGCCGCGATTCCTGCGCAGAGGCGACCAGGCACAACTGGCAGCACGTGTGTTCAACACCTCCAACCATGCCGTCAGCGGCACTTCAACGTTGAAGCTGCTTGACCCGGAGACCAATAAGGTGCTCTATAAGCAGAGCAAGCCGTTCAGCCTGAAAGCCGGCGAGACAGGCACCGTAACATTCGACATCGATACGAAGCTCTCAGCACTCAATCCTCAACTCTCAACGTTATACATCTGTCAGGTATCGGCCAGCGGCAAGAACTTCTCTGACGGTGAACAGCATTATCTGGCTGTCCTGCCAGACCAGGAACGCGTCACGGTGACCGTCCCGTTCACCCAGCATGAGCCAGGCACCAAGGCCATCAACATCGCCCAACTGTTCCCCTCTGGAACAAGCGGACAGAAACTGACCGTAGAATACACCAACAATCCCGTCTGGCTGATGGTACAGGCACTTCCTTCCGTAGGTACTCCCTACGAAGAGAATGCCATTGACCAGGCAGCATGGCTCTACTCCAACCTTATCGCCAAAACACTCATTGCCCAGGGCGGTAACATCAAGTCGGTGTTCGAGCAGTGGAAGCGTGAGGTAAGTTCTGACGGCTCACTGGTCAGCAACCTCTCGAAGAACGAGGAGCTGAAGGACATCCTGCTGCAGGAGACACCTTGGGTGGTTGATGCCGACAATGAGAACGAACAGAAGCTGCGACTGGCAGATTTCTTTGATGAGAACACTATTAACAACCGCGTAGCGGAAGCCACCAAGAAGCTGCGTGCCCTGCAGAACAGCAACGGTTCCTGGAGCTGGTGGCCCGGCATGAACGGAAGCTTCTACATGACGGTCAGCATCACCGAAATGCTGACACGACTGAACGTCATGGCAGGCAAGCGGCAGGAGACAGCGTCCATGCTGACCAAAGCTTTCGAATTCATGGGCAAGGAAATCGTGGAGGAAGTCAATGAGATGAAGAAGTGGGAGAAGAAGCACGGCGAGGACTACGGATTCCCATCGTTCAAGGCCCTGCAATACCTCTATATCTGTGCCCTGGACGGCCGCACGCTGCCCAAGGACGTGAAGGCCGCCAACGAGTACCTGATTAAGAAGATGAAGAAAGACATCAAGAACCAGACCATCTACGAGAAGGCACTCTCGGCCATCATCCTCTCCAAGCACGGAGAGACGACACGCAGCCGTGAATATGCACAAAGCCTGAAGGAATACACCGTCTTCACGGAGGAAAAGGGCCGCTACTACGACACACAGCGTGCAGGCTACTCCTGGTACGACTATAAGATTCCCACAGAGGTCATGGCCATCGAAGCACTGAAAGTCATCACCCCTGAAGACAGGCAGACCGTCGAGGAGATGCAGCGCTGGCTGTTGCAGGAGAAGCGGACACAGGCTTGGGACACGCCTATCAACAGTGTGAATGCCGTCTATGCCTTCCTGTTTGACAACACCCGTCTGCTGGACGCACAGGAACAGACGAAACTTGCCATCGACGGCAAGCCGCTCGACCTGCCAGGAACAGCGGGCATCGGCTATGTGAAGACCGCCATCGAACAGCCCAAGGGTCGTGAGCTAACCGCCACCAAGACATCTACAGGAACGTCATGGGGTGCTGTCTATGCCCAGTTCATGCAGCCTGTCAGCGACATTGAGGTTTCCGGCAGCGGACTGACCGTCAAGCGTGAGCTGTTTGTCTCCGACAATGGCCAGTGGACTATAGCCAGCGGTCAGCTGAAAGTCGGCGACAAGGTAAAGATTCGCATCACCATCGAGAGTGAGCGTGACCTCGACTTCGTACAGGTCATCGACCGCCGTGCAGCCTGCATGGAGCCGGTACGCCAGTTGAGCGGCTACCGTAATGGAGCCTACTGCTCGCCCAAGGACTTCTCAACCAACTACTATTACGACATGTTGGCGAAGGGCAAGCACGTCATCGAGACAGAATACTACATCGACCGCGAGGGAACATACGAGACGGGAACCTGTGCCGTACAGTGTGCCTACTCTCCCGAATACCGTGCGACGACCAAGTCGATGGTGTTAAAGGTGAAAAAGTAAAGGTGAAAAAGTAAAAGAATAAAAAATAAAGGCAACAAGCAAAAATGGAAAGAAATAGAAGTGTGAGGAAAAAGCAGTATGAACTGAGGTTGGCAAAGAGTCTGTTACTCTTTTGCCTCTTTGCCTCTTTGCCTTTTACCGCTTCGGCACAGAAGCTGAATGTGATAACAGGTGACGTGAACTGTGGACCGGTGGGCTATGAGAGTCCCGTCACGGCCGTCTTCGAGTTGCAGAACAAGAGCAGCCACAAGCTACACATCAGCGACGTGAAGGTGAGCTGCGGTTGTACGTCGGTTGAATATCCAAGGACGGACATCCCTGGCGGACAGAAATTTGAAATCAAGATGACCTACGACTCACGTCAGCTGGGACATTTCCAGAAGATGGCAGCGGTCTATAGCAACGGCTCGGAAAAGCCCGTCTATCTGAAGATGAAGGGCGTGGTGATGGCAGAACTGCAGGATTTCGCAGGCAATTACATCTTTTCCATCGGCGACCTGCGCATCGACAAGAACGAGCTGGAGTTTGACGACGTGAACAAAGGCGAGCACCCCGTGCAGGAAATACATATCTATAATGCAGGTTCTGCTATCTGTCAACCGAACCTTATGCACCTGCCGCCGTACCTCACAGCGACGATGGCTCCTGAACGGCTGTCACCCGGACGCGCAGGAAAGATGACCGTCACCCTCAATTCGGAGATGCTGCATGACTACGGACTGACGCAAACCTCTATCTACCTGGCACAGAACCCTGGTGACAGGGTGAACATGGGCAACGACATCGGTGTGGCTGCTGTGCTGTTACCATCTTTCGCACACATCACCGACGTGGACAGGACCAATGCACCACGTCTGACTATGTCGGCAGAACAGCTGGACCTCGTCTTCAACGGCAAGTCGAAGATGAAGGGCGAGATCATCCTTACCAACAATGGCCATGCACCGCTGAACATCTCGTCGCTTCAGATGTTCACGGCTGGTCTGAAGGTCACCCTGCCCAAACGTGAGCTGAAGCCGGGCGAATCGACAAAGATGAAGATTACCGGCGTGCTAAAAGACCTGAAACGGGCACGAAGCAAACCACGTGTACTGATGATTACCAACGATCCCGACAAGTCAAAGGTCGTCATTACGATTAACGTTAAATAGATCGGAAGTTTCCCCTAACTCCTCATAACTCCACCTATCTCCCCTTAACTCCCCAAAAAGAACATGGAACATCCTGAAAATAGTGCCGAATATGCAGGCTTGCAGGTGAACAGCGGCGTAGAACAGCCGTCCATCATCAACCCCTACCTACAGCGTAGGCGCTTCAAGCGCCAGGAACTGTCTCCGGCAGAGATGGTTGAGGGAATCCTCAAGGGTAACATCACTATACTCAGCCAGGCCGTAACACTGGTGGAAAGCGTCAATCCTGACCATCAGGCACGCGCCCAGGAGGTTATCGAGAAATGTCTGCCTTACAGTGGAAAGTCTGTCAGAGTAGGCATCAGCGGCGTGCCTGGTGCAGGCAAGTCAACATCCATTGACGAGTTTGGTATCCACGTGCTACGCGAGAAAGGTGGCAAGTTGGCAGTGCTGGCCATCGACCCCAGCTCGGAACGGTCGAAAGGCTCTATCCTCGGCGACAAGACACGCATGGAGAAGCTGGCGGCACACCCGGACTCCTTCATCCGCCCAAGCCCGACAGCCGGCTCACTGGGTGGTGTGGCTCGAAAGACACGCGAGACCATCATCCTCTGCGAGGCGGCCGGTTTCGACAAGATATTCGTAGAGACCGTTGGTGTGGGACAGAGTGAGACGGCCTGCCATTCGATGGTCGATTTCTTCCTGCTCATCCAATTGGCAGGAACGGGCGACGAACTGCAGGGCATCAAACGCGGTATTATGGAGATTTGCGACGGCATCGTCATTAACAAGTGTGACGGCGAGAATGTTGACAAGTGCCACATGGCCGCTACCAACTTCCGCAATGCCCTTCACTTCTTCCCCATGCCCGAGAGCGGCTGGCAACCCAAAGTACTTTGCTATAGCGGCTTCTACGGACTGGGAATTAAGGAAATCTGGGACATGATCTATGAGTACATCGACTTTGTGAAGCAGAACGGCTACTTCGACTATCGTCGCAATGAACAGTCGAAGTACTGGATGTATGAGAGCATCAACGAACACCTGCGTCTGAACTTCTACAACAATCCACTCATACGGCAACGACTGGCGGATGCCGAGCGTACTGTGCTGGCTGGCCAGAAGACCAGCTTCACGGCAGCCAACGACCTGCTGGAGACCTATTTCAAGAACCTCAAAACTCCATAATGTCCCATGGGCCCCTATGAGGCGCATGAGTCCTATGAGTCACATAAGCCCCATTCGCCCCATTCGCCCCATAAATCCCATGATAAGAAGACTATGATCCAGATTGAAATAGACAGCGGCAGCGGCTTCTGCTTTGGTGTGACGACAGCCATCAAGAAAGCAGAAGAGGAACTGGCAGCAGGCGAGACGCTCTACTGTCTGGGTGACATCGTACACAACGGCATGGAGTGTGAACGGCTACGCAAGCTGGGACTCGTCACTATCGACCATGAGGAGCTGACACGGCTACACGACGTCAAGGTACTGCTGCGTGCCCATGGCGAACCGCCTGAGACCTACGAGCTGGCACGACACAACAATATCGAAATCATCGATGCTACGTGCCCTGTGGTGCTACAGTTGCAGAAACGTATCAAGAAACAGTATGAAGCCCCATCGGGGGATGAAGGAGAGGTTTCCATTGTTATCTTCGGCAAGAAAGGACATGCCGAGGTTCTTGGACTTGTAGGACAGACTCAAGGCACAGCTACGGTCATCGAAAGCTTCGAAGAGGTGAAGAAGCTGGATTATACCCATAACATCTTCCTCTACTCGCAGACCACGAAGTCACTGGACGAGTTCCATCGCATCACGGAGTATATCCAGCAGCACATCTCCCCCGACGCAACCTTCCGTTCCTTTGACACCATATGCCGTTCTGTCGCCAACCGTATGCCCAATATCTCGTCGTTTGCAGCCAAGCACGACCTGATACTCTTTGTATGTGGCAGAAAGAGTTCCAACGGCAAGGTACTGTTTACGGAATGCCGGCGCGTCAATAAGAAGACACACTTGATAGAAGGACCTGACGAGATAGACCCCAACTGGTTGAAAGACGTCTCTACGGTAGGCATCTGTGGTGCGACGAGCACACCCAAATGGCTCATGGAACAATGCCGTGACGCCATACTCAGCCTTCAGACATGACCGGCCATTCTTTCTGCATGACGACTCATCTATGCTTTTATCATTACACGACAAGATTTATCAACATATTCCATTTATGAGATACACCCCATTAGGAAAGACGGGAATGAAGATTTCCCACCTGTGCTTCGGAGCCTCATCGCTCGGAAGCGTGTTTCATGAGACCAACGAGACAGACAGCATCAAGGCCGTGGAGACGGCAGTCGAGGAAGGCATCAACTTCATCGACGTAAGTCCCTACTACGGACACTATAAGGCAGAGACTGTACTGGGAAAGGCCCTACAGCGCATCCCACGCGACAAGTACTTGTTGAGCACGAAGGTAGGACGCTACGGTAAGGACGGCGTGAACACCTGGGACTACTCTGGCAAGAGAGCCACAGAGAGCGTCTATGAGAGCATGGAACGACTGCACATCGACTACATAGACCTCATCAATGTCCACGACATAGAGTTTCAGGCTGCGCTGCCTGGCGGACTGCAGAAGGTGGTTGACGAGACACTACCGGCTCTTGCGGAGCTGAAACACAAGGGTATTGTGGGGCATATCGGTATCACCGACCTGCAGCTGGAGAACCTGAAGTGGGTCATCGACCATTCGGAAGAAGGTACGGTAGAGAGCATCCTGAACTTCTGCCACTACTGCCTGAACGATGACCAGCTGACGGATTATACCGCCTACTTCGAAGAGAAAGGCATCGGCATCATCAATGCGTCACCACTTTCCATGGGACTGCTCACCAGCCGTGGCGTACCCGACTGGCATCCGGCTCCCAAACCCCTGATGGAAGCCTGCGCCAAAGCCGCCCAATACTGTAGCGAACAAGGCTATCCCATCGAACGGCTGGCCATTCAGTATGCCGTCAGCAACCCACACATCGCCGGCACATTGTTCTCGTCGGCTAACCCGGAGAACGTCAGACGTAACATTGCATGGGCCAACGAGGAGCCTGACTGGGAACTGGTGAAGAAGGTACAAGACATCATCGGCAACCAGAAGCGTGTCACTTGGGCCAACTCCTGATCATTCAGAACTTATCATTCATCATTATGCTAATTATTGATGCACACAGTCACTTGTGGCTGAAACAGGACACATGGGTCGATGGACGGAGAATCCTGTCGCTCAAAAACGGCAGGAGCATCTTCATGGACGAAGAGGTTCAGATGCTGCCACCCTTCATGACCGACGGGGTGAACTCGGCAGAGGTATTCCTCTCGAACATGAACTATGCCCAGGTGGGAGCTGCCGTAGTGGTACAAGAGCTGATTGACGGTAACCAAAACACCTACCTGACACAGGTACAGCAGCAGTATCCCGACCGATTCTTCTGCATGGGCATGGCATGGACATCAGACGAAGCCAGGGCCGTGCATGAGGCAGGACTACGGGGCATTGCCTTCCCTGGTCACCGTATGCAGCAATCGTTGCTTAGTCTTATTCCTATATTTAAATATATGGAGGAACAAAACATGATACTGTCCATGTGCCTGGGTGAGGACGACACGCAGATCAGTGAGATGCGCGACGTCATACGTGAGTGTCCCCGTTTGAAGGTCGCCATCGGACATTTCGGCATGGTGACCACCAAGGCATTTCAACAACAGGTCATGCTGGCACGTGAGGGAGAACATGTCATGATAGAGTCTGGCGGCATCACATGGCTGTTCCATCGGGAGTTCTACCCCTACCCTTCCGCCATTCGCAGCATCCGTCAGGCTGCCGACTGGGTGGGCATGGACCGCCTGATGTGGGGCAGCGACTATCCGCGAACCATCACGGCCATCACCTATAAGATGTCATACGATTTCGTACAGAAGAGCCCGGAACTGTCCGACGAGGAGAAAGCCATGTTCCTGGGAGACAATGCACGTCGTTTCTATGATTTCCAACACCTTCCCGACCTGCCCTACATAAAGAACATGTCAGAATAATAAAAAAAATAAAAATATGAAAGCCATACAGATTTCACATACACAACAGCTGAACATCATTGATGTAGAGGAGCCTCAGATACCGAAAGGCGGTGAGGTACTGCTCAGACTCCAATACGTAGGTTTCTGCGGGTCAGACATCAACACCTTCATGGGACGCAACTCCATGGCACTCGACCCCGTCATTCCGGGTCATGAGGTGGGAGCCGTCATTGAGGCCGTAGGCAGTGATGTACCGGAAGGCCTGAAACCGGGTATGGTAGTGACAGTGAATCCCTACACCAATTGCAATAAATGCGCTGCCTGTCGCAACGGCAGAGTCAATGCCTGCCAGCACAACGAGACACTGGGCGTGCAGCGCCATGGAGCCATGAGGCAACTGATTATGCTACCCTGGGAAAAGGTGATTCCAGCCGGTTTGCTCACCCCAAAGACCTGTGCCCTGATAGAACCGATGAGTGTGGGCTTCCATGCCGTCAGTCGTGCACAGGTGACAGACATTGACGTGGTGCTGGTCATTGGATGCGGCATGGTGGGCATGGGTGCCATCGTACGCTCTGCCCTTCGAGGTGCCACGGTAGTAGCTGCCGACCTTGACGATGATAAGCTGGCGTTGGCACGACAGATGGGGGCTTCATACACCATCAATACCCGCACGGACGACGTACACAGTCGTTTGTTGGAGATGACAGGCGGATTTGGTCCCGATGTGGTCATCGAGGCTGTGGGTAGTGTCCAGACCTACCAGATGGCAGTCGATGAGGTCAGCTTTACCGGCCGCGTCGTGTGTATCGGCTATGCCAAAAGCGAGGTTTCTTTCCAGACCAAGTACTTCGTACAGAAGGAACTGGACATCCGTGGCTCACGCAATGCCATGCCACAGGACTTCCGTGCCGTCATCCATTATCTCGAACGGGGCACCTGCCCGACGTCGAGCCTCATCACCAAAGTCGTCAAACCCGAAGAGGCACTTGCAACCATGCAGTGGTGGAGCGAGAATCCCGGCAAGGTTTTCCGCATTCTCGTGGATTTTACAGACTAAGGAAACCTGGGTTTCACAGGTAAGGGGATAGCAATTCCAACAAAAGAGGGGTAGCGCAAATGCCGCACTACCCCTCTTTTGTGTTGTCACCATAAATATCAGTACCCGAAGATCTCATCGGTAGTGAGTTTACGCACCGGACCGATATTCTTCAGGAAGTCCCAGTCGAGCATCTCCTCATTGCCGAGAATAATGTAACGGTAGGGCTTACGAGCCATGTATGTCTTCTCAAAGTTCACGATATCCTGAAGCGTAAGTGCCGGCAGGTCACGGTAGATCAGCTCATTCTCGTCGTAGTCAATGCCAAGCTGACGGGCAGACCAGTAGGCGCTGAGCACGCCGAATTTCGTGGTACGCTGACTGGCCAGTCGTTTCATCAGTGCATCCTTGGCAATCTGGAAGGCACCCTCTGACTGTGGGATGGTATCGAGAATCTCATTGAAGTGTGTCACGCAATCCACCATCTTGTCGGCCTGTGTGATAATATAGGTCTGATAGTTCTCGTAGAAGCCCTTGCGGGATGGTGTGTTGTACCATGCCGAAGCAGAATAGGCCAGACCACGTGCCTCACGCATCTCCTGGAATACGATGGCATTCATGGAGCCGCCATAGTACTCATTGAAGAGTTCCTTGAGCGCGGCCTCCTCAGGATGCCAGTCACGGTTTTCGTTGTGGAACATCACCATGTAGATGTTCTTGGCATCGTATGGAGCAAACCATACCTCCGAGGAAGGAGTGGTGACTGGATGAGCGACAGGACCCTCGGGAACATCAAGGAGACGATCAGCCGTAGAGTGTTTCTGATCCATGACGGTCAGGAACTGGCTGAGCTCAGTCGGTCCATAGTAGAAAATATGATGCTTATAGTTCTTCAAACCCTTGATGAGGTCAATGAGCACCTGCGGGTCTGCCTGCTTCAGCTCGTCATTGGTCATCATGTCGAAGTGCTTCTCATATTGGGCATAGCGACGCAGGTAGGAGAAATTCGACTGCTGATTGGCCTTACGGTCAGCACGTGCCTTGAGTACGATATCAACATAGCTCTGCCATGCCTCACGGTCAACGACAGCCTGCTGGATACGCTCCTCTAACAGCTGCAGCGCCTGTGGCATGTTTTCGTTCAGACCGTTCAGGCTGATATTCAGGCTGTTGGTACCTGTAGAGATGCTGGCATCGCAGGCCAGCTTGTAGAACTCCTGCTTGAACTGGCTGGCAGTCTTGGCGGCCGTTCCCAGATAGTCCATCAAGTATTCGGCAGCTATCTCGTAGCGTGGGTCGTCCTCGTCGCCAAACTCATAGAGGAACATGAGGTTGAAGAGGCCGTTCTCGGTATTCTGCTTGTACAAAACAGGCAGGCCGTTCTTCGCGCTAGTCACCGTGAGGTCACGTCTGAAATCGACAAAACGCGGCTGGATAGGATCGACATGCGATGCCTGGATGTCACGAAGGAACTGGCTGCTCTGGTCACGATTGGTGGGAATAGGCGTGATAGCCGGTTTCTCTATGGCCTTCTGGGTAGAATCGACACCCTGACGCTTATAGATGCATACATAGTCGTTGAGGAAATGACGCTTGGTAAAGTCAATGATCTGCTGACGTGTCATCTTCGACATACGGTCCAAAACAGTGACATCGTCTGCCCAGTCAGAACCGTTGACAAACGACTCGACAAACATATCAGCACGACTTGAGTTATCCTCCAACCGACGATAGAAGCTGCGTTTGTAATTGTTTACCACCGAAGGCAACAGGTCCTCGTCAAAGCGGCCGGCCTTGAGGTTCTCCAACTCACCCAACATCAGGTCACGAACCTCCTCCAGCGACTGTCCGTCCTTGGGACGGCCGTTGAGGATGAAGGCCGAGTAGTCGGCCATGTCATAGACGAAGGCACTGGCGCTCATCAGCTTCATCGGTTCCTCCAGGTTCAGTTCAAAGAGTCCTGCACGTCCGTTGGCCAGCATGCTGCTGATGATGTTGAGCGTGTCCATCTGTGCATCGCCGGCTCCCTTGAAGCGCCATCCTATCATGATGTTCTCTGCTTCATTGCCAATGACTGTGGAGTCAATAGGAGCCGCAATCGGCTGTTCCTGCGGGAAAGTGGGATAAACCAGGTTGGTACTGGCTTTCCACGATCCGAAGTACCGGTCAATGATACGGATAACCTGTTCGGGATCAAAGTCACCCGACATACAGATAGCGGTGTTGTTGGGCACATACCACTTGTTGAAGTAGTTCTTGATATTCGTGATGGAAGGGTTCTTCAGGTGTTCCTGTGTACCGATGACACTCTGCTGACCGTATGGATGGTTGGGGAACAACTTGGCCAGCAATGCCTCGTAGGCCTTACGTGAATCACGTGTCAAGTTGATGTTGAACTCCTCATACACAGCCTCCAGCTCCGTATGGAAGCCACGAATGACCATGTTCTGGAAACGGTCCGACTGAATCTTCGCCCAGTTTTCCACTTCATTGTTGGGGATATCTTCTGTGTAGCAGGTCACGTCAGTGCTGGTGTAGGCATTCGTTCCCTCGGCACCGATAGCAGCCATCAGCTTGTCGTACTCATTGGGAATGAAGTACTGGGCAGCCACCTGGCTCACACTGTCTATCTCGTGATAGGCCTGACGACGCTGTTCCGGGTCTGTCAGCCTACGGTAGGCCTCATAGCGCTGCTCAATCTCGTTGAGCAGGGGAGCCTCTGCCTCCGGATTGCTTGTACCGAAGAGTCTGGTACCCTTGAACATCAGATGCTCCAGATAATGGGCCAGACCCGTCGTCTCTGCCGGGTCATTCTTGCCACCCGTGCGTACGGCGATGTACGTCTGTATGCGTGGCTGTTCCTTATAGACACTCAAATACACCTTCAGACCGTTGTCCAGCGTATAGATACGCGTGTTCATCGGGTCATTGGGCACAGTCACATACTTATATTGCTGTGCAGATGAAGGTAAAAAAGCAAACAGGTAAAAAGGTAAAACAATTACCCAGAATAATCTACTCATTTCTTTAATATTTAATCTTAACGTTAATTTTCAAAGTCTATCTCGTGGTCGAGCTTCGAGACAAAGTCATCAAACACCTCCTGTTCGACATCGCCCAGGGCAAACTCCTTCTCGGCATCCTTGCGGATCTCGGCAATCCAGGCACGACGCGCCTTGACATAGTCTTCACGGATACGCTCACAAGCCTGCTCATCCAACCTCTCCAGATGGTAATAGTCAAGAATAAGCTGATAGCTCCATGCCCAACGGTACTGGGCATAGTGGTTGTTGATTTCATCAAAGCGCTCGAGCACCTGCTGGATGTTGTCAATACTGCCGTTCTTGACATCGTTGATGAGCCGCTTTTCCTCACTGACAGGCAACAGCAGACCAGACAGGTCAGCCCATGGACCTACGCCTGTCTCATCTTCCGGTTTCTCCAGATAACCCTCCTTCTGGGCACGCTTCAGCACGGCACCCATATAGATACGCAGAGCGATGTCGTAGTACTTCAGTCCCTTACGCAACGACGATGCATTGATGACATACTCATGGAAGTTATAGGTCGAGACATTGTCACCGGAGGCACTGCGTAGCGACTCCAGGATCTTGATGCCCTGCTGTATCTCTCCGACGGTAAAGGGTGAGAGCCAGTCGAAATTGATGATTGACTTCTTGGACTGACGCGAACGCTTGTCACGCTTTGGCCATTTCTTGATGTCACGATACAGTCCCACCGTCGTGATGTTACGGCCAGGCACCAGGTAGCAGTCGTCACCGTAGGCCATCAGGTACGAGAATGGCAGGTTCCGGGTATCGGGGTGGTGCATCAGCTTACCAAAGCAGACGCTGAAGGCACCAATGGTAGCAGGCATCAGCACATACGAGCCAGAGGCAGTCTTTGTGCCACGCTCCAGAGTGCCGTAGTGCATAGGCCCCATCTTGTAGGCATGGTTCGAGAAATTGGTGTTCGAACCGGCATTATAGAACGAGAACTCTCCACCTATCAGCAGCGAGCTCTTGTGGTGTGAGGCGCAGAACGGTCCGCAGAAGGCGGCACAAGCCTCACCATTGGCCATGAACGAATTGGCGAAGAAGAGACTGGCCTCGGCCGAGAAACCATTGGTAATTTGACATGCCTCGCCCACGAAACAGTCCTGCATCTTCACGGAATTGTTGATGGAACAACCATCGCAGATGATGGAGTTCTCACAGATGACACCGGTTCCTATATATACCGAGGCATCACGTGAACTCATGATGGTACACTCCAGCAGACGGGCGGCACCGTTAATCTCACAGTCACCCTTGATGACGGTATTGGTGATGTCCTTGGTATTGATGATCTTCACGTTGTTGCCGATGGTGCCGCGGTCCGGACGCTGTACGCGCAAGTCGTCTTCAATCATCTGCGTCAGCTGCTGCTTCAACAGTTTGTCTCTGGAATGCTTCACCATGAAGGCTGCCAGCTGTGAGTTCAAGTCACGGAAGATGACGACATTGCCGTCACCCATCTCGTTAAGCACGGAGATGGTCGAGCCTTGTCCGTAGGTTGCGTCGCCTGTTGTCTCCAGCGTCGAGATGTTGGAGATGAAGCAGTCGTTGCCTATCGTGTAGTTGTTGATGAAGTTACCCACTTTCTCTATCAGGCAGTCATCGCCCACACTGACGTTGCGCAGCGTGGCATCGTTGATACCAGAATGCTTGAAGAAGCCTTTCGTCACTTCCACCTGTTTGTTGAACTCACCCAGGCGGATGTCACCATAGAACATCACACGATGGAAATTATAGGGTTTGAAACCTTCTGCTACCATGACTCGCTGCCAGTCCTCAGCCCAGCAGACGTTGTTCTCTAAAATCTCAATTTCGGTTTGTGTCAGTTGTCTATACGTACTCATAATAATAGGTATTATAAAAATTTTGGGCAAAGATACAAAAAAAAGAAGAATGAAGCGTGATGAATAAAGTTTTTTTTGTAATTTTGCGGCATATTTTTCACAACACAATAAAAACCGTACAATTATGAGAGTTATCATTGAACCAAATTACGAGAAAATGTCACAGTGGGCTGCCGAGCACGTCATCCGTCGCATCAACGAGGCAAACCCCACTCCAGAGAAACCTTTTGTGCTGGGCCTTCCCACCGGTTCGTCACCTGAAGGTATGTATGCCTGTCTGGTCAAGGCCAACAAGGAAGGACGTGTCAGCTTCAAGAACGTACTGACATTCAACATGGATGAATACGTAGGACTGCCCGAGGAAC
Organism: uncultured Prevotella sp.; assembly: GCA_905236875.1. GTDB lineage: Bacteria > Bacteroidota > Bacteroidia > Bacteroidales > Bacteroidaceae > Prevotella. The sequence goes on along the minus strand of CAJOQT010000020.1, from coordinate 33,435 downwards.
ATCCCGAGAGCTACCACTCTTTCATGGCCCGCAACCTGTTCAACCACATCGACTGCCCCAAGGAGAATATCCATATCCTCAACGGCAATGCTCCTGATCTTGCTGCCGAGTGCGCACACTACGAGGAGATGATCCGCGAAGCCGGCGGCATCGACCTGTTCCTCGGAGGTATCGGCCCCGACGGACACATCGCCTTTAACGAGCCCTACTCTTCATTGAGCAGCCGCACACGTGTAAAGACGCTGACCACCGATACCATCATCGCCAACTCACGCTTCTTCGACAACGACGTCAACAAGGTGCCCAAGCTTGCACTGACTGTCGGTGTCGGTACTGTCATGGATGCCAAGGAAGTGATGATTCTGGTCAACGGCCATCACAAGGCACGTGCCCTGAAGGCTGCCATCGAGGGTGCCGTATGCCACGAGTGGACCATCTCTGCCCTCCAGCAGCACCAGCACGGCATCATCGTCTGCGACGAGCCTGCCACTGACGAACTGAAGGTCGGCACCTACAAGTACTTCAAGGATATTGAAAAGGATAATCTGATTTAACTTTCAACTATATCATAGAGGAAATCATTGTAAGGGTACTTCTGCACATGAAGTTCCCTTACTTTTTTATACAGTTCCTCACGCAGTTCGTCGATGTTTTCCTTATTCTTCGCAGAGATAAAGATGGGAGTGACAGCAAATCCTTCACTCTTCGCGTTTAGTTCTTCGCTCTTCGCCATCCACGTCTGCTTCAGCTCTTCCAACGAAACATTCTCCTTGGTCATGGGGGTGAGGTCGTCCTCTTCCTTCTCCACCCAGGTATAGGCATCGATCTTGTTGAACACCATCATCTTCGGCATGTCCGCACATCCCAGGTCTGCCAGTGTCTTATCGACCACCTTGATCTGTTCCTCGAAGTCAGGATGCGAGATATCGACGACATGCACCAGCAGGTCGGCCTCACGAACCTCGTCAAGTGTCGATTTAAAGGAATCCACCAGGTCGGTAGGCAGCTTACGGATGAATCCCACGGTGTCAGCCAACAGGAACGGCAGGTTTTCGATGGTCACCTTGCGTACTGTGGTGTCAAGCGTGGCAAACAGCTTGTTCTCGGCAAACACCTCGCTCTTCGCCAACAGGTTCATCAGCGTGCTCTTGCCTACGTTCGTATAGCCGACAAGCGCCACGCGGATCAGTCGTCCGCGGTTCTTGCGCTGCGTTGTCTTCTGCTTGTCGATCTCTTCCAGACGCTGTTTCAGCAGGGTGATGCGGTGCAGGATGATACGACGGTCCATCTCCAACTGTGTCTCACCAGGTCCACGCAGTCCCACAGAGCCTTTACCGCCTCCGCTACCGGAGCCGCCGCCCTGTCGTTCCAAGTGTGTCCACAGACGTTGCAGTCGGGGCAGCATATACCGGTGCTGCGCCAGCTCCACCTGCGTCTTCGCCTCTGCCGTCTGCGCACGCATGGCAAAGATATCGAGAATAAGACTCGTACGGTCCAGGATCTTCACCTTCAGCTCCTTTTCGATGTTACGGATCTGCTTGGCACTCAACTCATCGTCGAAGATGACCATACCCGCCTGGGGCTCCTCATGGTTAGGAGTGGGCCATATATACTGCTTGATTTCCTCCAGCTTGCCGCTACCCACGTATGTCACCTGACTGGGACCGCCGACACGTTGCGTGAAACGCTTCACCACAACGGCTCCCGCTGTCTCGGCCAGAAACTCCAACTCATCCAGATACTCTTTTGTCTTTGCCTCGTCCTGCTGCTGGGTAATCAGTCCCACCAACACGGCAGTTTCAACCTTTGCCTCGGAAATCACAAACTCCTTCATACTTGTCTGACTATAGCTTTTGCATAATTTTGGGGCAAAATTACAAAAAAAATGAGAATGAAGCATGACGAATAAAGTTTTTTTTGTAATTTTGCAACACCTAAAACGATACAACGGGAAACGTTATCATATAATAATCCTATAAGTCATGGAAGTATCACGTCATTTGAGTCTGGTCAATAACCTCGATGAAATTATCCAACTGGGTGAATTTGTCGAGGAGATATGTGAGACTATCCATCTCGATGCCGAAAGTACTATGGGCATGAATCTCGCCATGGAGGAGGCTGTCGTCAATGTCATCAACTACGCTTACCCGGAAGGAACGACAGGCGACATCCATGTGGAAGCTCATGCGGATGACACGTCGCTGACCTTTGTCATCCGCGACAGCGGAAAGCCATTCGACCCTACCGCCGTCAAAGAGCCAGACACCTCACTGCCTGCCGAGGAGCGTCCTATCGGCGGACTCGGTATCTACCTCATCCGCAGCTACATGGACGAGGTAAGCTATGAGCGCACCACCGCTTCACCCAAGGGTGAGAACGTCCTCACCCTCGTCAAGAAGCTCACATGAATCCCTGATGTTTTAAGGTCTGCAGAAACGTCTCGGACAGGGCTTCATTGTCTTTCCTTGTATAGCGGATATCTGTAAACACCTGAGCAAGAGTTTCTTTCCCATTAATCTCCACGAAACATTGGTTTTCCTCCAACTGTTCCTTATATTTATAATAGGTGTCAATGTCCTGCGGCGTATAGTCCTCATACGTCTCCTGATGCACGAACGAGGCCAGGGGCAGACGGTCGCTCTGGGGTGGATTCTCGGCCGGCCATCCCAAGGTAATTGTGGCTACTGGCATGGTGAGGCGAGGAAGCTGGAGCGTATCGATAATCATCTGCGGCATATATACGGTAGTTCCCAAATAGCAGTAGCCCAGTCCTTCCTCATCGGCCAGGTTACAGAAGGTCTGTGTATAGAGCAGGGCATCAATGGCCGCATTGAAGAACGACAGCAGGTTGTCATAGCCTGGCTGCGCCTTCCTGTTAAGACACCACTGCGTAGTACGGTTGAAGTCGGCACAAATGGTAAGCACCACAGGAGCCTCTGTCACCATAGGCTGGTTGAAGTGAGCCGGTGCCAGCCGCTGCTTCATCTCCTGCGAACGGGTGACGACCACACTATACAGCTGCAGGTTCCCCATAGTCTGCGTTCGGGCAGCATCATGAAGCAGACGGTTAAGCAGTTCGTCACTCACTTCCTTGTCCGCATATTTACGAATACTCTTTCTATTAAGCAGGTTCTTCATCATGATTTGGAGTTTGAAATTTGAGGTTTGAGGTTTACTCTTTTACCTTTTTACTTTTTTACCTTTATAAATATACACTCTGCCCGGCATGGTGCCTTGTGCATGAACCCTCCTTCCATCAAGGCTGTACCAAGCATCTTCACCCCTCCTTCTCTCATTTTCTCCATCTCTCATTTCAGCAATACCTGTAGCTTCGCCAGTATGGAAGCTCATGATACCGTTGCTGTTCTGCGTAATGTCCAGGATGGGCACGCTCATGAATGTCTTCCCCTGACTGTTCGGATGATAAAGTATGGCAGCCGGCTGGGAATCGGGCGTCAGGCTGTTGTTGCTGTAATAGGGATAGGGTGATGCCCAGAAACCATAATCATAGCCGTCGGCATGGAAGATGGTACACCGCTCGTGGTCGTTGACGGCTCCAGGACCGTAGCCCTCTTTATCGCTGTAGTCAGCTGCTGTATTCACCAGGTTGTAATACCATACCGTCTCATCATAATCTACGTGTAGGATCAACATGCCGGACTCGGGAATTTTCTGGTCCCAGCCTGTTTCCTGACGGTTCTCCAACAGGTAGAACTCATCGGGCCAGGCATCATTATATAAAATATATGCCTCTCCCCCATCGCTGAGAGCCTTCATGTTTGCCACCTCCATGTTGTCAGTCAGTACCGTCGGTGTCAGCCATCCGCAACACATCCGCTCAAAGCTGGTATAGCCGGCAGGTAGGAAAGAGTTGCCGTTATAGCTGCCGTGATCCATGAGCGAGTAGCTTCCCATACCGAAATTGCCGCCATAGTCTATGTCTATGTCATACATGTCTGGCAATCCAAGGCAGTGGGAGAACTCATGACAAGTCGTTCCAATGCCGTCAATGCTGCTATCGCTTCGCATCTCACAGGAGCAGGCATACGTGTCGATTCTCACTCCATCGAGTTCAAGGGGGGCTCCCTCGGCTTCCGTGAGACACCACTCATGAGGCCAGATGGTATTTGCTCCGCCTCCACTGGCTTCCCCACGTCCTGCGTAGATAATCATCACCTGATCCACCTCACCGTTACCGTCCCAGTCGTAGTCACGAAAGTTCACCTCATCGACAATTGCCTGACAGGCAGTGACCACCATCTCACCAGGATGCAGGTCGAAATCGTAAGGTCCCCCGTTCTCGCCATAGTAGCCATAGTCATTGGGCATCAGGACAGGACCGACCACATCAAAGGTCAGGTCGAACAGTCCTCGGCTCTGGTCAAGGAAATAGTCGTGTACACTGCCACGGAACCCGTCACTGCTGGCGAAGCCCTTTTCATTGGCAATACGGTCATACAATGCCTGATCATGACCATCACAGAAAGCCTTGTTCTGGAAAGCGACCAGAATGATCAGACCGCGCTTCTCTCCCTCATAGTTCCTGATGGGAATAGTGGAGGTGCTCTCCCGACGGATACCCTCTCTGCGGATGCCCTGCCGACGGGCCGCACTCATGCGTCTTTTGTTTGAAGAGAGCAGCCGTTGCTGCAGATCCCAGTGGTTCAACGCCTGACCATAATCGTCAAACATACGCCCATCGGCGGCCTGCCAGTAATGCAAGCATTCGTCACCCACTAACTGAACCTCAACGACCGAATTGTCATGCAGCGTCATCGTACGCCACACACCCGGCTGAGCAGGCACAGCCCTTGTGCTTGTGAAAACCACAGACAAGAGTATTGTCAATATCAAAAATCTTTTCATCGTGCTGCAAAGGTACAACTTCTTGTCCAAAACAGGAAACTTTGGAACTGAAATTTTCTGAAAAGTTTTCCAAAAAAATAATTTGTAGTATGCAGGAAAGTTACTATCTTTGCAAAAAATTTCACTTCCCTCTTACTGACAAACTAAATGGAACCAATTAAAACTTATAGTTACGACGAGGCTTTCGAGGCCTCACTATCCTATTTTAACGGCGATGAACTGGCTGCACGTGTATGGGTAAACAAGTACGCAATGAAGGACAGTCAGGGAAACATTTACGAGAAATCGCCCGAACAGATGCACCGGCGCATCGCCAACGAGATTGCCCGCATTGAAAAAAAGTACAAGAACGGCATGACGGCAGAGGAGATATTCCAGCTGCTCGACCGCTTCCGTTACATCATTCCTGCAGGCAGTCCCATGACGGGAATAGGCAACACACACCAGGTGGCCTCGCTGTCGAACTGCTTTGTCATCGGACTCGACGGCAATGCCGACTCCTACGGTGCCATCCTCCGCATTGACGAGGAGCAGGTACAGCTGATGAAACGCAGAGGCGGCGTAGGTCATGACCTCAGCCATATCCGTCCGAAGGGGTCGCCGGTCAACAACTCGGCACTCACTTCGACAGGACTGGTGCCGTTCATGGAACGTTATAGTAATAGTACGCGTGAGGTGGCACAGGACGGAAGACGCGGTGCCCTCATGCTGAGTGTCAGCATCAGACATCCGGAGGCAGAGGCATTCATCGATGCCAAGATGACCGAAGGTAAGGTGACGGGTGCCAATGTCAGCGTGAAGATTGACGACGAGTTCATGGAAGCCGCTGTCAATGACAAGCCCTATCAGCAACGGTTTCCTATCGACAGCAACGAGCCGCAGTATGTACACGAGGTTCAGGCAAAGCAACTCTGGCAGAAGATTGTACACAATGCCTGGAAGAGTGCTGAGCCGGGCGTGTTGTTCTGGGACACGATTCTCAGGGAGAGCATTCCCGACTGCTATGCCGATCTGGGCTTCCGCACAGTGAGCACGAACCCCTGCGGAGAAATTCCCCTCTGTCCGTATGACTCCTGCCGCCTGTTGAGCATCAACCTCTATTCCTACGTCGTCAATCCCTTTACCAACGAAGCCTACTTCGACTACGACCTGTTCCGTGACCATGTGGCCAAAGCCCAGCGGCTGATGGACGACATCGTCGATCTGGAGTTGGAGAAGATAGACCAGATCATGGAGAAGATTGTCCAGGATCCCCAGTCGATGGAAGTGAAAAGTGCCGAGCAGCATCTGTGGGAGAAGATCAAGGACAAGAGCTCGAAGGGCCGCCGCACTGGTGTCGGCATTACCGCCGAAGGCGATATGATAGCCGCTATGGGACTGCGCTACGGCACACAGGAAGCGACCGACTTCTCCGTCAACGTTCACCGGACGCTGGCACTGACCGCCTATCGCTCGTCAGTAGAGATGGCGAAGGAACGTGGCGCATTCAGCATCTTCGATGCCCGGCGTGAGGCACAGAACCCGTTTATCCTCCGACTGAAGGATGCCGACGCTAAGCTGTACGAGGACATGGTGAAGTACGGCAGACGCAACATTGCCTGCCTGACCATCGCACCGACGGGAACCACCAGTCTGCTGACCCAGACGACGAGTGGCATAGAGCCTGTCTTCCTGCCCGTCTATACCCGTCGCCGCAAGGTGAACCCCGGCGATGCTGACGTTCATGTGGATTATGTCGATGAGGTAGGCGACTCCTTCGAGGAGTACCTTGTCTATCATCCGAAGTTCATGAAGTGGATGGAAGTCAACGGTATTGACACCACCAAGCGCTACACCCAGGAGGAGATTGAGGAGCTGGTGAAGACCTCGCCCTACTTCAAGGCGACGGCCAACGATGTCGATTGGCTGATGAAGGTACGCATGCAGGGCGCCATACAGAAGTGGGTCGATCACTCCATCAGCGTTACCGTCAACCTGCCGAATGACGTGGATGAGGAACTGGTGAACCGCCTCTATGTAGAGGCCTGGCGTTCTGGCTGCAAGGGATGTACCATCTACCGTGACGGCTCACGCTCAGGTGTGATGATCTCGGTGAAGAAGGAGAAGAAGAAGGAAGAGGAAGCCAAGGACAACGACCTTGAGGAGAAGGCTCCCGATGCTCCCTGCAAGCATCCGCAGGTCACCGAGATACGTCCGCAGACACTGGAATGTGACGTGGTACGTTTCCAGAACAACAAGGACAAGTGGGTGGCCTTCGTAGGACTGCTCGACGGCTATCCCTACGAGATATTCACCGGTCTGCAGGACGACGAAGAGGGAATCATGCTGCCCAAGAGCGTGACGAAAGGCAAGATCATCAAGCAGCAGAACCCCGACGGCACGAAGCGCTACGACTTCCAGTTTGAGAACAAGCGCGGCTACAAGACTACCGTCGAGGGACTGAGTGAGAAGTTCAACCCCGAATACTGGAATTATGCCAAGCTCATCTCCGGTGTGCTGCGCTACCGCATGCCGATAGACCATGTCATCAAGCTCGTCGGCTCGCTGCAGCTGAAGAGCGAGAGCATCAACACCTGGAAGAACGGCGTGGAACGCGCCCTGAAGAAGTATGTGGTGGATGGCACGGAGGTAAAGGGACAGAGATGTCCGAACTGCGGACAGGAGACACTCGTCTATCAGGAAGGCTGCCTCATTTGCAAGAGCTGCGGCTCCAGCCGTTGCGGATAATCCCCATGAGTCCCACTCCCATTAGCCCCATGAGCCCTATGAGCCCCATCATTCCCACAACCAGCTACATCTTCCTGCGAGAAGTACGCCTGCATGCCCACCATGGTGTGCTGCCGCAGGAGACCGTCGTGGGAGCAGACTTCATGGTGTCGCTCCGTGTGGGCTATGACATATCGAAGGCCATAGAGAGCGACAAGGTGGGCGACACCCTCAACTATGCCGAGCTCTATGAGCTGGTGAAACGTGAGATGAACATCCCGTCGAAACTGCTGGAACATGTGGCAGGACGTATCGTACAGGCCCTTTGCGAGACATTTCCGGAAGTGACATCCGTCGATCTAGAACTTACCAAACTGAACCCGCCGATAGGCGCAGACTGCCAGGGGGCGGGTGTGGAGCTACATTTAATAAATAATAAAACTCAATGACAGATTTCGGTTTCTGCCGAAAAATCACTACTTTTGCAGCGTTTTAGGAAGATATGGGCAAAAAGATTCTTTTCATAATATGGATGATGTGCGGACTGACGTTGATGGCAAGCGCTGTCAACAAGAAGTTCACGCTGGTGATTGATGCCGGTCATGGAGGCCATGACTCTGGAGCCTTGGGCGCTGTCTCGAAGGAGAAGAACCTGACCCTGCGCTATGCTCTGGCCTTCGGTGCCGCCGTCGAGAAGAACTGCCCCGACGTGAGAGTCATCTACACCCGCAAGACCGACGTCTTCCTGGAGTTGTGGCAGCGTGCAGAGATTGCCAACAAGGCGAAGGCAGACCTCTTTGTCTCCGTCCATATCAATGCCCTGCCCAAAGGACGCGTGGCCCGTGGCTACCAGACCTACACGCTGGGTAAGGGACGGAGCGGCGTTGGCGTGGAGAAGAACCTCGACGTTGCCAAGCGCGAGAACTCCGTGATCCTGCTGGAGCCTAACTATCAGCAGATATATCAGGGCTACGACCCCAACTCACCCGAAAGCGACATCATGTTTGAGTTCATTCAGGACAATAACATGGAACGCAGCGTGGAGCTGGCCAAGTACATGCAGCGCTTCATCTGCCGGGCCACAGGACGACAGGACATGGGTGCCCATCAGGACAACCTCGCCGTACTGCGACTGACGGCCATGCCTGCCTGTCTCATGGAGCTGGGCTTCATCTCTACGTCGGACGAGGAGCAGTTCCTCATCTCCGATCAGGCACTGAAGCTCTATACACAGGGATTCTTCAATGCTTTCATGGCCTACAAGAAACGTTACAACGAAAACATCACCGTGCCTTACGAGCCTGACGACACACCCCCGATAGAGATTCCATCGGTCGTGCCGCCGACAACGACGACACCGACACCCGTTGCTACACCTGAGCCGACCCCTGCACCTACCGTGCCGGAGGCCCCGTCCGCACCGGTTGCAGCGGCAACTCCTGCCACCCCATCCGAACCGGTCACCCCTACCCCACCGACTCCGCCAGCAGCGGCCACCCCGTCTGCACCAGTCACACCGGCAATATCAGCTACCCCGGCAGCACCGGCCGCCACATCAGACGCCCCAGTCTTCAAGGTACAGATCGTGGCCAACTCCACCCGACTGAAGAACAACGCCCCACAGTTCAAGGGCGTGCAGAACGTGGAATGCTACGAAGACGGTGGCATGTATAAATATACCGTCGGTTCCTCGACCGACTATAACGAAATCAGCAAGCTGCGCAAGGAGCTGCTCGACAAGTTCCCACAGGCCTTTGTCATCGCCTTCAAGAACGGACAGCGCTACGACGTGCAGAAAGCTATCCAGGAGTTCAAGAGATCACGGAAATAATAAAATAAAAGATATATGAAGTTACTGACGAAAGAGATTCAAATCGCACTGGTAGCAGTGGCAGGTATTGTGGTACTGTTCTTCGGACTGTCCTTCCTCAAGGGGTTGAGCCTGTTCTCTAACGACAACGCATATTATATCAAGTTCAATGATATCAGCGGGCTGTCGGAGTCCAGTCCCGTCTATGCCCGTGGCTACCGCGTCGGTGTAGTGAAGAAGATTATCTACGACTACGACAAGGCCACAGACATCGTTGCAATGATCGAGCTGGACGACCGCATGCACTTACCCGCCGGTACTGCCGCCGAACTGGAAAGTGACATGCTGGGTAATATCAAGATCAACCTGACGTTTCCCGAGGCCTTAGGCCCCATGATGGAGAGAGGCGACACCATCTGCGGCAGTGTCAATGGCGGTGCCCTTTCGAAAGTAGCTACGCTGGTGCCTGTCATCGAGCAGATGCTGCCCAAGGTTGACTCCATACTGGCCAGCGTCAACCTGTTGCTGGCCGATCCAGCCCTGAGCGGATCGCTGCACAACATCCATCAGGTGACGGGTGACCTGACGACATCGACACGCGAGCTGAACAGGCTGATGGCACAGCTCAACCACGATGTTCCAGGCATCATGACAAACGCCAATACCGTACTCGACAATACCGGTGAGCTGACCGGCAAGCTGAACGAGCTGGATCTGGCAGCCACCATGGCTAGGGTTGATGCCACCCTCGAGAACGTTCACCGGCTGACAGAGACACTGAACAGCAACCAAGGAACGCTGGGACTGCTCATGCGCGACCCGGAACTGTATAACAACCTCAACGCCACCATGCGCGATGCCGACTCATTGCTCGTCAATTTCCGTCAGCATCCCAAACGATACATACACTTCTCCGTATTCGGAAAAAAGGATAAATAATCAGTGTAGTTTTTATTTTGTCTAAATAGCGGGGATTCTGAAGTCTTTGTTAGACCGAATAGTTTAACCGCCTGATATTAGCGGTTTTCTATGTCCTGCCATCAAAAGTAGAAGCACAGGCGATGGAGTGTGTGCATATAATATAAATATCTGATATACAAAACGTTGAATATGTGCAAGTAGCATTTTGTAATCCCAAATATTACACTCCATATAAAGTGCCAAAACATAGCAAGTTACGCTGATTGTGTATAAAAAGTGCATAAAGGCCGGATTTGTTTGTTTCAAAAAAAATTGCGAAATTTGCACTCGGAAATCAAGGTTGTCCGATAGCTTAAACCTAAAAAGCTGCCGACAAAAACCGGAACATAATTAATACAAATAAAGTAACGCCAGAATGCAAAAGAGACATGAGGCGCTTTGGGACGACTGCCTTAGCCTAATTAGGAATAACGTCACAGAGCAACAATATAAAACGTGGTTCGCGCCAATCGTCTTCGAGTCCTACTCGGATGACAGCCAGACGGTGTTGGTGCAGGTTCCAAGCTCGTATGTTTACGAGTACTTGGAGCAGTACTACGTAGGTCTCCTGAGCAAGGTGCTGACGCGTTGCTTCGGTCAAGGAACCAAGCTGACCTACCGCATCGTGACTGACAAGACTCACGGCATCGGCGTTGACGTGCAGGGTGAAGACCCCGTGAACATCGATCCAGTCCAGGATCTCACACGCGGCAACAAGACACCGACGGTACTTGACGCGGCTCCGCAGCAGGACCTGAATCCCCAACTCGACATCCACAAGACCTTCTCCTCATTTATCGAGGGCGACAGCAACAAGCTGCCGCGTACCGTAGGCCTGTCGGTGGCCGAGCATCCGGGCAAGACAACCTTCAACCCCTTCTTTATCTATGGCCCGTCAGGCTGCGGCAAAACGCACCTCATCAACGCCATCGGCGTGCATTGTAAGGAGATGTACCCGCACAAGCGCGTATTATATGTCAGCGCCCGTCTGTTCCAGGTGCAGTTCACGGACTCCTGCCGTCAAAACACCTCCAACGACTTCATCAACTTCTACCAGTCCATTGACGTGCTCATCGTCGATGACATTCAGGAGTGGGCCAGTTCCCCGAAGACGCTCGACACGTTCTTCCACATCTTCAACCACCTCTTCCGCAACGGCAAGCAGATTATCCTGGCCAGCGACCGCCCGCCCGTTGATCTGCAAGGCATGAAGGAACGCCTGCTGACACGCTTCTCCTGCGGACTCATTGCCGAGCTGGAGAAGCCCAACCACCAGCTGTGTATCGACATCCTCAACGCGAAGTGCCGTCGTGACGGTCTGAAGATTCCCGCCGACGTCATCGAGTTCATTGCCGAGACTGCCAATGGCAGCGTGCGTGACCTGGAGGGTGTGGTCAACTCACTGATGGCCTATTCCATCGTCTATAACAGCAGTATCGACATGCGACTGGCAGAGCGTGTCATCAAGCGGGCCGTTAAGATTGACAACCATCCGCTGACTGTCGATGACATCCTCGAGAAGGTTTGCGGTCATTTCAACGTCAGCCAGCAACAGGTGTTCAGTCGCAGCCGCAAGCGCGACTACGTCATCGTACGTCAGGTATCGATGTATCTGGCACAGAAATACACCAAGATGCCGGCTTCGCGCATCGGTCAGCTCATCGGCAACCGCGACCACTCCACTGTTATCCACAGCTGTTCGGCCGTAGAGCAGCGCCTCAAAGTGGATAAGGTGTTCTGCGATGAGATCAACAGCATCGAGACTTCCTTCCGCCTGAAATAGGCATTGAACCAAAGGTTATGGTTTTGTTCAACAAAAGTCTAACTCTTCTTCAAGCAAAGTCTAACTCTTCTTCACCAAAAGTGCTTCTATAGTTTAAAACCGCCCAAAATCATGAAGAGACAGTTCTTCTGTGCACAGAATTAATCAAATTAGTTGTCATTTTGTTAGATTTCTCTTTCATCTTTCATATATTGGCATGTATATTGTTGTCTTACAGGGACATACATTTTTTTGTAAAAGTGCCTTATCTTTCATAAATCTTTCATTTTACTTTCATAAATCTTTCATACAAGTAAAACCTGCGAAAGTTGAATCTCGTTTTCAGTCCGAAGCCGTCGGACTGGTGGTTTGAAGGCTACAAACCAATGGTTTGGAGCCTCCAAACTGGTCGAAAAGCATAGCTTTACGGATAGAATTTCACGAGAATTCTCAAGAGAAGCTGCGTTTCACTACCAACAAGCGGTGTAAGAACGATGCGTCAACTTCCCCTTTTTCCTTCCTCCTCTAAGCCACCATATACCCGCCATTGTGACAGAAAAATGAAGGATTATGAAAGATTTATGAAAGATAGACGAATAACAAAAATATTATAATCGCCTGTTATACTGTGATATATATCTTATTATATGAAAGATGAAAGTAAAATTATGATTTTTGCAATATGAAAGCAATATTTTCAAATGTTTTGCCCACATCCAGAGTTGCACACCACGATAGGAATGCACACGATAGCCCATCGAAGATAGCGAACTTACTCCGTCTCGGCATAAAAAAGATTAAAATCTTTTGTTCTGCTCTCGACTTTTCGTAACTTTGCAGAATCAAAGACTATACTAACAAGATAGAATAAAACTCTATAGTTGATGAAGAAACTGATTGTCTGCCTGTTACTACTGCTGTCGCTGTCGGCTGTCTATGGCCAGCAGCGTGAACGTTATGAGTTCCGCCGCAACCTGCCCGTGTATGCTGACTCACTCATTGCAGACCTCACCTATCCGCTGGCATGGGGCAACAGTAGTATCACCGACTTCAACGAATGGAAACAGGCAGCACGTCAGAAGGTACTTGACTGTATGCTTGCCTCACCACCATCCGCCACTAACGGATATGATGTCAAGATTATGGCAGAGGAACGACGCGACGGATATACAGCACGTAAGATTGAGGTGCGTCTGTCACGCTATTACAGTGTTCCTGCCTACTTGCTCATCCCTGATGGTGACGGACCGTTTCCTGCAGTAAACTTGCTGCACGACCATGGTGCTCACCTCTTCATCGGCAAGGAGAAAATGATTCGGCCGCTGGCCTGTGAAGGCTCTACCGTCATCCGCGATGCCGACGACTGGGTTGCAAGTCTCTATGAAGGACAATATGTAGGTGACTATCTGGCACGGCACGGTTATGTGGTATTCTCGGCCGATGCTCCGATGTGGGGCGAACGCGGGCAACAGGAGGGACCACGACGTGACAAGTATGACATGATTGCCGGAAACATGATGATGTATGGGATCGACTTGAGTGCATATATGACCTATGACGACATTCGTGGAACGGAATTCCTGGCCTCGTTACCGCAGACGGATGCCACTAAGATAGGTTGTATGGGCTGTTCGATGGGAGCCTACCGTGCATGGATGCTTTCTGCCTTGAGCGACCATATCAAAGCCGCTGTCGCCATTTGTTGGATGACGACTACCGACGAGCAGATGTCGTTCAAATACAGCAGGACGGAGAATGGAGGATTTGCCAACTGCCTGCCAGGACTACGACGCTGGCTCGACTACCCTCACATCGCCAGTATCGCCTGTCCGAATGCCATGCTTTTTATCAGTGGCTCACAGGACAAACTGTTTCCTGTAGCAGGCGTTGAAAAGGCTTTTCGTATCATGCACGACGTATGGCATAGCCAAGATGCAGACGGGCAACTGGAGACTGAACTTTGGGACATTCCCCACAGCTGTCCGCTCAAGGCCCAGGAACGTGCCCTGCACTTCTTTCAGCAGCATCTATAAAAATGACAAAACAACGAAGAATATAATTATACAACACAATGACGAACAAACGTATCGTGACCTTCGGAGAATTGTTGCTCCGATTTTCAAAACCAGAACACCAGCGTCTGACGCAAGGAGACATATTTACCAGTAAATACGGCGGCAGTGAGGCTAACGTAGCTGTCAGCCTCGCCTCGCTGGGCGATGAGGTGGAATATATTACCCGTCTGCCAGAGACACCAGTGGGACGTGCAGGAGCCATGCGTCTGCAGGAACTTGGCGTAAATTGCCGACGCGTACTATATGGAGGCCGTCGCATAGGCACTTATTACTTTGAACCGTCTGCCGGCATGCGTGCCGCCAAGGTCATCTACGACCGTGACGGGTCGGCCTACAGTGAATTGGAACCAGGGATGATACCCTGGCACGAAATCCTTCGTGATGCCCGTGTACTGCATGTTTCAGGCATCACGGCAGCCATCTCCCAGAACGCGGCAGATGCAACCTTCGAGGCACTTGACGTTGCCGACGAGCTGGGCGTACAGGTATCTTTCGACATCAACTACCGCAAAAACCTTTGGAAATACGGTGCTGACCCACGCGAGACCATCAGCCGAATGCTGGAACGCTGTGACATGATGTTCGGCGATGCCATTGAATTTGAATGGCTCTGCCAGCGTCCGCAACCACCTTTCACGGCTATTGACTCCAACTTCGAGATGCAGATGGACGAGTACCGCGAGTGGTTTGACCAGATACACAAGCGTTATCCGCGCTGCCGCAACTGGCTGATGGGTATGCGTAACATGGTATCATCTAAACACCACACACTGACGGCACTGCTTTGGACAGACGGAGAGCTGCTACAGGCACCCATCCACAACATCCCCGATGTGGTCGATCCCGTTGGAGTGGGCGATGCGTTTATGGCAGGACTTCTGCACGCATCGATGGCCTTCCCTGATGACAAACAACTGCAACTGAACTACTCGCTGGCAGCATCAGCACTGAAGAACACCGTTCCTGGTGACTTCAACCTGACGACAGATGAAGAAATCATGGAAGTGGTCACCAACCAGCGTGACATCTATTCTCTATACAAGGTGACGATTTAAACAATTTATTATCATTATAAACAAATATGGAAAATAAACGTTACGGACACTTCGACGATCAACATCGCGAATATGTCATTACTAATCCACAAACTCCATGGCCCTGGATTAACTATCTGGGTAACGAGGATTTCTTCTCACTCATCTCGAATACTGCGGGCGGCTACTCTTTCTATAAGGATGCCAAGTTCCGCCGCATTACCCGCTATCGGTACAACAATGTTCCGATGGACAACGGGGGAAGATATTTTTACATCGTCGATGAAGGTGTCCCCGCCGTCATCTGGTCTCCTGGCTGGAAACCCTGCAAGACACCACTTGACTTCTACGAGTGCCGACACGGTATGGGCTATACCCGTATTACAAGCCGCAAGAACGACGTAGAAGCATCGGTACTTTTTTTCGTTCCACTGAAGAAGTGGGCCGAAGTACAGAAGCTGACACTTACCAACCAGTCACAAGAAGTGAAGAAGCTTAAGCTCTTCTCGTTCGAGGAGTGGTGTCTCTGGAACGCTGCAACTGACATGGAGAACTTCCAGCGAAACTTCTCCACAGGTGAGGTGGAAATCGAGCTCTCCTCCCCCTCGGGGGTAGCAGGGGGGGCTACCATCTATCACAAGACGGAGTACCGTGAACGCCGCAACCACTATGCCTTCTACCACGTCAATACCGAGATACAAGGTTTCGACACCGACCGCGAGTCATTCGTGGGTCTATACAACGGTTTTGAGGCTCCCGATGCCGTTATGGAGGGTAAGCCACGTAACAGTCACGCTCACGGCTGGAGTCCCATTGCATCGCATTATATCGAAGTAACACTGCAACCTGGTGAATCAAAGGACTTTATTTTCCTGCTGGGCTATGTGGAGAACGAACAGGACAAGAAATTCACTGCTCCCCAAGTCATCAACAAGGAAAAGGCGCACGCCCTTATCTCTGAACTCGACACAACAGAGAAGGTCGATAAGGCCTTTGCCGAGTTGAACGCCTACTGGGACCAGCTTCTTAATATATATAATGTATGTACAGGCAACGACAAGCTCGACCGTATGGTGAACATCTGGAACCAATACCAGTGTATGGTTACATTCAACTTCTCACGTTCAGCCTCGTTCTTCGAGAGTGGTATAGGACGCGGTATGGGTTTCCGAGACAGCAATCAGGACCTCGTGGGTTTCGTACACCAGATTCCAAGCCGTGCCCGCCAACGCATCATCGACATTGCCTCGACACAATTCCCCGACGGTGGCTGTTACCACCAGTACCAGCCGCTGACCAAGCGTGGCAACAACGACATCGGAGGCGGATTCAACGACGATCCGTGCTGGTTGATCTTCGGCACCGTGGCGTACATCAAAGAGACGGGCGACTTCGCTATCCTCGATGAGATGGTACCCTTTGACAATCAGCCAGGCACAGAGGTGACACTCTTTGAACACCTAAAGGTCAGTCTCGACCACGTCATCAACAACCTCGGCCCCCACTTGCTGCCGCTTATCGGACGCGCCGACTGGAACGACTGTCTGAACCTGAACTGCTTCTCATGGGATCCCAACGAGTCATTCCAGACCACAGAGAACAAGAGCGAAGGATCGAAAGCCGAGAGCCTTATGATTGCAGGTCTCTTCGTCGTCACTGGCAAAGAGTATGTGGCACTTTGCAAGAAAATCGCAAAGCACGAGGAGGCCGACCGCATGCAAAAAGCTGTCGATGCGATGATTGAGGCTGTCAAGAAACACGGCTGGGACGGCGAGTGGTATCTGCGTGCCTATGACTACTTCGGCCGTAAGATTGGTTCCAAGGAGTGTGAAGAGGCCAAAATCTTCATCGAATCACAGGGTTGGTGCACAATGGCTGAGATTGGAGCTGAAGAAGGCATGGTGGCCAAGAGTCTTGACTCTGTAAAGAAATACCTGGAATGCGAACACGGCATCGTGCTCAACAATCCCGCCTTCACGAAGTATATATATGAATATGGTGAGATTTCCAGTTATCCAGAGGGCTACAAAGAGAACGCCGGTATCTTCTGCCACAACAACCCCTGGGTTATCATTGGCGAAACACTGGCCGGACGCGGTGACGACGCGTGGGCACACTATGCGAAGATACTTCCTTCGTATGTCGAGGAGAAATACCAGACACTGCATAAGGTGGAGCCATACGTCAACTGTCAGATGGTAGCCGGCAAGGATGCTGCCAAACCCGGTGAAGGCAAGAACTCATGGCTCACTGGTACTGCAGCATGGATGTGGCTTACTGTCAGCCAATACATTCTGGGCATCAAACCGCAGTATGACGGTCTGCAAATCGACCCATGCCTTCCCTCAACGGCTACGGAATACACTGTGAACCGCAAGTTCCGCGATGCAGAATACACCATTGTCGTCAAGAACCCCAATGGCAGGCAAAAGGGCGTCAGTCAGATAACGCTCGACGGTTCACCCATTGCAGGCAACATCATTCCCTACTCTACCGGCAAACACAAGGTGGAAGTAATGATGTAAACAAAAGAAGGGAGCACGTAAATGTGCTCCCTTCTTTTGTTTACATTGTGAAAGCCTACACTTTCGTAAGGTACTACACCTGACAAACAACAAGAGTATTAAAGCTTGCTGATAATGCCGAGTTTTGTCTGCTCGATGAATGATACCAGGTTTCTAATTTCAGGACTGTCAGGTACCTGTTCCTTAATCTGGTTGACGGCATCAAATACGGAGGTATTACCGTGGAATACCAGACGGTAGGCGTTAGCAATGTGTTTGATAACCTTGTCATCAACACCGTCGCTCTTGCACATCGTGGAGTTCACGCCACCATATTCAGAACGTTTAGTGCAGACAATATATGGGGGCACATCCTTTGAAAAGGTGCAACCTGCCTGTACCATAGCTCTTTCTCCGACTCGTGTCTTAGGATTGGCGATAACACTGGAAGAGAAGATAGCGCCATTACCTATTTCACAGTCGCCGGCAATCTTCGTTCCATAACCGAATACACAACGATTGCCCACTTTCGTGTCATGAGAGATGTGAACACCCTCCATCAAGAAGTTATCACTACCAATGACAGTCTGACCACCGGTATGGGTAGCACGGTTGATGACCACATTCTCTCGAATTATATTATTATTGCCGATTATGCATTCGGTCTTCTCGCCCCGGAACTCGAAGTCCTGCGGCAGAGCAGCAATAACACTGCCCTGATGCACCTTGTTATTACTACCCATACGCGTGCCGTTCAGAATGCTCACGAAGGGAAAGATGATACAATTATCGCCTATAACAACATCACCCTCGATATAGACAAAGGGGAATATCTTACAATTATTGCCAATCTTCGCTCTGGGATCGATCTCGGCTCGGGGGGAAATATCAGACCCTCCCCCCTGCCCCTCCCTGTGATGGAGGGGAGCAGATACACTGTTATCAAAATCTTTATTCATAATACTTCTTTATTAACTTTTTGGAGTATTTCTTCCCCTCCGTTCAGGGAGGGGTTAGGGGTGGGTCCTTTTACTTTCCTCCGCCTCCTAATGCCTGATACAACGAGACAACGGCCTGCATCTTATTGAAGTCGTCGCTCACCTTGTTAATCTGTGCACTCAACAGCTGCGTCTCGGCCGTCAGCACCTCCAGATAGGTGGAGCCGCTGCTGGCATAGAGAGCCTTGGTATCCTCAACATTCTTCTGAAGCACCTCAATGCGCTGTGTCTCTATCTGACTGTTCGCGTCATACATATTATAGTTCACCAATGCATTGCTGACCTCATTACCTGCAGAGAGGATAGCATTCTGCCAACTGTTGAAGGCCTGCTCATACTGCAACTGACTAACCTTGAGGTTGGCGGTCAGTGCACCCCTCATGAAAATGGGCTGTGTCAGACTACCGAAAAGCGTGGTCAGCCATTTACCTGGGTTGAAAGCTCCATTACTATTAGTGAAGGCTGCCTGTGCACCTACCGTGATAGTAGGATAAAACTGCGAACGAGCAGTCTGCACGTCATGGAAGCAGGATGCAAGGTTCATCTCTGCATTGTGTACGTCTGGACGGTTCTGCAACAGTTGGACACCCAGACCAGTACGGAAGTCCTCCGGCAAGCGCTGTGCCTCCAGCGTAGAACGTGGAATCTGCTGTCCGGCCTGTCCGATAAGTAGCGACAAAGCATTCTCCGTAGCACGAATCTGACGACGGATGTCATTGGCCTGTGTCTGCATGCTTAAGTAAGAAGCCTCGGCACTCTGCACACTGGTAGAACGCATACGCCCCAGTTCAAACTGAAGTTTCATCATGTCCCACGTGCCTTTCGACAATTCACTCATAGTGGTAATTATCTCCAGCTGACGGTCAAGCATGAGCAGAGTATAATAGCAATTGGCGATACCGCTGATCACCTGGGCACGGACAGCCATCTGGTAATCCTTCATACCCAACAGTTTCATCTGCGTGGAACGCTTCTGAGAAAGAATATTACCAAAGAGGTCAAGTGTCCAGCTGGCCGAGACGGGTAGCGTATAGGCCTTGGTCGTCACCGACGGATCAGTATGGATGGTCGAGATGGAACCCATACCTGAAGACGTACCGACAGTAACAGCAGGCAAGAAGGCCAGTTTTGCAGCGTTCAGCATAGTTTCGTACATTTGTACAGTCAATACGGCATTCTGCAGATTGGCGTTCTTCTCCAGTCCCTGTTCTATCAGTATCTGCAACTGCGGGTCGGTAAACACCTGACGCCAGGGCAGATTGCCAAACGAAGCGGTATCCTGTACGACCAACGTATCGATATCGGACTCTACATCGCGAATCAGTCCCTGTGCATTCACGTCGGGTCTCTCATATTTATTGTACAATCCGCAGCCGGAAATCAGCGTTGCTAAAACCATGCACCATGCACCGTGCATCATGCATAATGGGCTGCGACTGACATGTTCTTTAATTCTATTTAATATCATAGTCATCTGTTATTAAAATTGTGCATTCTGCATAAAGCTTTGTGCATTATTGTTCCGGCACATATTCTACAGGTTTCGAATTAGCATACTGAGCCAGTTCGGTTTTGACATCCTCCAGATTATCATCATCCTCAAACTTCATTGGACGTACTTTTTCCTGCAAGGACTGGAAGATAACGAACAGCGTCGGTACGACAAATATCTGCAACAATGTACCTATGAGCATACCACCTACAGCTGCGGCACCAAGTGTCTGGTTACCATTCTTACCGACACCCGTAGCAAACATCATCGGCAACAGACCAATGACCATAGCCAGAGAAGTCATGAGGATAGGACGCAGACGGGCAGCAGCACCGAGGATGGCAGACCACGAGATAGCCATACCCGTCTCACGGCGCTCCAAGGCGAACTGTACAATCAAAATAGCGTTCTTGGCCAACAGTCCAATAAGCATAATCAGCGAAATCTGCATGTAGATATCGTTATTGTGGCCAAACAACTGTGTAAAGAGGAACGCACCAGCCAGTCCAAACGGCACGGAAAGCACTACGGCCAGCGGTAGGATGTACGACTCGTACTGTGCCGACAAAATCAGATAGATGAAGATAAAGCAGAGCACAAAGATGAGTGCAGTAGAATTACTCGACTGTGCCTCCTGACGTGTCAGACCCTGATAATCATAGGTATAGCCGGCAGGCAGTTGTTCCCGAGCCACCTCTTCTACCGCCTTAATAGCCTCACCCGTAGAGTAGCCATCAGCCACTGTAGCAGTCACAGTGATAGAAGTAAACAGGTTGAAGCGGGTAATATTCGTCGGACCATAGACACGATCGACAGAACAGAACTCCTTGACGGGTGACATTCCCTTCGGTGTACGCACATAGACACTGTTCAGCGACTCTTCAGTCATGCGGGTCTCGGGCGATGCCTGAATCATCACACGGTAGAGCTTTCCATAGGCATTGAAGTTCGATGCATAGAGTCCACCATAATAGCCCTGCAACGTCGAGAGCACCGTCTGCGGCGAGATGCCTGCCTGCTTACACTTAGCCACATCAACATGAACCATGTACTGGGGATAGTTCGGGTTGTACGATGTCTGTGCCGTCTGAATTTCCGGGCGTTTGTTTAGCTCGGCCAAATAGTTCTTGGTGATTTCGAAGAACCTTGTCAAGTCACCACCGGTACGGTCCTGCATGACAAGTGAAACACCTGAGTTAGCCGAGAAGCCGGGAATCATTGGCGGCGAGAAGGCCAGAATCTGTGCATCCTTGATATGAGCTGTCTTAATGAATATCTGTGCAGCAACCATCTGTGCCTCCAGCGGATTGATAAGGAAACGATAGATGCCGTCACCTTCCCACAAGCCGCTGATTTTCCACCACAGTCCCCTTTGACGCTCGGCAAACGGCTTCAGCTTGATAATGAACGTTGCCTGATCAGAGCCGGCACCTGCGATGAAGTTATAACCCTGAATCTGCTCACGGCTCTGAATGGCAGGATCGGCAGCAAGGATGGAATCCACCTGATTGATAATCTGACGGGTACGGGCCACCGAAGTTGCCGGCGGCATAGACACGGTACAGAACATAGTACCTGTATCCTCGTCAGGCACCAGACCGGTCTTCGTGGTCAACATGGTCGTTGCCAGCACAATGATACCGATAATAGCGGTAATGATAATGGCTATGGGCTTCTTCACCAGTTTCTCAATACTCTTCTTGTATTTGCCCAACACCTTGTCGTATGCCACATTGAACGACGTATGGAAACGGTCGATGCGCGACATCTTACGCTCATGACCGTTCTCATCATGCGGTTTCAGGAAAATGGCACAAAGAGCGGGTGACAGCGTCAGGGCGTTAAGTGCCGAGATGAAGATAGAGACAGCCATCGTCACACCGAACTCACGGTAGAACGTACCTGTGGTGCCACCGATGAACGACACGGGGATGAACACCGAAGCCATCACCAGGGTAATCGATATGATAGCACCCGATATCTCATTCATGGCATCTATCGACGCAGTGAGCGGTGACTTGTAGCCCTGATCCAGCTTGGCGTGAACGGCCTCAACCACCACGATGGCATCATCGACAACAATGGCAATGGCCAGCAGTAGGGCTGACAGCGTCAGCAGGTTGATGGAGAAGCCAAAAATGCTCAGGAAGAAGAAGGTACCGATGAGCGACACAGGAACGGCAATCAGCGGGATAAGTGTCGAACGCCAGTCCTGCAGGAAGATGTAAATGACAATGAACACCAGAATCAGCGTGAAGATCAGCGTGAACACCACTTCCTCGATAGAGGCGTACAGGAACTCCGTCACATCGTAGTTGATCTTGTATTCCATGCCCGGAGGAAACAACTTGGCCTGTTCTTCCAGTTCAGCCTTTACCTGCTTGGCAATCTCGTTGGCATTGGAGCCGGCAATCTGCTGTACCATACCCAACACTGAAGGCAGGTTGTTATTTCTCATCGAAACCGAATACTGCAAACCACCCAACTCTATCTTCGCCACGTCCTTCAGTTTCAGTGTCTGACCATTGGCATCGCTCGAAATGATGATGTTGCCAAACTCCTCAGCAGTCTTCAGACGGCCTGTATAGCGCATAGCGTACTCGTAGGCCACGTTTGCATCTTCACCGAACTTACCTGGTGCTGCCTCAATGTTCTGCTCGGCCAGAACATTGCTGATGTCCGAAGGCATGAGGTTGTACTGCTTCATAATATCGGGCTTCAACCAGATACGCATGGAGTAGGTCTTCATACCAGGCGACTGAACGTCACCGACACCCTGGATACGCTTGATAGCCGGGATAATATTGATATTACTATAGTTGGTCAGGAACTCGTCGTCATAACGGCCGTCGCTGGTCAGTGTGAACATCAGCACCTGCGATGTCTGACGCTTCATAACCGTCACACCGATACGCGTCACCTCGGCAGGCAGCAAGGCCTGAGCCTGCTGGACACGGTTCTGCACGTTCACGGCACACATGTCAGCATTCAGTCCCTGACGGAATAAGATACTCAGATTGGCTGAGCCGGAAGAGGCCGTCGAGCTGATGTAATCCATGCCCTCTACACCGTTGATACTCTCCTCCAACGGAACGAGGACGGAATTCTTCACCGTCTCTGCATCAGCACCGGGATAGCTGGTATAGACCACGACCGTTGGCGGCGCGATGTCCGGATACTGCTCAATAGGCAGCGTGGTCAGTCCTATAATACCCAGCAGCACAATAGCGATAGAGATCACCGTTGAGAGTACCGGGCGTTTGATAAATGTTGTAAATGTCATAGTACTTTTCGGGAGTTTATTTCTTCATTGCATTAACAATGTCACCGGCGGACATTGCCTTTGCCTGTTCCTCAATCTTCTGCTGATAACGCTCGGGGGTGATGGGAACAATCTCCATACCGTCAGAGAGCTTGGTAATACCGTTAGTCACATACTTGTCACCTGGTTTCAAGCCGGATGTTACAATGTAGTTGTTACCGTCGTTCTGCGGATCCACCTCAATCTCGGTATATTTCACCTTATTATCGCTGCCAAGCACATAGACGAACTTCTTGTTCTGGATTTCCGACACACATGACTGCGGGATAATGATTGCGCTGGAGTTGACATGAGGAATGACGATATTGCC
The DNA here is from genome assembly GCA_905236875.1 of uncultured Prevotella sp. Taxonomy (GTDB): domain Bacteria; phylum Bacteroidota; class Bacteroidia; order Bacteroidales; family Bacteroidaceae; genus Prevotella. Next base: position 9,593 of record CAJOQT010000020.1, on the reverse strand, counting down.
AGAACCACCGCTCTTCAACAGTTTCTCCGGGTTGGGGAACAAGGCTATCAGCTGGACAGAGCCAGTGGCAGCGTCAATGACACCACTCATCTTCGTCACCTTGCCTTCATGGTTGTAGATGGTACCGTCAGCCAGCTGTAACTTCACCGCAGGAAGGCTTTCCAGTCCATTCTGCGAGATAATCATAGCATCCTTTTCCGTAACAGAGAAATACACCTCCATCTGACTGATATTCGATACCGTTGTCAAGGCACTTGAGGAACTAACCAACGCACCACGCTTAAAAGGCAACGTGCCAATCACACCAGCGGCAGGACTCTTCACATAGCAGAAGCTCAACGCTTCCCGTGCTGATGCCAAGGCTGCCTGAGCCAGTGCCAGACCGGCCTGTGCACTTTCGTAAGAGTTCTTGGCCGACTGCAACTCAAAGTCACCGATAACATGATTCTCATGGAGTTTCTGAGAATTCTCATAAGTCAGCTTCAACGTGTTCAACTGGGCTGTGGCCGTATTGACACTGGCTTGAGCTTGACGTACCTGAGCCTGATAGGTCTCATTGTCAATCACAAATAACAGCTGACCAGCGCCCACGGTCTGACCCTCTTTCACGTTAATCTGCGTGAGGAAGCCCGAAGCCTTCGGACGGATTTCCACATCTTGCACACCTTTGATAACTGCGGGGAAGGTGGTCTGCATATCAGCACTTGACGTACCAACAGCCACTACGGGATACTCGTTGTCACCGAAAGTGGGACGTCCACCGCCTCCTCCACATGATACTAACATGGCCGCAACTGCTGCAACCAATAGCATTTTCTTCTGTTTCATACTTGTTTTTTATATCTGTTTATACTATTTCGAAAGACTATTTATCTTGAAAACTTGAGACCATCCGTATGGTTCCTGAATTGCAAAAGTACAAAAAATCCCCCACACATACCTATTATATAATATACATTTAACAATATTTAGGTCTGCCTTTCTTGTCAAAATGCATTGTCTTTAGCAAAACTTTCGTATCTCTGACCTACGGTCGAAGATACTTCCGTTCGAGAAAACTCAAAAATCTTTTGGTTTTCTTCTCACTAATTCGTATCTTTGCACCAACTAAAACCTGATGATATGGCAACAAAGAAGAAACTCATGCCCGGAAGAGACGCCCTGCAGCGCTATCTGGACGAGATAGGCGACACGCCGCTACTGACCGACGAGGAAGAGCTGGAACTGGCTACGCGTATTCAACAAGGCGACCGTCAGGCTGCCGACAAACTGGCAACAGCCAATCTGCGCTACGTCATTACAATAGCACGACAATATGCGCCTGTGCTCGCTACACTCAACGAACGCTCAACCATCTCTTCTGACGATCTGATCAGCGAGGGAAACATAGGACTGATGAAAGCTGCAGCCAAGTTTGATGCAAGCTACGGCAAACGTTTTGTCACCTTTGCGGCACCTTTCATCCGTCAGAGTATTGAAAGCGCCATCACACGAGTGGAGAAGCAAGACCCCACCCTATCGACGGACGAGTCATTGCCCATCGGTAGCAACAACAACTTCACACTGCTCAACGTACTGGAAGACAAGGAGGCGGCACAGGCTGACGCCCACCTCGAACAGGTATCGCTTTCAGAAGAGATGCAGAAAGGCATCGGTATGCTTAACAAACGCGAACAGTCTGTTATTACGCGTTATTTCGGCATAGGAAGCAACCACATGACGATGGCCGAGATTGGCCAGGAGCTGGGACTGAAGCGTGAACGCGTCCGCCAGATTCGTGACAAGGCATTGCTGAAACTGAAAAAGCTCAAAATTGAAGACTGACATTGTTAGCGGGGGAACCGCTGGCAATGGTCAATATTGAATATTTAACGTTTTTGCCTTTTCCAGAAGCAGCTTCATGAGCGGCTCCCTTTCATTCGGCACACGGTTGTCGAGCACAGCATCCTTGAGGTACTGCTTGAGTATGCCGACATCACGGCAGGGTGGCAGGTGGAACAGTTCCATGATCTCATTGCCGTCGATAACAGGCTGCAACAGCCGCTTATAGTCTTTCTCTTTCAGGTCGGCCAACTTCTCGCGTACCATGCGGAAGTTCTCCAAAAACATCTTCTTACGCCCCTCGTTTTTCGACGTGATGTCTGCCTCGCAGAGCGTCATCAGGTCGTCAATATCCTCACCGGCATCGTTCAACAGACGACGGACGGCAGAATCGGTGACCTCCTCGTCGGCGATAACGATGGGACGCATGTGTAAATCAACCATCTTCTGCACATATTTCATCTTCGCATCAAGAGGTAGCCCCAGCCGGCGGAAGATCTGTGGAACCATCTTCGCACCCGTAAAATTATGGTTATGGAACGTCCAACCGATAGCCGGATCCCAGCGTTTGGTCTTCGTCTTCCCAACGTCGTGAAGCAAGGCGGCCCAGCGGAACCAGAGTTGAGCATCCATTCGAGAGACCACGTTCTCCAGCACCTCCAGAGTATGATAAAAATTGTTTTTATGCGCACGTCCGTTCTTCTGTTCCACGATGTCGAGAGCTGCCACTTCAGGCAGGATGATGTTCAGCAGTCCGGAACGCTGCAGGTATTCGAAGCCGATGCTCGGATGGTGAGCCATCATGATTTTGTTGAGCTCCACGCCAATACGTTCAGCACTAACAATCTTTATACGAGAAGCCATGCGTTCCAGAGCCTCAAATGTTTCCTCTTCGATACGGAAGTTCAGTTGGGTGGCAAAGCGGACACAACGCAGCATACGCAGCGGGTCGTCAGAGAAGGTCACCTCCGGGTCAAGCGGCGTGGCAATGATACCGTCCTCAAGGTCTGCCAACCCGTTAAACGGATCGACCAGTTCGCCAAAACGTTTCTTATTCAGGCAAATAGCCATTGCATTGATGGTGAAGTCCCGACGGTTCTGATCGTCCTCCAGTGTGCCGTCTTCCACAATAGGCTTACGGGAGTCGTGGCTGTAGCTCTCACGACGGGCACCGACGAATTCCACCTCAAGCCCCCTCCCGGCCTCCCCGTTGGGGAGGAGATCCGACACGTCTTGAGCCTCCCCTCGGGGAGGTTTGGAGGGGGCAACCTTCACCTGCGCCGTTCCAAAGTTACGGAACACGCTGAGGTGTGCTTTCCGTCCCAACCGCTTCTTCAAGGCCTCGGCTACAAGAATACCCACACTAACGGGATGCTGCTCCTCATCCTTTGAAGAGGGGATCGGGGGGTGAGGCTTGCCCACCACCACTACGTCAATATCGTCGGAGGGACGCTCCAGGAAAATATCACGCACATAGCCGCCCACCACATAGCATTCTAAGTCCAGCTCGTCGGCCACGTCGCTAATCAGATGGAAGATTTCCTGATCAAGTATCTCTGCCAGTTCTTCGTCGGAATACAGTTTCATGCCTGCAAAGTTAGTGCAAACCGAGCGAAATGCAAAATAAATCCTCATTTATTTTCATTTCCGAGGTGAAGCCTAACTAAGAGGCATAGCCTCAATGTTAGTTCAATTTGTACTTCAGGTTCGGCAAGAAAAGAAAAAACTGTGTCATTTTTTTGTATTGTCCTCGCTATTTTGTATCTTTGCATCGACATTTAATATTTAGTCATGTATTTTATGAGAAAGATGAAAAGTAAACTACTGATTTTTGTATTTGCCGCAATGCTCGTATCATGCGGAGGACAGTCACCGACAAGCCTTATCAAGAAGGTCTTTGGTGGAGACACCAAACAGGAAGAACTCACGACAGCCCCCGACGACGAGGACAGCCCCGAGGATGAGCATTTCGACCGCCACGATGCCAAGCGCCTGAAGGTCATCAGCGTAAACTACCACAACAGTCTGGCCCCACAAGCCGGCAACAGCTACGAGGCCAAGAACTTGTGCGACGGAAACTATGGCACAGCATGGGCCGTGAGCTTGGACAAGGCGGGATATGACGAAGACAAGCTGTACGGACCCAACTTCACCATAGAGTGCAGGAAGCTGTCGCATATCATCGTGCGCAACGGCTACGGCAAGAGTCTGGAGGCCTTCAAGAACAACACGAGAGCGGCAAGGGTGACGTTCATGTCACTGAGGACTGAGGAGGACAACGGAAGCTTCATCCTGTATGAGGGAGCGCTGGAGGACACACCAGAGCCGCAGATTCTGGAGATTCCCCTAAACAAACCGGGGAACGACTATATCGGTATGGTGACCATGTTATTCGACACACCCGAGAACGGCGGTTTCTACAAGGGCAAGAAGTGGAACGACCTGTGCATCTCGGAAGTGGAGTTCTGGGGCTTTGAATAAAGGGGAACGGACATGAAGAGCATCATAGTTTGCCTGCTGACAGTCATATTACTGACTGGTTGCCAGCTATTCAAGAAAAACGACGAGGCGAAGGCATTGCTCGAAAAAGCCCGGAAAGAATACAAGGAAGGGCGCTACGACGAAGCCATCAATACCATTGAACGTCTGCGCAATGAGCACCCCAAGGCCATAGAGGAGCGCAAGGAGGCTCTGAAATTGTTTCAGGATGCCTCGTTGAAGCAGGCACAACAGGACCTGTCACGTACCGACTCGTTGCTGGAGTTGGCGAAACAACGCTATGACGTCCTGCAGCATGAGCTGCTGACAGGCCAGTGGCTCAAGTCCGATGTCAACAAGAAACAAGAAGAGATGACGGAGGCACGAAGGCAACGCGATTCACTACAGGTTCGTTTTGACACACAATGTGCCAAAATACGCTATATTCACAGAAAGCAAAAAGAACATGAAGAGGCTGGGAAATGAAGACGAAAAAAGGCCCTACAGCTTTGAAAGATAGAAAATAATTGCCTGTGAAAGTAAATTTTTCCCACTTTCACTCTTCGCTTTTCACTTTATTTTGTAATTTTGCAGCCGATAATGAATAGATTTGAACATACTAATGCAGAATTTGAACAGGCTGTGACCGAATGCAGAACGCTCTTTGAGAACAAACTGCACGACTACGGCGCTTCATGGCGTATCCTGCGCCCGACAGCGCTGACCGACCAGCTGTTTATCAAGGCCAAGCGCATCCGTTCGCTTGAGATTAAGCAGGAGTCGCTGGTGGGCGAAGGCATCAGGCCCGAATTTATCGCCCTCATCAACTATGGCATTGTGGGACTCATTCAACTGAATCGCGGCTTTGCCGATACCGTCGATATAAGCAATGAGGAGGCAATGAGACTCTACGACCAGTATGCCAAGGAAGCCCTGGAACTGATGAAACGCAAGAACCATGACTACGATGAGGCATGGCGCTCGATGCGGGTCAGCAGCTATACAGACCTGATACTGACCAAGATACAGCGTATCAAGGAGATTGAGAACCTGAAAGGTCAAACACTGGTCAGCGAAGGCATTGATGCCAACTACATGGATATCATCAACTATGCAGTCTTTGGCGTTATAAAATTGAGTGAGGAATGAGGAAAGTACTCGTCAACTTCTGTCGCCTGATACTGGCTCTGACGTTTATCCTGTCAGGTTATGTCAAGGCCGTTGATCCGCTAGGCACACAGTACAAGTTGAACGACTACCTCGAAGCCATGCATCTTGGGGCATTAGTGCCCGACATTGCCACACTGATTGCCTCAATACTGTTGTCGGCGATGGAGTTTTGCTTGGGTATTTTCCTGCTCTTCGCCATCCATAGGAGACTGACTACACGGTTGCTATTGCTCGTGATGAGCATTATGACGGCACTGACAGTATGGATATATATTGCCGATCCGGTAAGCGACTGCGGATGCTTCGGTGACGCATTGGTGCTGACCAACGGACAGACACTGCTGAAGAACATCATTCTATTGGGATGTGCCATCGTCTTGACAATCTGGCCACTTGACATGATGCGGTTTATTTCACGCACTAATCAGTGGATCGTCATTAACTATACGGCATTGTTCATCCTCATTACGGCTGGCTATTCACTGTACGACCTGCCACCGTTTGACTTCCGCCCCTACCATGTGGGAGCCAACATCCTGAAAGGCATGGAGATACCTGAAGGAGCCGAGCAGCCGGAGTTTGAGACAACATTCATCATGGAAAAGGACGGGGAGCGACGCGAATTCGACCTCGACAACTATCCCGACTCCACATGGACTTACATAGACACCCGGACTGTTCAGACAAAAAAAGGCTATGTGCCACTCATTCATAACTTTTCCATCACCACGCCAGAAGGTGAGGATCTGACGGAGGAGGTTTTAACGCAAAAAGGTTATACGTTCCTGCTCATATCGCCCCATCTGGAGAAAGCCGACGATTCAGAGCTCGACCTTATTAACCAGATTTATGAGTATGCAGAGGACAACAACTACCCATTCTATTGTCTGACGGCAAGTAGCGAACAAGGCATCAGCCGGTGGCGCGACATCACTGGGGCAGAATATCCTTTTGCATTGACAGACGAAACGACACTGAAGACTATCATACGCAGCAATCCCGGTATGCTGCTGCTCAAGGAAGGCACCATCATCCGCAAGTGGAGCCACAACAGACTGCCAGACGAATATGCGCTCGACAAGCCGTTGGAGCAGCTGGAACTGGGAAAGATGCCTGAAGACTCCATAACGAGGAAAATAGTCACCGTACTGTTATGGTATGTGCTGCCACTGTTACTGCTCACCATTGCCGACCGGCTGTTGGCATGGAGCCGGTGGATTCGTTCCAGCAAGAGGCAGAAGACAGAACCATCCGAAACGACAGGAAACCCTGAAAAAAAAGACGATAATAACCCAACTAATAAAAAAGTAAGTAAAATGAGAAAGAAAATTGTTGCAGGCAACTGGAAGATGAACATGAACCTGCAAGACGGTATTGCTCTGGCAAAGGAGCTCAACGAGACGCTAAAGGCTGACAAGCCCAACTGCGGTGTAGTGATCTGCACCCCGTTCATTCATCTGGCAAGTATTGCCCAGTTCCTTGATCAGGACATCATTGGTCTGGGTGCTGAGAACTGTGCTGACAAAGAAAAGGGAGCCTTCACTGGTGAGGTAAGTGCCGAGATGGTGAAGAGCACTGGTGCCCAGTATGTTATCCTCGGTCATAGCGAGCGCCGTGAGTACTACAAGGAGACACCCGAGATTCTGAAGGAAAAAGTGCTGCTGGCACAGAAGAACGACCTGAAAGTCATCTTCTGCATTGGTGAGTCGCTCGAAGAGCGCGAGGCCGGCAAGCAGAACGAAGTGGTAAAGGCTGAACTCGAGGGTAGCGTCTGCAACCTCAGCGAAGAGGACTTCCGTAAGATTGTTATCGCCTACGAACCCATCTGGGCCATCGGAACCGGCAAGACAGCTACCGCTGAGCAGGCAGAGGAGATTCACGCCTATATCCGCAGCATCATCGCCGAGAAGTACGGAGAGGCCGTTGCCGACGACACCACCATCCTCTATGGCGGTAGCTGCAAGGCTTCAAACGCTCCTGAGCTGTTTGCCAAGCCTGACATTGACGGTGGACTCATTGGCGGTGCCTCGCTGAAGGCTGCCGACTTCAAGGGTATCATCGATGCCTGGAAAAAGTAAAGGATAAAGGTAAGAAAATAAAAAAGAAGGCTAAAAGGTGAAAAAGTAAAAAGGAAAGGACACTGCGTATGACAAAAAGAAATGTTTCATTGGTAAAAGGGGTATGCAAGGTTTTACCTTTTTACCTTTTTACCTTTTTACCTTTAAATATCGCTGCACAGACCTTCCTCGACCGTCTGCAAGAGCCGGTCGATGGACAGGGACGAGTCACTGTTCATCAGGACTCCACAATCAACGCACTCGTACTCGACCCACAGAGCACGGTGAAGCCTGAAGACCGCAGGCCGTCTGGCACAACAGGCCACACACCTTCCACGCCGGCCAGAACGCCACAATCAACGGCTCCCAACGACAGTATAACAAGCACTACTCCAGGCGCTACGACGACACCGCAATCTCCGCGTAATCGTCGTACTGTCAATGGTTTCCGCATACAAGCATACGCCGGAGGCAATAGCCGCGAAGACCGCAAACGGGCAGAAAGAGCAGCTAACGACATCAAGGGAAGATTCCCCAACGTCGCCGTCTCGGCACACTTCTACCCTCCCCGATGGATATGCTACGTAGGCAACTACCGTACCCGTGAAGAGGCAGAACAAATGCTACGCTCCATCAAGAGCATGGGCTATAGCCAGGCACTTATCGTCAAGGCAAAAGTCACCGTACGCTAACAACGACAAAATCATACGCTATCATGAAACTGGAACCCGATGCATCGCTGACCGATAACGTCACCTATCGTGAAGGACTCGACGAACTGGCCTTGCACTATCAGGACATCATCAGACTGCTGGGCGAAGACCCCACACGTGAGGGACTGCAGAAGACCCCATTACGGGTGGCAAAAGCCATGCAGGTACTGACACGCGGCTATGAGATGGACGCACACCAAGTGCTGAAGGATGCGCTATTCAAGGAAGACTATTCCCAAATGGTCATTGTCAAGGACATTGACTTCTTCTCTCTCTGCGAACATCACATACTGCCCTTCTACGGCAAAGTCCACGTTGCCTATATCCCCAATGGCTACATCACGGGGCTGAGCAAGATAGCCCGCGTCGTTGACATCTACTCTCATCGCCTGCAAGTACAGGAGCGAATGACACTGCAAATCAAGGAATGCATACAACAGACATTGCATCCTTTGGGCGTGATGGTCGTTGTTGAGGCAAGACACATGTGTATGCAGATGCGCGGAGTGGAGAAACAGAACTCCATCACGACCACAAGCGACTTCTGCGGAGCATTCAATCAGGCGAAGACACGACAAGAATTCATGAACTTAATCCATAACAAATCTTAACAATACAAAGACATGCATCAACCAGACAGAGGAACTTACAGAACAAAAGAGAACGTAGGACAGATGTTCTACCACAGTTGTTTAGGAAAATTCATTATCCTGATAGGCATCATGCTCATCATGGCCATCATCGCACTCTTCACCGTACCATCAGAGAAGAAGATGCGAAAGGAAATGACCGACAACATCCGACAGTGCATTCAGGAGAACGACAGCATACAGGGTGACCAACTCGACGATGCTATCGGAAACATCATCCACATGTTTACTGATGCCGACAGCACAGCACGTGACAAGGAACTGATGGATGCTTTCTACCAGTATAACAAACTGGAGATCTACCGTCACTCCTTGTATGCCACCGCCTATATCCACAACAACTTCCGCCCGGAAGGAATACGTGTGGGAGTCGGCATCTTTGGGGTCGTCATTCCAACGGTCAACTTCAACGACTTCCTACTACATGTAGGTCCCATGCAGCGTGAATATCAGGACGGCACCATCCGCACGACCATACCCGCTGGCAGCGATTATACTGGCGAGAATCCTGACATTACTCCCTATAAAGGTCCGACAGAATAAGAAAAATACGAATAAATTTGGTCAATTCAAAAAATCGTCGTACCTTTGCAGTCGATTTCAAAAAATAGCCCTATAGGTCGATCCGCTAGCTCAGCTGGTAGAGCACAACACTTTTAATGTTGGGGTCTTGGGTTCGAGCCCCAAGCGGATCACGAAAAAGG